>CAZNFI010000062.1:0-8390 GCA_964572185.1 uncultured Pseudomonadales bacterium
AGAAGGGCAAAATCCGGCGCGATGATCGCGGCCCTTGGTGCAATATGCGGGCTAGTCGAACAGGAATGCGCGCGCGCGATGGCGCGCCTCGCGGACGGTGTTGGAGATCCAGGTGCCGGCGCGTTGCATGACCGTGCCCTCCACTGCGTCGCTGGCGTGGCCGGCGCGCCGCACATCGGTGCCGATCTGCGCGACGCGGGTGTCGACGGTCTCGGTGCGGACATGCTCCACCGCGTGGCGATTGCGGGTGCTGGTCAGGAAGTCTTCCGCCTGGATATGCACGTCTTCGGCGCTGAGGGAAACCTTGGGAGCCGTGATGACCAGCGGGCGCTGCAAAGCCACCCGTGCGGGTTGGGAACCCGGTTGGTCGAGCACATGGAGGATCCACCGCTCGCCGTCGTCGCCCGACCAGATCAGGACCCGGTCGCCGGACGCCGGCTGCAGAAGGCAGGAAGCACCGAGGCGCGCGGTGCCGCCGTCGGACAGCGTACCGGACGTTTCCGCCCAGGTTGCCAGATCGGCTTCAACAAGCGTGCCCGAACGCGGCGCGGCCTCGGGCTCGGCGAGCATGCGTTCGAGCACGGATGCGGCGTCCTCCGATCGCTCCTGGCCTTCCTTTTCCGGGCTGGTCTTCATGACATGAGTTCCTGGCGGAAAGAGTGTAGCAGCTTACTTGAGAGGCGAACGCCCTGGCGCAGGGTGTCGCACCCGGCGGTTTTGCTAGCCCGACCTATTCATGAATGAACGTAGCGAGGCTGGCAAGCGTAGTGAAAGCACTGGGTGCGCGGAGTAACAGCGAGCACTTTCCGTGCTTGACAGAACACTAGAACGAGGCTTCCCGGGAGCGGTCTAATCCAATATGAGAGGCAGTGACATGCCAGGCAATGGCGCACAGCGCAACGCCGAGGGATACGCGATCGAAACCCGGGCGGAGACGCTGAACGTTCGAACCGGCGGCGATTCGAACCGCCGCGGCGAACTCGACGAGCTGCATGCAGGCAACGTCGAACGATTCGAAGATGCCGTCTATGGCGAGGAAAAGGTAACTGTCGGGGGTGAACTGACGGAGTCGGTCGGACAGGGTTCCACGCTGGCGGCGGATACGCTCGGATTCACGGTCAACGGGCGGCTGTCCATATCGGCCATCGGCTGGCCTGAGAACAGGCTGAGCGGTGAAGATGCGGTCCTGCTCGGCGGCGCCATGACGGAAACCTGGACCGGTGGGGCGCTGATCGCGGCCGCCATGAGCGATGACCTGATTGTCGGCGGTGGCGTCAGGATTACCGCTCCGCTGGACGTATTCGTGAACAACCTGACGGGTATCCAGGAGCGGCCGGGTTCGGGGGCCGCCGATGTCGTCTTTCGGGAACTCTACGGCACGCTGTTCGAACGCGAATACGGCCCCGGCACCCACAGCGCGTCCGTAGCCAGTTTCACCGGGACGGTGTACCAGACCCAGCGGGCCGGATTCCGGCCGTTGATGAAGACGGCGCTGGGCGTGCGCAACCTGATTCCGGGTGGGGCGCCCGGCGTTGCGCCGGAACCCTCGCCACCCGCACCGCCGGCGGCGCCGCCGTCCGCGGGCGCCGGCACCATGGTAGCGGCCAACGTGGGGGCCGGCGTCGCCAACACTGCCCGCGGCGCGGAGAACCTGCAGGACATGGGCCGCGTCACCGGGGCGGCCGAGGACATGCAGAGTGCGGCGGACCTGCACCACGCCGCGGACACGGCGGACACGCTGGACGAACTGGCGGGCACCGCGCGCCTCGGTGACCCGGATGCGCCCCAGGGTACGGTCAACCAGGGCATGCCGGCGGTGGAAACCACGGGACAGTTGAGTATCGACGGCCCCTACGGCCGGGTCGACGACCTCGACAATCCCTATGGTCCGGTCGACGACATCGACGAGCCGCTTGCCGAACTCCTGAATCCGGCCGCCATGACCGGCGTTGACGAGAACGTCTCGGATCCGCAGTTGGAGTTTTTCCCGGCTCTGGACGAGTCCGCTGCCACCGGCGACAGTCGGAACGCCGGCGACCCGAGCCGGCTGTCCGACGTTGATGCCGGGACCCTCGTGGACCGGCGCCTGGAAGGGTTCGATGGTTCTCACCTCGACAGCACCCCTATCGAAAGCTCTGAACTGGAGTCTGCTGCCGTGAGCGCCCCATCGGCCGCGCCGAGTCTCGACGACAGTGGCGCCGGTTGGAGTATCGTGGCATCCAGCGGCGAGACCTCTCCCGGTGCCGCGGTGGATGCCTCGTCGCCGGTCCAGCCGAACTACCAGCACATGCCCTCGCGCGAGAGCGGCATACCCTCGAGCGGTGGTGTGTCGCCCGACGCCTCGCGGGCCGTCGCGGATGCATCGGTTTACCGCCGGGCGCCAGACGACTTCGACTGCGCGGGCACCCAGGTGGAACTCGAAAGGGTGTACTACGAGCACCGCGAGGCCTCGAACTGGCGTGGATTGGAGGCTTATGGCGTGGTCAACGACCTGCGCGAAGACCTGAGAGTCATGGTCGGAAGCGTCGGTGGCGACATCGGCGATGGCCAGCTGCAGCGGCTCTACGCGGAGATTCGACAGGCCCGCGTTGCGGCGGTCAACTCCGGTGACGTGGCGCGGGTGCAAAGCATCGACTCTTTCTTCGACTGGTATGACCTGAAGGTCTACGATACCGCGGAGGACCTGGCACACCGGGCGGACGAGTTCAACGATGCGCTGACCGGGGGCGTGCGGATGCTCGATCAGAACGTCGACAGGGCGAAGTTGCAGCAGTGGTTGCTGGAGCAGAGCAATGCGGCGCTCATGCGGATTCAGAACACGGCGGGCATGGACGAAAGCCAGATCCGCGCCTTGGGTCGCGAGGGCCCCTACTTCCACCAGATGTGGCTCGCCGTCGAAGACGGGAGAGATCCCCTGATCGAGTCACTGGACGAGATCGCCTACCTCCGGTCGGTGAATAACCAGGAGCAGGTCAGGGAGTACATGAACCACCACCGGCGTCTGCTCGCCGTGATCGCGGACCCCGAATTCCGCATCGCCGACCCGGCGCAGACCTCCGACCTGCTGCGCCCCGGCCTGGAGTCCACCGACGCAGCTCTACCGGCAATCGGCGACAATCTCCGCACCAGCGTGCTGGATGCCGAGTTGACCCAACCCAATCTCGCCCCTTCGCGGGGCGGCGCCGGCGAAGCGGCAGCCGGCGACTTCGGCGCCAATCGCCACATCCTCGAGAGTCTCGCCGGCCCCGGCGACCTGGCTCGACCGCCCGCCAATCAACCGCATTGGATGGGTAGCGTACCCCTGCGCAGGATACTGCTCCGTACCGGCGATCCCGGATTCGAACACCTGCTGGAGGGTTCCCTGGCCTCGGCAGGCACAGCCGACATGGTCGAGTCGTCGGCCACCACAACCGAAGCCGGCGACCAACTGCTGAACGCGCAAGACCTCGCGACACCGGACTCGGGCTTCCTCGGCCCCCCGCGTTTCGGAACCGTGTCCGCGCCGGTTCGCCCCAGCCCGTTGCTCCCCGGCGCCCGCTGGGCGCGCGATTACCGGGAGCAGCGCTTCGGCGGTCAGCACAGGACCACCACCGTCTCGTAGGGCGGACAGCCGCTGCTGCCTTTCCACCCCACCGGCGGGCAAAGGCTCCGGCCGATTCAGGTGACCGCATGCCTGCCCCGACCCTGTGCAGAAATCGAACGGGGGGGGCATCGCACCGCAGCCCGGGACTCTCAGGCAAACGCGCGAACCGGAGATTCTGCTAGAATCCTCAAGCGGCGAGCATGGGTACGCTTGCGTCGCATTTCCGAACAAACTCACCAAGTTGCGGAGCAACTTGATCGTGCTGGCGCCTTGAGCAGTTGAACGAAAACCGCTACGGCACCGGAAGCGTTCCTGTCGTTCGTTCAAGCGGGAGCTGAGAGGAGACATAATGCTCCTACGCGAAATGGTGGCAGTGATCACCGGGGCGGGCAGCGGCATGGGCAAGGCCACGGCGCTGCGCTTTCTGGCCGAGGGTGCGAGCGTGGTGCTCGCCGACTACAACACGCAGACCGGCGCGGCGGCGCTCAGTGAAGCCGCCGACCAGGGATTCGGCGAGCGCAGCCGGTTCGTGCGCGCCGACGTTGCGGTCGAGGCCGATGTGGCGGGCATGATCGACCTGGCGGTGGAAACCTTCGGGCATCTCGACATTCTGTTCAACAACGCCGGCGTCGGCGGGGCTGTCGGCCCGCTGAGCGAAACCCGGGTCGAAGACTGGGACTACACCTTCGATGTGCTGGTCAAGGGCGTTTTTCTCGGTATCAAGCACGCTGCTCGAATCATGCAGCCGCAGGGGCGTGGCGGGGCCATCATCAACACCGCCTCGGTCGCCGGGCTGAGTGGCGATGCCGGCCCGGTGGCCTACTCGGCGGCCAAGGCGGCGGTCATCAATCTCACGCGCAGCGCCGCCGTGGAACTGGCGCCGGAGCGCATTCGCGTCAATGCGATCTGCCCCGGCTTCATCGCCACGCCGCTCGCCGAACACGGGCGGCCGGAAGCTACCCGCGAAGCCTTTGCCAAATCGCAGCCCTGGCCGGACTTCGGCCGCGGCGAACACATCGCCGGCGCGGCCCTGTTTCTGGCCAGCGAAGACGCGGAATTCGTCACCGGCGAGGCGCTGCTGGTCGATGGCGGCCTGAGCGCCGCCGGGCCGGAACTATCGAAAAAATTTCGCCATCTCGCCGCCCGTGGGTCGCGCAAGTCGGGCGTTACCCGCGGCACCACCGGCGAGCCGCCGGACCTGCGGTCCATCTGAGGCGCGATGCAACCATCGGTCCACGTCAACGCCGCCCAAGCAGTCCAGGCGGTCTCCGTGAACAGGCCGCAAACCGGAGTGAACCCATGAAAATCGATCTGATGGCACGCCCCATGAGCTGGGGCGGAACCGCCGAGGCCGCCAGGGAACTGGAGTCGCTCGGATTCTCAGGGATGCTCTTTACCGAAACCGCCCAGGTACCCTGGATGTCAATTGCCGCCGCAGCCTGCGCCACGACGACCCTGGAACTGTGCACGGGGATCGCCGTCGCTTTTCCCCGCAGCCCCATGATTTCCGCCCAGGTCGCCTGGGAACTGGCGCGGGAGACCCGGGGGCGCTTCCGGCTGGGCATCGGCAGCCAGGTCAAGGGGCACGTCATCCGGCGCTACAGTTCCCTGTTCGACAAGCCGGCCGCGCAGATGCGCGACTATGTGCAGGCTTTCCGCGCCTGTATCAAGGCATTCAAGGGAGAGGCGCGATTGCAGCACGACGGGCCTTACTATCCGATGAATCTGATGCCGCGGGAGTTTACCCCGCCGCGCCACGAGCACGAGGACATCAAGCTCGACATTTCCGCGGTCGGGCCGCTCATGTGCCGTCTGGCGGGGGAACTGGCGGACGGCCTGCATGTGCATCCGATGCACTCGCTGCATTACATCCACAATCGCCTGCTGCCGGCGGTGGCCAGGGGCGCCGCGGCGGCCGGCCGCGATGCCTCGGAGGTCGACCTGATCGTGCCGGCTTTCGCGGTGGCCGGCGACAGCCCGGAGGAGCGCGCAGCCATGCTCGAGCGGGCGCGCATGCAGGTCGCCTTCTACGGGTCTACGCCCAACTACGCCTTCCAGTTCGACGACCTCGGCTATACGGGAACCACCAGCACCCTGAACGCGCTGATGAGAAAGGGCGACAGCGCGGCCATGGCGGCCATGATCAGTGACGAGATGCTCGAGCACTTCGTGGTGGTCGGCCGCTGGGACGACATCGCCGATCGGCTGATCGAGCGCTATCGGGGCATCGCATCGCGGCTGGCGATGTACCTGACCGCCGAGTCCATGCACCGGGACCCGTCGGTGGTCGCGAAGTGGGGAGCGGTGGCACGAGCCGTCAGCGCCGCCTGACAAGGCGCGAGGGGCGGGAGTGTCGGGCAGGTTCGATTGACCGGCACCGCAGTCAGGCGGGACAGACCAGCGTCGAGAACGCAATGCACGACGAAACTTGACCCGCGGCCGCCTGCCGGACCATCCTGAGCACGACGGCGCAACGGGTAACGCCGCCTCAAAGTCCCGCGACACGATGCTTTCGAACAAGGAACGACCACAGGGGATTCGATGAAAACCTATCTTTCGGCCCTGGCCGCTGCCGTACTGTTGGCCATGCTCGGCGCCTGCTCCGAACAATCCGAACCCGGCGCCGGCTCCAGCCCGCAAACGGCAACGGCCGAATCCGAGCGGTCCGGGCCCGGTGCCGCCCGGATCCGGCAAGCCACCGGCGACATCGACGGTGCGCGCATCGCCAAGGCCGAGCCCGGCAACTGGCTAAGCACCGGGCGCACCTATGACGAACAGCGCCACAGCCCCCTGACCCAGGTCAACCAGGAGACGGTAAGCGACCTCGGCCTGTCCTGGTATTGGGACACGGGCACCAAGCGCGGCCTGGAGGCAACGCCCATTGTCGTGGACGGCGTCATGTTCACCTCCGGCACCTGGTCCGTGGTCTGGGCCCACGACGCGCGAACCGGCGAACTGCTCTGGGAGTACGACCCCGAGGTGCCGCGTGCCTGGGCGCGCTACGCCTGCTGCGACGTGGTCAATCGCGGCGTGGCGGCGTGGAAGGGCAAGGTCTATGTCGGCACCCTCGATGGGCGCCTGGTCGCTCTGGACGCCGGCACCGGCGAACCCCTGTGGGAGGTCTACACCGTGCCGCGCGACCGCGCCTACACCATCACCGGTGCGCCCCGCATCGTCAGGGACAAGGTCATCATCGGCAACGGCGGTGCCGAATACGGCGTGCGCGGCTACATCACCGCCTACGATGCGGCTACCGGCGAGCAACTCTGGCGTTTTTACACCGTTCCGGGCAACCCGGCGGATGGCTTCGAAAGCAAGGACATGGAACTCGCGGCCGGTACCTGGCAGGGCGGCAAGTGGTGGGAAATCGGTGGCGGCGGCACGGTGTGGGACTCCATGGCCTACGACCCGGACCTGAACCTGCTCTACATCGGCACCGGCAACGGCTCGCCCTGGAACCGCTACATGCGCAGCCCCGGCGGCGGCGACAATCTCTACCTGTCGTCAATCGTCGCCATCGATGCCGATACCGGCCTGCGCGCCTGGCACTATCAGACCACGCCCGGCGACAACTGGGACTACACGGCCGTGCAGCACATGATTCTGGCGGACCTCGAAATCGACGGGCTTATGCGGCAGGTCATCATGCAGGCGCCCAAGAACGGGTTCTTCTACGTCATCGACCGCACCAATGGCGAGTTCATATCCGCACAAGCCTATGTGCCCGTGACCTGGGCGACGCACATCGACCCGGAGACGGGCCGCCCGGTAGAAAGCCCGGATGCCCACTACGCCAACGAGACCAGGCGAGTACGGCCAGGGCCGCTCGGCGGCCACAACTGGCACCCGATGACATTTCATCCCGGCACCGGCCTGGTCTACATCCCGGCGCTGGATCTGCGTTTCGACTATGCCCAGGACAACGCCTTCCGCTATTCCGCCAGGGACTGGAACCTGGGTGTCGATTTCCAGTTGACCGTTCCACCGGCCAGCGCCGAGGAAAACATCGACAATCTCGAGGCCATCAAGGGTTTCCTGGCTGCCTGGGATCCAGTGAGCCAGCGGGAAGTGTGGCGCGTCCAGCACGCCACGGCGTGGAACGGCGGCCTGCTCTCCACTGCCGGCGACCTGGTCTTCCAGGGCCGCGCCGACGGCAAGTTCGCCGCCTACGCGGCCGACTCCGGCGAACTGCTCTGGGAAAGCCCCACCCACACCGGCATCATTGCGGCTCCGGTCAGCTACAGCATTGACGGCGAACAGTACATCACGGTGGTGGCCGGCTGGGGCGGCGCCTACGCCGTGGCAAGCGGCGCCCCCCGTCACCGGAACAACGTGCTCACCGACGGCCGCATCCTCACCTACCGGCTGGGCGGACAGGCGCAACTGCCGGAGCCGGAAGTCACCTACCTGGCCGTACCCACGCCGCCCGCCATGGACTACACGCCCGAACAGGTCGAACGCGGCCAGGTCGCCTTCCACAGCTACTGCGCGGTATGTCACGGCCCCGGCATCGGCACCTCGGGCACCATTGCCAGCCTGCTTTATTCCAGCCAGGCCGTGCATGACATCTGGAACGCCATTGTCATCGACGGCGCCTTTACCGAGAAGGGCATGCCCGATTTCAGCCACGCACTCGATGCGGCGGGCGCTCAGGACATCCGGGCTTACGTCGTCGACCGGGCCAAGGCGGTCATCGGTTTCTGCGAGTCATCGTTCCGCGAGGAGTACCCCGAGTTGCTGGACACCGCCTGCGAAATACCCAGCGTGGCGGGCAACTGACATTCACCACCCCACGCGCACACGGGCC
>CAZNFI010000062.1:8400-9517 GCA_964572185.1 uncultured Pseudomonadales bacterium
GGGTACAGCCTCGAATTCCTGAACGAGAGCGGGTGTGACGCCGTCAGGGATAGAAGCGGCTCAGCGTGTCGACCACACAGGCCGGCCGCTCCCGGCCTTCGACCTCCACCGTCACCCGGATACAGATCT
The DNA here is from genome assembly GCA_964572185.1 of uncultured Pseudomonadales bacterium. Lineage (GTDB taxonomy): Bacteria > Pseudomonadota > Gammaproteobacteria > Pseudomonadales > Azotimanducaceae > Azophilus. The sequence continues at coordinate 8,530 of CAZNFI010000062.1, forward strand.
GCCTGCCGCTTCCGGCACGTTCAACGCTGATCACCTCACCCCTGCCACGTATCCTGGAGCCAACGGTCACCGGACTCGGAAAGCGAACCTTCTCGCAACCGTAGTTCACCCCCATCGATGCATTGGTGACGGTGATCAGTTGCGGCAGGAAACTGTTCACCAGTGCAAGCGTCAGATAGCCGTGCGCGATCGTGGCGCCGAACGGCCCTTGCGCCGCCGCTTCCGGGTCGACGTGAATCCACTGGTGGTCGTCCGTTGCATCGGCAAACAGGTCGATGCGGGCCTGATCGACCGTCATCCAGCCCGTCGGCCCGAGCCGCTCGCCGGCGTACGCGGCGAGTTCCTCGTAATCGACCTTCAGCCCCACGGTCTGCCTCAGGTTCCGTACACCGGTTGCGCCGGTCTCGCCTCGCCGAGCAGCCGGTCGGCCGCTTCAGTCAGTTCCCCGGCTTTCCGGCGCGTCGCCCTGTCGAGCTCCGGCCCGGTCCGCCAGCCGTCCGCCACCGACAGCTTGCCGCCTAATATCTCGCAGCACCTGCCGGTGACGATGGCCGTCCGGCCTGCACGGATTCCCGTCATTGTTCAGCGCCTCTCGATGATGGTGACATGGGCTTGCCCGCCGCCCTCGCACAGGGTCTGCGGGCCGTATCGGCGGCGGCCGGTGGGCGTCCTCAAGGCATCGATGTTGTGGGCTTGCGCCATCTCGCCACTCCTTTTCCCCGGTCCGCTTTCGCCCGGATGTTTCAATCCGCCCCGCTTGCCGCCAGGCGCGCCTGCGCATCCGTGACGATGCTGCCGATCAACTCGGCACAGGTGGGCAGATCATCGATCAGCCCGGCAACCTGCCCGCTCGGCAGCACGCCGTCGTCCGGCCGGCCGTGCACCATGGACTGCTGAATGATCATCGGCGCATTGGCTGCCATCAGTGTCTGGCCGAAAGACAGGCCCGAACTCCTCGCCATGGCCCAGGACGACCGGAGCATCTCGG
>CAZNFI010000062.1:9527-16333 GCA_964572185.1 uncultured Pseudomonadales bacterium
CCGCTGTGCCTCTTGAAGCGCCAGCCGCTGTTCAGCGCGATCAACAGCATGCGCAGCCAGGAGGCACGCTCCAGGGATTCGAGCCGCCGATTCATGATCATGCGTTGAGGCATGCCGTCGAGCCTGGTGGACACCCGGATCCGGGTCAGCTCGGACTCGAGATAACGCCCCTTGGTCGCATCGGGCGTGGGGCTCTCGGCCGTCAACAGAAATCGCGTGCCCATGGCGATGCCGTCGGCGCCGAAGGTGAGTGCCGCCGCCAGGCCCCGCCCGTCCTTGAAGCCGCCGCAGGCGACGACGGGCACACCGAGATTCATGTCGAGCACCTGGGCGAGCAGCAGCCAGGTCGGCGTCTCGCCGGTATGGCCGCCGCCCTCGCCGCCCTGGCAGACCAGCACGTCCGCTCCGAGCGCCACGGCCTTGCCGGCGTGCTTCGCCGCACCGATGGTCGGCACGCAGCGGATGCCCGCCCCCTTCACCCGGTCGATGAGTTTCGCCGATGGCGCGCGCCCATAGGAGATCGCGGCGACTTCGTGGTCGATGCAGGCATCGACGATGCGCTCGACGCCGGGCTGAAAGGAGTGCACGTTCACGCCGAACGGCGCCTCGGTGCGCCCCTTGATCGCCGCCAGCGCCGCTTCGCACTCCTGAGGCGTCATCACCGCGGCAGCCAGAAAGCCCATGGCCCCGGACGACGCCGAGGCAACCACCAGGTCCGGCGTAGCCACCCACCCCATGGCCGTCTGGACGACGGGCCACCGGCAGCCGAGCGCCCTGGTGAGTGGTGTGTGTAGTCTTGCTGTCGTCGCAGGCATCGAACGGGGTATTGAAAACAATCGCCTCTATACTTCAGGTTATCCTATAACCTATTGTTTTTAAATATTTTTTCACTTTTGTCGCGCATGATACGGCATTGTTCCACAGGAACAGAGAGCCCCGGTGCGAACAGACCGGGACGCACAGGAAACCGTGTCTGGTGTCGCGACGAGCGCGGGTGTGCGGCGCGGGCACCCGGAGCATCACGCTTCATCCTTCCCGGCGACCGGGTGGGTTGTCCGTGAAAACGGTGGCCCGAAGATTGTGCGGGTCGAGCCGCTCGATGACGCGTAGCTGATGCTCCGTGGGCGGAACCGTTTCGCCCAGGTCTGCGGCCTGCTCGAGTGCAAAGCCGGTGTTGTCCTGCACTTCCTCGAAGGTCACGCCCGGATGCAGGCTGATGACGCGAATGGCGTTGTCCCTGCCCTGAAAATCCATCACCGCCAGGTTGGAAACGATACGCCGCAGATCCAGGAATTCGGGCTTGCGCCCCCCGGGCCAGCGGTCCGGGTTGTAGCCGACGCCGCTGACCATGTCCACCTCGCCGCTTACGAAGGTGCGGGCGTTATGGGCTGGAACGAACATGGAGTTGGCATTGTTGACCGTGTTGCCCGGATATCCGCGCACACCGAGCAGCGCCGCTTTCGGCCGTTCGTAGTCCCCGATCACGGAGATGTTCATCTGTCCGAAGCGGTCCACCTGCACCGGCGTGACCATGGCATGGCGCTTGCCGCGATAGATGATGTCGAACACCCGCTCGTAGGTCATCAGGCCTTCGATTTTCGGTCGGTAATCGCCGCGCGGGCCGACGGGCACGGGTTCGCTGACCAGGAACGCCTCGCCCTCGGTCATCATCAGGCCTGGCGCAAAGGTGGATTTGGCCAGGGATGCCGCCAGCCGCGGCACCAGGCCAATGCTGGTGATCATGGTTTCGCCTGCGCCGCGAAAAGCCTCGGCGGCGGCACTGATGCAGAGTTCCGCGAGCGAGAAAGTCATGGTCGCCTCCAGGCCGCGCCTAAAAAACCGGCAGTGGCAAGGCATCGATGCGGGCGGCTCCACCCACGGCCTGCACGTAGCTGTCGAGATCCATGCCGGTCACGTACCGGGCGAGATAGTCGGACCACCCGCCCTTGGCGGTAGCGCCGTATTGCCGAAGATGCTCCACGTCGATGCCGTAGGCCGGCGCACATGAGGTCGGGTGGGCACCGTGCCGGGCAAGCGCCACGCCATGCACGAGGTTGCGCTCTATAGGCATCTGCAGGGCGATCAGCGGGTCGTTGAACGCATCGGTGGGCACGATTTCCTCGGTGGTCAGGTAGGCCCTGTCGGCAGCCCGGCAGAACCACTCATCGAAAAACGGGTCGGGGCCGCTGATGCGCGAATTGCCCGAAACATCGCACTGGTTGACGTGGCAGACCGCCACATCCGCCCGCAGTGCCGGCACCGCCACCAGTTCCTCATCGCCATAGGGCGAACGCACCGTGCTGATCTCCGGATTCGTGGTCAACACATCGGAGCCGAAACCGACCCGGGTGGGCAGAAAGGGCAACCGCGCCGCCGCCGCCTTGAGTCCCAGCTGGAACATGCCCTCGTCGAGTTCCATCACCTCGAAGGCGCCGGCCTGGCGCGCCGCGCGAAAGTGCGCCTCGAGCGGAACCAGGTCCATGGACACGAAACCGAACACCAGCTTGCGGATCCTGCCCGCCGCCGCCAGCATGCCCACGTCGGGGCCGCCGTAACTCAGCAGGGTGAGGTCGGTTACCGGACTCCTGAGCAGTTCACGCACGAACGCCATGGGCTTGCGGCGCCCGCCCCAGCCGCCGATGGCCAGCGTCATGCCGCTGTCGATCTCGGCGACGATATCGCCGATGCCGCGGGTCTTGTCCATCAGCCGCGCCTCATCCGGGAAAGCTGTAAACATGGCCCCACAGGTCGCCGACCGTGCTGCGGGTGGGAACGAAGCTGTCCCAGTCGAACTGCTTGCCGTCGTAGCCCACTTCCACGGGAATGCCGCCCGGGGCGAGGAAGTAGAAGGACACCATGCCGTCGTTGACATGACGCCCGAGCGTTGCGGTGAGGGGCAGACCGGCCGCGTTCACCCGGTCCAGGCAGGCGCCGACCGCATCGAGGGTGGTCATTTCCACCATCAGGTGCACCACCCCGGATGGCGCCGGACCGTTGAACAGGCCCAGGCTGTGATGGCGGGGGCTGGCAGCGTGCAGAAAGTGAATGCGCATCTCCGGCGCGCCGTCCACCGGCGGCGGCAGCGTCAGTTCGTCGCTCATGCCGAAGCCGAGCACCTCCTGGTAGAAGCCGCTGGTGGCGGCGTGATTGGCGGCGGGCAGCACGACATGGCCCAGGCCAAGCCCGTCCGCCACGAACGCGATGCCGTCGATGGGCGAGGTAAAGGCGGAATCCGCCGCCGCCCGGCCATGGAATACCTCGAAGGCATTGCCGGAACTGTCGACGCCGCCGACGAAGGCATCGACACGGCGGGCGGCGCACGCCTCGTCGGAGCCGTGAACCAGCGACACGCCATGCGCGGACAAGCGGCCGGTGAGCGAAGCGAAGCAATCCGCGGCGCACTCCCATCCGGCACAGATGAAGCCATCCTGTTCCGCCGGCTCAACGATGAAGCGCGCCGGCGCCCGGTCCATGCGCAGGTGTATCGAACCGTCGGCCTGTGCCACCGCGCGCAAGCCAAGGATTCCTTCGCCCACGCTTGCCCACTCCCCCGGGTCGCGCATGCCGATTCGCACATAGCCCAGCGAGCTGATCAGGTTGTCGTTTTTCACGTTTCCTCGGCTTGTTGCTGCAGCTTTTCCTTTTGCCCGGCCAGGTCGAGCGCCACGTCGACGATCATGGCCTCCTGGCCCCCCACCATGCGGCGCCGGCCCGGTTCCACCAGAATTTCGCGCACATCGAGGCTGCCCGACATGGAAAGAACCTTGATCATGAGATCGGTACCGATGTTCCCCGATCCCAGCACGGCGCAACCGATTTTCAACCGGGCCTCGGTCACGCACATTGCCTCCGTGCCCGACGCGGCCAGCAAACCGCCCGCTACGGCCGGCACGGCAGACTCATTGCACACCTGTCGTCGACCGTTCATACAAACCGCACTTGCGCCTCGCCCACCCGGGGCATGTACAGGGCGAACACATCACCGGCATGCGCGTCCGCCAACGGCACCAGTGACCCGGACAGAATGATCTCCCCTGCCTGGAACGGGATGCCGTACTCGCCCAGCGTATTGGCCAGCCAGGCCACCGCGTTCTCCGGTGCGCCCTGAACCGCTTCCCCCGAGCCGTCGCTCAGAAACTCGCCATTGCGAGTGACCGTAACGTGAATGTCCTTGAGATTGATCCCCTTGACCGGCACTTCGTCACTGCCGAGCACGAACAGGCCGCAGGAGGCATTGTCGGCAATGGTGTCACAGATGCCGATGCGCCAGTCACGGATGCGGGAGTCAACGATCTCGAAGCAGGCCATCACGGACTCGGTCGCCGCCAGCACATCCGCCGGGGTGACGCCGGGCCCCTGGAGATCGCTCTGCAGCCGGAAGGCGATTTCCGCTTCCGCCCGGGGAGCGATCATGCGCGCGGTATCCACCACGCCGTCGCGGCACCACATGGCATCGGTCAGAAATCCGAAATCCGGCTGCCTGATGCCCAGCATGTCCTGCACCGCCGCGCTGGTCACGCCGATCTTCTTGCCGATCACCCGCTCTCCCGCCGACTCCCGCAAGCGCACGAAGGCGCGGCTGATGCGGTAGGCATCGTCGACGTCGATGCCCGGGTCGGTGTCGCTCAACGGAGCAATGGCGGTGCGCTCCCGCAACGACCGATGCAACAAGCCGGCCAGTTCATCGATGCGCTGTGCGGCAAGCATCAGCCGCTGGCCAGGAAGTCCAGACAGGCGGCATCGAACACGCGGCGGTGCTCGACCATCACCCAGTGGCCGCACTCGGCAAGTTCAATGTGACGGCTCGGCCTGCAGGCGCGGGTGATCTTCATGCCGCCGCTGGCCGGCAGCATCTCGTCATCCACGCCCCAGAAACTCAGCACCGGGCAGCGAATCTCCTGCAGTTCGTGTTCCATGTTGGGTATGACCATGCGCCCCAGCACTTCCGGCGGCTGTTGCCGGAGAATGGCCCAGCGCTCATCCACCAGTTCATCGGTGACGTGCACCGGGTCGAAAACCAGGGTTTCCAGGACGCGCCGCAGGCCATCGCGGTCGAGGGCGCCATCGACGAAGTTGCTGATCATCTTGGCCATGGCGGGCATCGCCAGATAGGTATCCAGTTCCTCGATGCCGCCTGGGGCCATGAGGATGAGTTTCGTGACCCGGTCGGGGTGGTCGAGCGCCGCGCGTATGCTGATGGCACCGCCCAGCGAGTTGCCGATAAGCGCGAACGCCCCGATACCCAGGGCATCGAGCAGGCCAACGAGGTGCGAACTGAAGAACTCCGTGGTGTAGTCGCGGTCGGTGGGCTTGGAGGAATAGCCGAAACCGGGCAGGTCGGGAATGATGACCCGGTAGCCGGCGCCGGCGAATGCGGCGATGTTGTGCTTGAAATTGCTGTGACCGCTGGCGCCGGGTCCGCTGCCGTGCACGAATACCACCGCATCGCCGTGCGCCCGGCCGTGACTGCGGTAGTGGATTGCCAGGTCGCCGACGGTGACCGTTTCCCCGCGTGGCGGGCCTTGCCGTTCCGTTGACATGGACGCCCGCCTAAACGAACAGGTCGCCGTTTTCGGCGCCGAGCGCCATGCCGCCGAGGTTGCGGGCAAAGCTGGTGGGGTTGTTGGCAACGTGGGCACGGGCGATGTGGATATCGCGCCAGATGTTCTGGATCTCGGCGCCGTCGAACACGCTGCGCCCGCCGGCCACTTCGAACAGCCGGTCTACCGCGGCGCCCATGCGGTCGATGACCAGGCTGGCCTGATAGCGGTAACGCACCCGGTCGTCCATGGGGACAGCCTGCCCGGCAGCCACCCGCTCCACCATGCGGTCGAAGTTGCGGAACAGGATGGTCTCCACCTCGTCGATGTCGTTGAGTGTTTGCGCAACACGCCGGGTAATGTCCGGGTCGCCCTGCAGCTTGGTGGGATCGGTGCTGGAACTGGCGGCCTGGCCGACGAACAGGTCGGCGGCGTGCCGCGCCGCGCCGATCGCCGGCGTGGAGACGACGCGCACGAACATCTGCGCCCAGGGAATGCTGTAGAGCGGGTTTTCCTGGTGGTGCAGGCAATTGAACCCGTCCATCTGCCGGTGTGTGCGGTGCCCGGGCACGAACACCGGCCGGTCGATGACGATATCGTTGGAGCCGGTGGCCTGCAGCCCATAGACGAACCAGGTGTCTTCTATCTCGTAGTCGGAACGCGGCACCAGGAACGTCCGGTAGCCCTCGCCGGGGACGATGGCGCCGAGCAGTACCCAGGAGCAGTGCGCCGAGCCGGAACTCCAGCCCCAGCGGCCGCTCAGCAGGAAACCGCCATCGGCAAGCTGCACCTTGCCACCGACTGGATTATAGGAACTCGAGATCAGCGTATTCGGGTCGCCGGCATAGACGTCTGCCTGGGCCCGTTCGTCCATGAGGGCGAGCTGATAGGCATGCACGGCAACCACGCCAGCCACCCAGGCGGTGCTCATGTCCTGTTCCGCGATCTGGATGTTGGCCCGGAAGAACTCCTGGGGCGAGGCTTCGAGCCCCCCCCAGCGCTTCGGCAAGACCGCGCGCATGAAGCCCGACTCCTTGAGCGTTTCGATGACCGGTTCGCAAACCTGGCGGCGGGCGCGCCCCTCGGCGGCATGCTCCGCAATCAGCCCGGTGCGGGCCGCCACCCGCTCGACAAGATTCCAGGCGCCCGTTTGCGCCTCGACTGCAACGGATGCATTGGCCATGGATCGCCACCTGCGCTGGACGAGCCTGCAATATTCCACACGAACGGCAGTAATTCTACCCTTTTGCGTATATCCCATCCCTC
>CAZNFI010000063.1:0-16000 GCA_964572185.1 uncultured Pseudomonadales bacterium
GCAAAGTTCCGCAACGCCGTTTGGAGAATGCGTGAGCATTCTCGATCGCCTCGCCTCCAGCGGCGCGATCAAGTTGCTGCGCGACTTGTCGCGATTGATTGAAAATGCCACTCATCTGTACACATCAAAGCCACTCAAGGATTCCAGTGCGCAAACCAGTTGGAGTGCCTGTCCGGTGTCCGGCTCCGGGTAGCTGATGGCCAAGCCCCAATCCGTCTACGTCTGTTCCGACTGCGGCGCCGAACACACCCAGTGGCAGGGACGCTGCAGCGTCTGTGGCGAATGGAATGTGCTGTCGCGCATGACCGTAGGAGCGGCGCCGGACCCGGCGGTCGGCTACAGCGGAAGCCGGGCGGAAGTGTTGAACCTGGGCGATGTACGGGCCGAGCAAGTCGGCCGGCTCGGGTCCGGTTTCGATGAGTTCGACCGTGTGCTTGGCGGCGGGCTGGTGCCCGGTTCCGTGGTGCTGATCGGAGGCGACCCTGGCGCCGGCAAGAGTACGCTGCTGCTGCAGGTATGCGCGCGCATCGCGGCGCGGCAAGCGGTGTTGTACGTTACCGGCGAGGAATCCCTGCAACAGCTTGCACTGCGCGCGGAACGCCTGGGGCTCGATAGCGGCGCCCTGCAGGTGGCGGCGGAAACCCGGGCCGAAGTGATTGCCAATCTGGTCGAGGAACGCAAGCCGGCACTGTTGGTGCTCGACTCGGTGCAGGTGCTGCGCCTGCAGAGCGTCGACGGCACGCCAGGCAGCGTCAGCCAGGTGCGGGAAACCGCCGCTTTTTTCACGCGGCTCGCCAAGCAGACCGGCACAGTGGTGGTGCTGGTGGGGCACATCACCAAGGAAGGCAACCTGGCCGGCCCCAAGGTGCTCGAGCACATGATCGACTGCTTTGTGATGCTCGACAGTGCCGGAGGCAGCCGCTTTCGCACCCTGCGAGGCGTCAAGAACCGGTTTGGCGCGGTCAATGAACTGGGCGTTTTCGCCATGACCGGCCAGGGCATGAAGGCAGTTGCCAATCCCTCCGCCATCTTCCTGCAGCGCGGTGAGGTCGATGCCCCCGGCAGCGTTGCCACGGTGACGTGGGAGGGTACCCGGCCGTTGCTGGTCGAACTGCAGGCACTGGTCGACCATGTTCAGGGCGGCTACGCCAGGCGCGTGGCGGTCGGCCTCGATCAGCAGCGCCTGGCCATGCACCTGGCGGTGCTGCACCGTCATTGCGGCATCCAGCTCAGCGACCAGGACGTGTTTGCCAATGTGGTCGGGGGCGTACGCATATCGGAGACCGGCGGCGACCTGGCGCTCATGCTCGCCGTGCTGTCATCGTTTCGCGACCGCCCGTTGCCGCGCGACCTGATCGTGTTCGGCGAAATCGGCCTGACCGGGGAGATCCGGCCGGTGGCCAATGGCCAGGAACGGCTGCGCGAGGCGCGCAAGCACGGCTTCAGAACCGCCATTGCCCCGGCGGCCAATCAGCCGAAGGAAACCGTTGACGGATTGACGGTGCACGGGGTCGGCAACCTGAGCGGCGCGCTCGATGCGGTTGCCGGCCTGCACACCGCACCGTCCCCGGCCAACGGCTGATCAATGCACTGTCCATTCTGCAGCGCATACGACACCAAGGTGATCGATTCGAGGTTGGTCACCGACGGCAACTCGGTGCGCCGGCGCCGGGAATGCCAGACCTGCGGCGAGCGCTTCACCACCTTCGAGACCGCCGAACTGGTGATGCCGAAAATCATCAAGGGCAATGGCTCCAGGGAACCGTTCAACGAGGAAAAGTTGCGCCGTGGGCTGTTGCGCGCCGTGGAAAAACGCCCGGTGGCGGACGAGGCGATCGAAGCGGTGATCAATCGCATCATGCACGTGCTGCGCTCTACCGGCGAGCGGGAACTGCCGTCGCGCCGGGTCGGCGAGGAAGTCATGAACGAACTGCGCCGGCTCGACAAGGTGGCCTATGTGCGCTTCGCCTCCGTGTACCGGGCTTTCGAGGACGTCAGCGAGTTTCAGGCGGAAATCCAGCGGCTCGAAACCGACCTCAAATGATCACCGAGACCGACCTGGCCCACCTGCAGGAGGCCGTTGCCCTGGCGCAACGGGGGCTGTTCACGACCACGCCCAATCCCCGGGTAGGCTGCGTCATTGTCCGTGACGGGCGGGTGCTTGGCCGCGGCTGGCATCAGTGGTGCGGCGCCCGGCACGCCGAAATCAATGCCATCGCCGATGCCGGCGGCGATGTGGCCGGCGCCACTGTCTATGTCAGCCTGGAGCCCTGCACCGTCGACGGCAATACGCCGCCCTGCGTGGACGCGTTGATTGCGGCCGGCGTGAAACGGGTGGTCGCCGCGGCCACCGACCCGGACCCGAGAGTCAGTGGCGGTGGCATCGAGCGGCTGCGCGCGGCCGGCATCGAGGCGCAGAACGCCAACCTCGCGGCTGCCCTGGATCTCAATGCGGGCCATCGCCGGCGGATGCTCGCAGGGCGTCCGCTGGTGCGCATCAAGATGGGGTCGTCGCTGGATGGCCGTACCGCAATGGCTTCCGGGGAGAGCCAGTGGATTACCGGCACCGCGGCGCGGCAGGACGTGCAGTACTGGCGGGCGCGCAGTTGCGCCGTGCTGACGGGTATCGGTACGGTGCTGGCCGACGACCCGCGGCTTACCGTTCGCGACAGCGCTTATGCGGTGGATGGCCGAATACGGCCGCCCTTGCGGGTAGTGGTTGACAGTGCCTTGCGCACGCCCGCCAATGCGCGGCTTTTTTCAGAAGAGGGGCCGGTGCTGGTCGCGCACGGCGGCGGTGGCGGGCTGGCTCACCCGCGGGCGGAGTGCGTGCAATGCGGAGAAGGCCGTGTCGACCTGGGCGAACTGGTGCGGATGCTGGGCGAGCGGTGCTGCAACGAAGTTCTCGTCGAAGCCGGGCCGACGCTGGCCGGCGCCCTGATTGGCGGCGAGCTCTGGGATGAAATGATCCTGTACCTGGCGCCGAAACTGCTCGGCTCGGCGGCCCGGCCGCTCATTGGCAAGCAGATCGATCGATTGCAGGATGCGATAGACGGGCGCATCGAGGAATGCGTGCAACTCGGCGACGACCTGCGCCTGCGCGTAGCACGGCGGGAACACTGAAGCATGCAGGAAGCGAAAGCGCACAAACCCAGGGCGCATGAACGGCGCAAGGCGCGCCGGGCGCTGGTGCAGGCCGTTTACCAGTGGCAGATGAGCCAGACGAGTACGGTGGTGTTGCGCGACGAGTTTCAGGACAGCGGCGCCCTTGCGCGGGCGGACCGGCCGTTCTTCGATGACGTGCTGGGCCGGGTTACCGGGCAGGCCGCCGCGCTGGACGCGGCGTTTTCCGGTTTTCTCGATCGTGAACTCAAGGCGCTTGACCAGGTGGAACTGGCCATCATGCGGCTGGGCACCTGCGAGCTGAGCGAACGCCCGGACGTGCCGTACCGGGTGGTTATCGACGAATACGTGGAATTGGCCAAGGTTTTCGGGGCGGAGCAGAGCTACCGGTATGTCAATGGCGTGCTCGACCAGGTGGCCGCCCGTGTGCGGGGCGCCGAGCGGGGCGCCGCCGATGACTGAGTTCGAGCTGATCGACGACATCGTCGCCGCACTCGGACAGGGCGCGCCGGACTGGCTGCGGGTGGGGCCGGGCGACGATGCCGCGGTTACGCGCATGCCCGATGGCTTCGAGCTGGCCAGTTCCATCGACAGTTTTCTCTCCGGCGTACATTTCCCGCACGGTGCCGCCGGCGAACTCATCGCCTATCGCAGCCTGATGGCGAGCCTCTCGGACCTGGCCGCCATGGGCGCCGACCCGGCCTGGGCGCTGGTGGCTCTCAGTCTGCCGGAAGCAAACCGGGACAGTGCCGCTGCGGTCGCGCGCGGCCTGGCGCAAGGCGCGGCGGATGCCGGGGTGGAAATCGCCGGCGGCAACCTGGCGGCAGGCGCCCTGGCATTGACCGTCAGTGTGCATGGCTGGGCGCCCGCAGGCTCGCTGTTGTTGCGTGACGGCGCTCGCCCGGGCGATGCAATCTGCGTCAGTGGCGCGCTCGGTGGTGCGGCCCGGGCGCTTGCGACCCTCGATCTGGCAGCTTCCCGGCCGCAGCGGCTGTCGCCCCTGGAAGACTGTTTCTGGCGCCCGCGCCCGCCGTTCGACCTCGCCGCGCGCCTGCGCGGCCGGGCGACGAGTTGCATCGACGTGTCGGATGGCCTGCTGCAGGACATCGCTCACCTGTGCGGGGCATCGTCGACGGGCGCCAGGCTGTACGGTGACGCGGTGCCGCGGGCGCCCGGCGCTGAACTCGATGATGCGCTCGCCGGCGGCGATGATTACGTGCTGTGTTTCACTACGGCGGATTCGAGTCTACAGGGTGAGTTTGCGGTAATCGGTGAGATAACCGGTGCCCCGGGGTTACTGCTCGATGGCGAACCCGTCGCGTCGGCGGGCTACCGTCACTTCTGATCCGTACCGACTGCATGGCGATTTGCGCTTGCTGGCGGCAAGTTGCCTGGAGGGAACAGGGCCGCGCAGGGGAATGCATCGGCGTCTGCAGCGGGGAGTCGGCGGCGGATGCGGGCTGGCTGCCCGGCGGTCAGAAGTCGCGTTCGACCGCCAGCCGCCCGAGTTCGGCGAGCGGCCCGTCGGCCAGGTTCGCCTGCTCGAGGTTTTCCAGGGCTTCCCGCAACAGCCCCCTCGCGTACTCCTGGGCCGAGGCCGCGCCCATCAAAGCCGGAAACGTGCTCTTGCCGGCTCGTCCATCGGACCCAGCCGGCTTGCCGAGCTTCTCGGTGGGTTGCGAGACGTCCAGAACGTCGTCGATGACTTGAAACGCAAGCCCGATGCGGCTCGCGAACCGTTCCACGCAGGCGCGGCTTGCCGCGTCGGCTGCGGCGAACAGAGACCCGAGCTGCACGGCCGCCTCGATCAGTGTGCCGGTCTTCGCGGCGTGCAGGGTGCGCAACTGCTCCAGACCCAACGACTCCCCTTCGCTCGCCAGGTCGAAGCACTGGCCGCCCACCAAGCCACCCCAGCCGCAGGCTTCGGCGAGCAGGCCGACGGCGCTTGCACGCACCTCGGAACCGGCGCCGGGCGCCCGGGCGAGCGTTTGAAAGGCCAGCGCCTGCAGCGCATCGCCGGCCAGGATGGCGGTGGCCTCGCCGTAGACGACATGGCAACTCGGCAGGCCGTGGCGCAGCGCATCGTCATCCATGGCCGGCAGGTCGTCGTGAATCAGCGAGTAGGCGTGTATGAACTCGACGGCGCAGGCCGGGACCAGGGCGTCCTGCAGGCGGCCGCCCAAGGAGGTGCAGGCGGCGCATACGAGCAGCGGCCGCAGGCGTTTGCCGCCGCCGAGCGTGGCGTGGCGCATGGCATCGACCAGGGACTGGGCGATCGGCGATTCGGAAGGAAGGTAGGAATGCAGCGCCTGCTCGACAGCAGTCTTGTAGCCCTGCAGCTCAGGGCTCACTCAGTTGCTCCGCGTCCAGATCCTCGAATTCGTCGCTTTCCGTCAGGGTGCGCACTCTGATTTCAGCGCTGCCTGGCACTGCCGGGTGAGCTTGACCCCGCGCTCGAAGGCGGCGAGCGATTCCTCCAGGCCGAGATCGCCGGACTCCATCCGTTGCACCAGTTCTTCGAGTTCCCTCAGCGTGGCTTCGAAATCGATATCGGGCGCGTTTGATTCACTCATGGTCGGGACTCAAGGTTTCGGGCTTCAGGGACACCGTCGGCTCAGGCCGTGACCGTATGACGCCTGCCCGTCGTGGTCATCACGTTGCCGGTCAGGTGCCAGTCGCCGGTTTCCGGGTCGAGTTCGATGAGTGCCTGTTCGGCAAGGATGTGAAACTCGCCGCGCACCAGCCAGGCGCCCATGGGCTGGTTGCGTTCGCGCAGCAGCGAGCAGACATCGCCCGGCCGGAATGCCTGCCCACCGTCGCCGGCCAGTTCGCGCACGATGCCGTACACAATCTCGGTGCGTTTGCGTTCAATGCTCAAGGGCAAGGCCTGCCAGGGGAAGTGAAAGGGATTTGTACCAAAACGCGGCTATTCCCGCCAGGGCCGGGCCTGGCGGTAAGCAGACAGGCGTGCATGGAGTTCGTCGATGAGCGGGGCATCGTCATCCGCGGCATCGAGCGCCTGGCGTTGCACCGCCTGGGCGTCCTCGAAGCGGCGCAGCTCGGCATAAGCGGCGGCCAGGGTGTCCAGGTGGGCGGCGGTGCGTTGCAGCCGCACGGCGCGGTTTGCCTGTCGCAACGCCTCGACGCCGTCGCGGATTCGCGCATCGGATGAGGTGGCGAGCAGCCAGGCATAGGCATTCAGCACCCGGGCGCGGCTTTCCTGCCAGGCCTGCTCCGCCCAATCGGCCGCTTCGCCACGGTGGCCGTCTCGAAGCAGCAGGTACAACAGGCGCAGCAGGGCATCGAAGTCGCCGATTGCCGCGCCCTTGGCCAGCCATGCCTTGGCGGCCTCGACATCGGCCGGGACGCCGAGCCCGGCCTCATGGATGTGCCCGAGCCCGGCGAAGCTGCCTGGTACCTGCAACCGGGCGGCTCGCAGATACCAGGCCCGGGCCTGGGCATAATCCGCCACCACGCCGTTTCCGGTCATGTAGGCGTGCCCGAGAACGGCCATGGCCGTCCCGGAGCCGCGTTGCGCCGCCCGCCTGAAGTAGTCCAATGCGACGTGCCCCGATGCGTCGCCCAGTTCGCCGTTGCGAAACATGTAGCCCAGTGACACGAGCGCATCGGCCGCACCGGCCTGCAGCGCCTGCTCGTACCAGTAGCGAGCCTGTATCGAGTCGGGCGGGTCGGCTTGCGGTTGCCGATAGGAGAACGCGAGCCGCAGCATAGCTGGCGCGAACCCGGCGTTGGCGGCGCGCCCGAGCCAGTGACGGGCCTCGTCGAGGTTGACCGAGACCGCTTCGCCGGCCAGGTAGGCGTTGCCCACGTACAGTTGCGCCCCCGTGTGGCCCAGTTCGGCTGCCTTGTGGAACAGTTGCAGCGCCACTTCCACGTCTTTTGCCACGCCCTGACCATCGTGGTAGAGGCCGGCCATGGCATGCAGCGCTCCGGGGTTGTCGGGATTGAACTCCAGGGCGTGCGCATAGTCGGTTGCAGCGGAAGCGAACAGCTTCCCGGCGTAGAAGGAATAGCCGCGCAGGTAGTAGGCCCGGGACCGCTCGCCCGCGCTCAGGCGGTGCGAGATCACCGCCGGGTCGAGAAAGGCGCGGGCCAGGGCGTACTGTTCCGCCTCGATCAGTTGCACTGCGCGGTCGATGTAGGCATGTGGGTCGAGCCCCCGGCCGTGGGCGGCACCCGCCAGGGCCAGGCAGAACAGGATGGCGTGAAATCGAGGCGACTTCCGGCGCCGGACCGACATCGGGCGTGCTACCATTGCCGCGCTTCGGTGCGTGGGGGCGACATGGCTTCGACGCGGGTAGCAAAGCAAGAGGTGCATGCCGAGAGGGTAGTGACTCTCGTTAATCAATCGCTGCAACTGTAATAGTTGCCAACGACGAAAACTACGCACTAGCGGCCTAAACCCCGCTAACGTCGATGATTCCTCTCCTGCGGGAAGACTTCGACGGCAAGGCAGCAGGATCGCGCGGCGGCCTCGCTCGGGGCCAAGGCGTTAAAACCAATCGGGCTCGCCGAGAACACCCTGACCGTCGGGTCGCTCGAGGCTAAAGCAATAGACGGATGCTAAGCATGTAGAGCCGATTGTGGCGCGCCAACGGACGCGGGTTCGACTCCCGCCGCCTCCACCAGTCACTGATTGCCCGAGTCCAGCAGCTCATCAGGCCAGGCACCGGCTACATTCGGCGATGCGTGGCGTAGTGGCGCTCGACCGTATAGCATCGCCCCGTTTGCGGGCAGTTGCGGTCGCGCCTGATCGACAACGCCCGCACAGGTGACAAGGAGCGCCAGAGACATGAGCGACCGGTTGATCAGCTACCCCTTCTTTCAGGAAGCCTACTTCGTCAACGACCTCGATGTTTCCATCGAGCGCTGGAACGACCTGTACGGTGCCGGCCCGTTCCGCAAGTCGCCGCACCACCAGACCGACCGCTTCCACTACCGGGGCACCGACCAGGAGGCCGATGTCTCCTATGCGTTCGGCTACCTGGGCGACATCATGATTCAGTTCATCGTGCAGCACGACGACACGCCGTCCATCTACCGGGACATGTTCGGCGCGGGAGAAGAGGGCTTTCACCACGTCGGCATCCTGGTGCACGACTTCGAGGCGGAGTACCGGCGCCTGCTCGACAAGGGCTTCGTCGATGCCTGCCGGCTGTATGCCGACGGCGTCGATGCCGCCTATTTCGATACCCGCTCGGTGAATGGCTGTTTCACGGAAATCCACGGCGACCCACCGCACATCCTCGGCAGCTTCGCGGAACTGAAGCGCGCCCACGAACTCTGGCGTCCCGGCGACAGCATGCACACGGCCAGACGAGCAGTCGGTGCCGCTTCGTGAACGGGCCAATCATGGCGCCCGCCGCAATGCCGGCACTGGTTCCGGCCCCGGCCGCCTCATGAGCAGGCTTCCGATTGCGCTGGTTTGCCTGATTGCGGCGCCCCTGGTCTGGGGCGCGGCCGCCATCGAACCCGGCGAGGAGTCGGTGGCGGGAGCTCTGGCGATGGGCTTCGAACAACCGCCCATCGCGCCGCCGCGCGGCGAGGAAAGCGAGGGGCCGTTCCCGACGCTGATCATCCGCAATGCGATGCTCATCGACGGCGCCGGCGCACCGCCCCGGGGCCCGGTCAGTATCGAGATAGCCGGCGACCGCATCGTCGGCCTGCACGGCAGCGATACCGGCGGCATGGAGGTGGCGCAAACCGATTTCGATGCGGGTGTCCGGGTGATCGAAGCCGACGGCAATTATGTGCTGCCGGGATTTGTCGATGCGCATGCCCATCTCGGCACCCCCACGCACGCGTTTGCCGGCGCGCTTACCGCTCCCGAGTACGTGCTGAAACTCTGGCTGGCGCACGGCATCACCACGGTGCGCGATGTGGGCGCGGTCATGGGGCTGAAGTGGACCCTGGCACACAAGGCGCGCAGCGAGCGCAATGAAATTGCGGCGCCGCGCATGGTGGTGCATGCCAAGTTTCCGGAGCAGCTCGAGTCGCCGGAGGCGGCCCGGGCATGGGTCCGGGCGGTGCGCGAGACCGGCGCGGACGGCATCAAGTTTCTGGGGGCGGCGCCGGAGCTGATCGCGGCCGCCATCGACGAAGCGCAGGCGTTGGGCATGAAGACCGCCTATCATCATGCCCAGGTTTCGGTTGCCCGGGTCAACGTGCTCGACAGCGCCCGCATGGGGCTCGACAGCATGGAACACTGGTATGGCCTGCCGGAAGCCATGTTCGATGACCGGCGCATCCAGCATTACCCGCTGCACTACAACTACAACGACGAGCAGCACCGGTTTGGCGAGGCGGGACGCCTGTGGCTGCAGGCCGCCGCACCCGGTTCGGACACCTGGCGGGCGACCATCGAAGAACTGGTCGACCTCGACTTCACCATCGACCCCACCTTCACGATCTACGAGGCGAACCGCGATGTCATGCGCGCCCGGCGTGCCGAGTGGCACGACCAATACACCTTGCCGCACATCATGCGCGTGTTCGAACCGAACCCGCTGGTGCACGGCTCCTATTTCTTCGACTGGACCACGGCGGACGAAATCGCCTGGAAGCGCAACTTCCGCCGCTGGATGAGGTTCGTCAACGACTACAAGAACGCCGGCGGGCGGGTAACCGTCGGCTCCGATGCGGGCTTCATCTACAAGCTGTACGGGTTTGCCTACATCCGGGAACTGGAATTGCTGCAGGAAGCGGGGTTCCATCCGCTGGAGGTGGTGCAGTCCGCCACTATCAACGGGGCCGAACTGCTCGGCATGGACTCCGACATCGGCTCCGTGCAGATCGGCAAGAAGGCCGACCTGGTGATTGTCGAGGAAAACCCGGTGGCCAACTTCAAGGTGCTGTATGGCACCGGGCACCTGCGGCTGAACCGGGAAACGGCAACCATGCAACGCACCGGTGGCATTCGCTTCACCGTGAAGGACGGGATTGTCTTCGATGCCCGGCGCCTGCTGGCCGATGTGCGGGAACTGGTGGCCGCGGCGCGGGCGAATGAACAGGCAGCCGGGCAGTGACCCCGGCGCGCTTGACGCTCGAAGCCGAATCGCCGGCGCACCGCGAATCGATTGGGCCGTTGCCGCTTGCCCACAGGTGCGCCTGGTCGACCTGAATCGAGCCGTCAGGCACCTGGCCGGTCGACCCGATCGGTAAAGCCCGGGATACCGGCTCGGCGCCTCCGTAGTGGTTGGTTGACGCCCTATCCGGTCGGATAGAACCGAGCTGTTGCGGATTCCAGGAGGAAATCGCGAGGGTGCGCTTACCAGCGCGGCCCGGTCAGGAGCATCGCCTGAATGACGCTGATGTGGGCCGCCTGCAGGTGATCTGCCTGTTCCGACCGGCCTGTATCGCGCAGGTTCTGCATGAATTGCCTGGAGGCTGCCCACGGGTCTCGGCCGCTGTTGCTTGCGCGGCACACTTGCCAGAAATAGTCTCGCTCGAGTGTTGCGGCGGCGGCACCGGAGCCGCCGGCGGCGCTGGCCCACTCGGCGTGCAGGCTAGCGGTCTGCGCCTGCTCCATCAGCCACTCGTCCACAGGCAGTTGAACGGCCGATACAGCGGTCTGCGGCGAAACACTTGCGAATTCCCGGGCCCGAGCGTCGAGTTCGGCGCCCTTTCTTTGGGTGAGCCTGTCGATTGCGGCGAGCGTCTGTCCGGCGGCGCGTTGCCAAAAGTGGTATCCGGACGACCCGGATTGGTCGCGCAGGCGCTGCAGTGCGAGATAGTCGCTTTCGGGCCTGGGGCTGGCCCTGGTGGTGGCGAGGTATCTCGGATCGAGGATGCGTCGTGCCAGGCGCAACTCGCCGTCGATCTCATCGATGGCCGCCTGATGTGCGGCACGCTCGTAGCCGTCCTGTGGCGCGACGCACTGCTGCAGTTTCGCTTGCAAGGTGCGATAGGCGGATATCCAGACGAATCTGTGGGGCATCGGCGGTATGGCGTCGCCAGGATTGCTGCCGACGCGCGATGGATTTGCGCTTTGCAACCCCGTGGCAGCGCTATCGGAGCGCGGCCGGGGCGCATCGGTTACGGATTCGGGTGCCGATGGCGGCAATGTGGGACTGCTGGTGCCGGCCGGCGCAGACGGGCAACTCGGTTGCAGGCCGGTCGCGCTGTTGTGGACGTTGATGCCCGGTTCACCTGCCGTCGTGGTGTCTGAGGTCGTGGTGTCTGAGGGAGAGTGCATCGAACCGTGCGTGCGATTCGAAGGAGACGGGGCGCCGGCGGGCCTGCCGGGAGGCTCGGACGATTCCGTAGGGGCCTTGCCCAGTGCCGGGTTGATCATGGCCTGCAGCAGCCGGTTATGCGCAGGTTCCAGGAGAACGGCTTGCAGTGGACGTTTGTCGATTGCGATCTTGTTCCGCAAGTACTCGCGGGAGGCGGTCCATGGGTCGCGCCCCTGGGCGTTTGCCGATTGCAGGGTTTTGAAGTACTGAGCCTCAAGCAATCCCCTGTTGGTGTTGGTTGTGACGTTCGGGAGCGTTGTTGCGCGCCACTTGGCCTCCGCCTGCATCGCCTGGGTACCCAGCCAAAGACCGAGCTCGGCCGGGTCCGCAACGGAGGCACTGCCGCTGTGGCGCGGTGCCTGTGTCAATGCCGCAAACTCCTGGTGCTGCCTGTCGAGTTCCTGGCACTCCCGTTGCGCGAGCGCATGGATATTGCTCATGCGGGTGGCGACATTGAGTCCGGTACTCATTACGTCCTGCGCGCTGAGTTTTTCCTGAAGAGTCGCAAGCTGGTCACTGGCTTCGGTCACGTTGAAGACGCCTGCGTCGGCGCAGTCTTCGAAACAGGCCTGGTGTACGCTCTTCACCTTCCCGATGATGCGTTCCAGGGCCGCCCAACAGGCCATGTAGCCGATGCGATTGCCGCTCTTCCGGTAGTGGTCGAGTCGTTCCCGCAGGTTGCCGAAGGCTGTGACACAGTCACTGCTGGCCAATGTTTCGCCCGAACCTGCCTTGACCGGTTGGCTGAGGTTCGAGGGGCCTGTGGAGTTTTCGGCCTGTCCGACGATGTACTTTTCGAGGGTGCGCCAGCACGCCTGGACGCCGTTCGGCCGCAACGCCTGTTTGAGCGGCACGGCGCATCCGTAGAACGGGGTGCCGCTGCTTGCGGCTTTGTCAAACGCGGCGAATTCGATGTCTCGAAATTGGAGATCGGAGTTTTTCTGATACATGAAGCCGCGCGTCCCGGAGGTGGTAAACAGGCCGCGGCGGTTGGTATCGCGGTAGCGCGGCTGGCGGTCTGGGGCGGAAGACGATTCGCGGGCCTCTGCGGTGCAGACCGCTTCGAAGTTGATCTCGCCATCGGCGGACGGCTCCAGAACGGTTTCCCCGTGTGCCTCGACCAGGCGAGTGCGAAGCGTGTCGATGACTTCATTGACTGCACGCTCCGCGTACAGGTCGCCGTTCACCCGGTACCGGGCTCGCTTCATGTACAGCTCGCTGACGGCGGTCTGCCAGTGAAAGCGATTCGGCATGGGGGAGTGCTTGCAGGCGGCAAGCGGCACTGTCTGAATCTGGGCGGGTGAATCGACCCGGGCTCGGCCGGTCAGGTAGGGATGCCCGCGTCGGTCTTGCCAGACCGCGGGCCTTGTGGCCAGTGACCGCCCCGCGCTGCCGGTGCGCTGCGGTGCGCCCGGGCTGGCTCCGGTGGAGGACGTTGAGCGCGCCCCCGGTGTGGCGGTCACCGGACGACGACGGAATGAACCGCCCGACGGCGGAGCGATTGAGGCCGCATCCGTCGTGGGGACTGGAGCGCTGTTGGTTGCTGCCGCTGCGATGCTGTCCATGGCTCGGTCCCGATTCCCGGTGCCCAGCATGACACGGGGTACCTGGTTGGATGAGGAGTCTGCTCGCTACCGCGTGTTTTTCGCCGGCTTGGGCTTTCGACTCTCCACTGCTGCGTTCAGCCACGAGAAGCACAGCCGCCGACGCTGCATACCGCTGCAACAGACATTGGCCAGGCCCGAAAGTTCCCGAAACCGGCAACGGTCGGTTGCTCTGCGGTTGACTATGGCGGCAGGCACGACGCAGCCCTTATCATGGCGCCGCGCAGTCGTTCGCCACCGCGCGGTACGGAGGCGGCGGCCGCATTAGGGCAAACTCGCAGGCAAACCAGGAGAACGCATGAAACTCGGACTGATGCTCGGCTATTCCGGCCCACACATGGCGCTGCCGTTGAAAAAGGTGCAGCTTGCCGAACGGCTGGGGTATGACTCGGTGTGGACGGCGGAGGCGTACGGCTCCGATGCCGTTACGCCGCTGGCCTATCTGGCCGCGCACACGCAGCGCATCCGCCTCGGCACCGCGGTCATCCAGCTTGCCGGGCGCACCCCGGCCAACGCCGCCATGGCCATGGCAACCCTGGACCAACTGGCCGGCGGCAACCGGGTGATTTGCGGCATCGGCGTCTCCGGCCCGCAGATTGTCGAAGGCTGGTACGGCCAGCCCTGGGGGCGGCCGTACTACCGGCTCAAGGACTACGTCGCCATCATGAAGAAGATCTGGGCGCGGCAAGCGCCGGTCATTCATGACGGCCTGGAAATCAGCCTGCCCTACGAAGGAGAGGGGGCGATGGGGGTGGGCAAGCCGCTGAAGTCCATACTGCACATGAACCCGGACATCCCGGTGTGGCTCGGCACCGGCATGGAATCGACCGTGCGTCTGACTGCAGAGATCGCCGATGGCTGGCTGCCGCTGGGCTACGTACCGGAGTCCGCGCACCTCTACCAGGACTGGATCGACGAGGGGCTGGCCCGGGCCGGCAAGACGCGCGCGCAGTTCGAGGCCCAGGCGGGCAGCCAGGTGATGATCACCGAAGACTCCTCGGCAGCGGTGCGCGCGGCGCTCGGCCGGCTAAAGCCCAATGTGGCCCTCTACGTCGGCGGCATGGGGCACAAGAACAAGAATTTCCACAAGGAGATGATGGTGCGCCGCGGCTTTGGCGATGCTGCCGAGCGCATCCAGGAACTCTACCTGGCCAAGCGCAAGGACGAGGCCACCGCCGCAGTGCCGGATGAATTCGTGGACCAGGGCGCCCTGGTGGGGCCGAAAGACCGCATCCGCCGCCGCTTCCGCGACTGGGAAGACTGTGGGGTCACCGGGCTTACCATCGGCGGCGACGAACCGGCCATGCGCTTTGCCGCGGAGTGCGCCAGGCTCAACGTGGAGCCGGGCGGATAAACTCACGGCGATCGCGACTGCCCGCACCTGGAAGGACGGCGGACGGCAACCGGACGAGAGCGTCGCACGGACACCCGTGCCGTTCAGTCGCGCCGCACTTTCAGGCGAAGTCCGGGGGCGGCGTAAAGCCGCCAAGCTGCTCTGCCATCAGGCGCGCGAATTCGATGGTCTGGTAGTCGTTGAACTCGCCGCTTACCGCCTGCACGCCGATCGGCAGCCCGCCCCTGGACGGGCCGGTGGGGAACACCGTGCTCGGCAGGTGCGCCACGGTGACCAGCCCCGACCAGAACACCTGCTGGAAGTAGTCCTGGCTCTCGTTGTCGACCTCGATGCGCCGATTGAGATACTCGCCGTGGTCGTGCGGGAAGGCATCTGTGGCCATCTGCGGGCACAGCAGAATGTCCCAGTCCCGGAAGAAGGCCTGCCAGGCCCGGCGCAGTTGGAAGCGGCGGTTGTTGAAAAGCAGCCACTCGCCGTGTTCCTGAACGCCGAAACGCACCAGGGCGCCGGGTATGCTGTCGTCGACGAGATTCGCGGCGCGGGCCTGGCGCAGGCCCTCTTTCTCTTCCTCGCTCAGCCCGGCCGCCATCATGCCCCACAACAGGCTCTGGTAGGCTTCGAAACTCGCTTCAATGTCGATGTCCGGCATGGCGCTGTCGGAGACGGTGGCGCCCAGGCGCGCGAGCCGGTCGCCGAGTTGCGCTACCCGGTCGGCAATCTCCGTCGCCACCGGAGCCCGGTCGTGGTTGGGCAGAATCGCGACCCTGAAGTCACGCAGGTCGTGCTTGCCGGCCGGCGGCAGATTGAGTTGCCAGCCGGCGCGGTCCGTGCGGCCGGCCCCGGCAACGACCTCCAGGCACAGCGCCAGGTCTTCCGCCGAGCGCGCCATGGGGCCGACCACGGCGATATCGGCGGGTGCGACCACCCCCGGCAGCGCGTGGCCTTCGTCGCAGACGATGCCCCAGGTGGGCTTGTGGCCGTAGATGCCGCAGAAGTGGGCCGGGTTGCGGATGGAACCGCCGATGTCGGAACCGGCCTCCAGGCCGGTGAGCCCCGCGGCCAGCGCAGCCGCTGAACCGCCAGACGAACCGCCGGGCGTGCGCGACAGGTCCCACGGGTTGCTGGTGGTGCCGTAGATGTCGTTGAAGCTCTGGAAGTCGCCCAGGTTGAGCGGTACGTTGGTCTTGCCGAAAAAGACCGCGCCGGCCGCTTTCAGGCGGCGTACCGAGTCCGCATCGCTGGTGGCGACGTTGTCGCGAAACTCGGGAATGCCCCAGGTGGTGGGCAGCCCTTCGATGTCATAGGCTTCCTTGATGGTCATCGGCACGCCATGCAGCGGCCCGACCTGGTCGCCGCGCGCCAGCGCTGCATCGGCCGCTTTCGCCGCCTCCCTGGCGCGCTCGAAGTCGTGCACCACCACGGCATTGATGTCGCCGTCGAGGCGTTCGACGCGGTCGATGTACAGGTCGGTGAGTTCGAGGGAACTCGCCTGCCGGTTACGGATTGCCGCTGCCAGTTCGATGGTCGTTGCGAATGGGTCGATCATGATCTTTCCTGGTTGGTTTGGGGCTGGCCGGCCGAGTTTGAATCCTGCCAGCTTGTCTGGCCAGGGTTAACCCGCATCCGTCACCAACTTTCTGCTGCTTACGCCGATACACTTGCGT
>CAZNFI010000064.1:0-2775 GCA_964572185.1 uncultured Pseudomonadales bacterium
ACGACCTGCAAGAGCAAGAGCAAGCGCCGTAATTTGAAATATGCGATGGCTGTTACCATGTGTTCCAGATGTCGGCATCTCAATCAACACTTGCTTCCTCTACCACGCAGTCGCTCGAAAGCGCTCAACGTCTAACCGTTGAACTAGTTTCGAAAGAAGTAACCACCCTAGATGCACCAACAAATATATATTAAAATCAACAAGTTGATTGAGT
Organism: uncultured Pseudomonadales bacterium; assembly: GCA_964572185.1. GTDB lineage: Bacteria > Pseudomonadota > Gammaproteobacteria > Pseudomonadales > Azotimanducaceae > Azophilus. The sequence continues at coordinate 215 of CAZNFI010000064.1, forward strand.
ATGTCGCGGACGCGCAGGAACCGCCTTGAGTACACCGATGAGAGCGGGTTGCCGGAGTCCGCGCATCAGACTTCCCGTATCCGGACCAGGATCGACTCGTGAAAGCTCTGCACCAGCGGCTGCGAGAACATTGACTTGCGCGCCACGAATCGCACCGGGCGGTTCAGGCCATGGCGGTCGAGGCGGATGAGCTTGCCGGGCGGGGCGCCCAGGGTCTGCGCCACGCCGGCCGGAACCAATCCGTGCCCGAACCCGGCCAGCGCCATCTGCGCAACACTGAAGAACGACTCGAGCGATGCCTTCCTGCGCAGATGCAGGCGCCGCATGTCTTCCTCGATGGACGCCCAGGCGCCCGAGCGGCTCTCGATCGTGATCACATCGAGTTCATCGCCGACCTCGTAATCGAAGGGATCGAGCGCCGATGGAATGATGACCATGGGTTCCAGGCGCACGATCTCGCTCTGCAGATCGGTATCCGCATCCGATGAGCCGGTGCAGATGCCAACCATGTATTCGCCGCTGCGCAGGCGGTCGAGCACCGTCGGCGAGCGCTGGGCATGCAGGGTGAACTCCACCTCGGGCATGTCCCGCTGCACTGCGGCAAAGAGCTTCGGCCCCCAGCTTGCGAGGATGGCTTCGGAAACGCCGAGAATGATCTGCCCCCGGGGCAATGCCGTGTCTTCCAGGAACACGCCGCGCAGTTCGCTGACCAAGGGCGTGACCTTTTCCACCAGGTGCGTACCGTGGTGGGTAAGCACCACACGGCGGCCGAAGCGCTCGATCAGCGGCTTGCCGTAGTACCGCTCGAGGGCGGCGATGCGCTTGCTTACGGCAGACTGGGAGATCTTCAGCACGGTGCCGGTTTCCATCATGGTGCCGGTCTTCGACAACACGATGAGCGTTTCCAGGTTTTCGATCATGGTTGCAGGCTCCGGCCGTCAGCCACGCCGCGGCACCAGCCCGTGGCTTGGCCCCCGCGTGACCGCGAGTGGGGAGCGCGGGGCGGGCAAAGAGCCGCGTCCGGCCGAAGCCGTGCAGTCGGCCGAGGCCCGGAACAGGGCAGCGCAGCGTCTCAAGGGGCCGCGGCGGATAGGCCGGGCAGCGGCTTCACGACGAACAGCAGATCGCCGGCATTGACCTGCTGCCCGTTGGTCTGGTTTACCCGGGTCACCTCGAATCGCAGTTCCGGATCGTACAGCGGCGCATCGGCATTGAAGTCCTTCAGCGCCAGCGGCGTGAAAATCTTCATGGCTTCTAGCTGACACAGTGTGACATCGACGCTGATACGGTCACCCACCGCCACATACTCCGGCTCGGCGGGCGATGGCGACGGATAGAAGATGGCCGCGGCCGGCGACAGCACCTTCAGTTCATCGCTGTCATCGATGCGGATGCTGTCGAGATCGAAGGCCGATGCCTGCTCTCCGGCCGCCGCGTCGACCTCGGCGATCAGCGCCGGCGCATCGGTGCGTTCCAGGAATTCCCGCAGGTAGTTGGTGTCGTAGTCGCCACCCCGGAAAACGTCGTCGGCCAGTACGCGGCGCAGCAGCGCGATGTTGGTGCAGATGCCGGTAATGCGCACGCGGCCCAGGTAGTCCGAGAGCTTGTCGATGGCCGCATCGCGGTCTCTGTCGTGCACGATGATCTGCGCCACCATGCTGTCGTAGTACGGAGAGACAAACTTGCCGCTGTCCGCCGCGGCGATCACTTCCACACCCGCTTCCTCGGGGAATTGCGCAGCCGCGATCTCGCCCGGATGCGGCCGGAAGGTCAGCGCGCCGTCGCCGGTCATGCGAACGCTTTCCGCATTGACCCGGGCTTCGATCGCGTAGCCGGAGGTCTTTGCCCGCAGCCGCCCGATGGACTCACCGGAGGCTATCCGGAACTGTTCGCCGACAATGTCCACGCCCGACACCCACTCGGTGACGGGATGCTCGACCTGCAGGCGCGTGTTCATCTCCATGAAGTAGACCGCCTGCGCATCGAGGTCGAATATGAATTCAACGGTGCCCGCGCCCACGTAGCCGACTTCGTCGGCGATGGCCGCCGAGTAACTCAGCACATCGTCACGCAACGCATCCGGCAGCATGGTGGAGTCCGACTCTTCGAACACTTTCTGCTTGTCGCGTTGCACGCTGCAGTCGCGCAGCCCGAGCACCCGGGTGTTGCCGCGGGTATCGCGCAGCAACTGCACCTCGATATGGCGCAGGGAGGTGACGTACTTCTCCAGGTATACATCGCCGTTGCCGAAGGCGCTGCGTGCTTCAGCGGTGACGCGGTGAAAGAGTTCATGGAAATCGGCCGCGGTCTCCACCACCTGTATGCCCTTGCCACCGCCGCCATGCACGGCTTTGATCAGCACCGGGTAGCCGATCTCGGCGGCCACTTCCGCGGCCCGGTCCGCATCGGTCAGGATGCCGTGGCTGCCGGGCACCACCGGCACGTCCAGGCGGACGGCGGTGGCGATCGCGTTGGACTTGTTGCCCATGGTTTCCATGGCGGATACGGGCGGGCCGATGAAGTTGATGCCGTGGCCGCGCACCAGTTCCGCGAACTGCGAG
>CAZNFI010000064.1:2785-15142 GCA_964572185.1 uncultured Pseudomonadales bacterium
CTCGGACAGGAACCCGATGCCCGGATGCAGCGCATCGACGCCTTCCTGTTCGGCGACACTGAGCACGCTGCGCGCGTTCAGGTAACTCTCATCCGGCGTATTGCCGCCGATGCACACCAGCGTATCGCGCGCCGTCAGCTGGTCCACCACTGCCGATTCCATGTCCGGGTCAGACTGCACCAGCACCACTTCGATGCCGCGTTGCTGGGCAATCCGCACCAGCTTGGCCGCGGTACAGCCCCGGGCATGCACCAGTACCCGTTGCACCGGCTTGACGAGGTCGGCATCGGTGTAGTGCGGCCGGGGCGTGACCACCATGGGGCGTTCGCGGCTGAGCACGCCCGACATGACCCGCCGCATTACCTCGGGCACGGTTTCTTCGGCTATCGGTATCTGCGGATCGATGCCGCGCAGATCGGCATCCAGTCCCTCGTGGAACGGGTGTTTCACCAGGCCCTGCATGGCGGTTTCGTTGACGGAGAGATAATTGGACAGAATCGAGTTCAGCGGCAGGTTGCTCGGTACCACGATCTGTCCGGCAAAGGGCATGCTGGTCCCCGAAAAATAGTAGGTCTGCACCAGCGGGTGGGTGACGAAGCTGGCCTGGGCGCCGCCCGTGCAATCGCCATAGCCGAATACCACGAGGGGCAGTTCGTGGTCGCGCACGAAACGGGTGATGCGGTCGTTGACGGCTGCCATCGAGAACAGCGCACCGGCGCCCTCCTTGGTCTGCATGCCACCGGAGCAGATGAAACAGACCACCGGCACGTGCTCGATGGCGCAATCCACGAGCAGTTTGCAGAATTTCTCGCCACTGGCCATATCGAAGGCGCCCGCCTGAAAGGCCACGTTCGAGAGCACCACGCCGCACGGCAGCCCGCCGTTGACGTCCTTGAATCGGGCCATGCCGGTGACGATGCCGCAGGGCGGCAGGCCCTTGTTCAGCGCCGCCTCGATGGAGTGGCGGAAGCCGGGAAAACTGCAGGGGTCGGAACTGATGAGGTCGCCGAAGCGTTCCTCCCAGTCGGTGAAGAACTCCGCCAGGATCTGCTCGTAGGTGAAACGCTGCCCCCGCTTGTAGCGGTTCAGCACCTTCTGCATCTGCAGATCCCGGTAGGCCATGTTCAGCCGGTACCAGAAGTCCTTGCGCCGGCCGATGTTCTTGGGGGCGATGCGGCCGTTGTATGACTTGCGCTCGCGTCGCGACTGAATCAGCGAACTCAGCAACTGCTGAAAGAGGTAGGTGACCACCACGAACAGGGCGTCGGCCAGATACGGGAAACTGGTGCGTTTCCATTCCTCCACGGCGCGGAAAAACTCGCTGCCCCTGGGCAGGTTGCCCATGCGGCGGTACCAGTCGAAAAACTGCTGGCGCAATCGTTGCACCGCCTCGGGCGAACGGTCTTCCGGCGCTCCCGCTACCGTCGCCGCCGCCGCGACCAGCGAGTTGTCGATGAGGCGCTCCAGGGTCTCCCTGGCCAGCGACTGTTTGTTCTGCGCTTCTTCGGCAATGGTATCGAGACTGGCGACGATACGGTCGTAGACGGCGTCGAACAGCAGCAGGTTGCCGCACTCATCGATGAAGTCGCGGCGCAGGTCCACATCGATCAGCACGTCGAGTACGGTCATGTCGCTGAGCGGCACCGGTTCGCCGCCTTGCCTGGCCGGCGTGATGAAGTCCGCATAGCGGCGGGCGAGTATGTCCCGATTTATGCGGATGTCCGAACCGCCGCGCATGACCAGCGATCGGGTCTCGGAATTCATGTCGCCGCGCACCACATCCGCCAGGCCGCCCCCGGTAATGACCAGATTGAGCTCGGTGGTGAGCTGCGTGGTCAACCAGGCCAGTGACTTGCCCACGGTTCCCCGGTGGCGCAGCAGTTTCTTGCCTTCGTGGGTGAACCGTTCGCGTATCGTGCCGACCAGCTTGGCGTCCCGTCGTATGGCGCTGACCAGTTTCGCCGGATCGCCGAGATCCTCCACCCGCAGGATGTGGTAGGTGTCTTCGTGCGCCTCGAGAAAGCCCGCCAACGCTTTCAGGTTGCTGGCCGCATCGCCCTTCCAACGATTGTAAAGAAAGCCAGCGACCGCGGAGACCAGGCGGGCCCGGGACTGCTCGTAGTTCTTTCTGGGCTCGCCGAATATGAGTTGGGCAATGCGTCCGCGCTCGTCATGAACCGCCTGTTTGGCATCGCGGTAGGCGCGAAACGCCTTGGACAGGCCGTCGTCGTAGACCACCTTGTCCGGATCCTGCAGCCAGTTGATGAAGGTGCGGCGGCGTTCCAGTTCGGCCCTGCGCGACAACTCGCCTTTCGGCAGGTCGCGCGCCGCCAGGCGCCCGTACTGCTGGGTACTGGTCGCGCGAATGCGCCGGCGCGCCTTCAGGTAGCGCAGGTACCGGTAGGCGACCCCGAAAACGTTCAGATATTCGGTGGGGTTCTTGGTGATCTTCAGCAGCGCGCTCTCCTGCATCATCTTCAACCGCGGAGAGGGGTCCAGGTAGCGCTGCAGGCTCTGCCGATAGTGATCCAAAACGTAGGGGCTTTCGGCAACGAACTGCCGTGCGCGCTCTTCCACGGACTGGAGCCCGCTGATGATGCCCAGCCGCAGGTTTTCGAGCTTGTCGGGCTGCTCTGGCGAATAATCGATGATGCCGTCGATATAGCCCTGCATGTACAGTTCGAACGGCGACAGCCCCACATACTTGGCGCATTCCTGCCAGGACAGGTTCAGGCGCCGGGCAATGTTGGCCAGCCCCGGCGGCTGGATGGTGCTGAACACGCCATCGCTCACCGACAGGATCATGTTGCTGGCCGCCAGCGGGATGGCGCCCCCTGAATAACCCAGTCCATAGATGACGCCGACATTGGGCACGTCGGTGTTGCTTGCCTCGGCGATCAGCCGCGAGATGCTGTGCGCCTGATTGGCCCGGTTGGCGTCTTCCCGGGCATCCGCACCCGGCGTATCCATGAAGGTCACCACCGGCATGCGCCGCTTGGCGCACTCCGAGAGGAAATTGGCGGCGCTCAGATGGTGGTTCGGCCCCCAGATGCCGTTGTCGCTGGCGCGGTTCTGGGCGATGAACCCCAACTGGCGGCTATCATCGCCGAATTCCATCTCTACGGTGGCGCTGTAGAACGGCCCGGACTGGTCTTCGCTGATAACCTTGCCCAGTTGCCTGATGACCGCCGGCGCCGGCGTTCGGCTCTTGTGCTCGGCCGGCGTGACCACCGTTTCGATGTAGGAATCGATGTCGAGGCTGGCCAGGCGCTTGGTGCGGCGGGCGATCTGGGAACGGGTCAACAGACCAGGCAGCTTGTCGTTGCGCCGCTTGGCGGGAAACAACGAGAAGTCCTGGGCCAGGCTCTCGGCTATGACATATAGACGGTCGCCCTCGATGAGCTGTTTTTCCACGCCCGACGTCCTGTCCCACGAAATCGCATGATTTCAAAGCGCGCGAGAGGCGTCAACGCCGCGATTCAACGCTTCAAGTCCTTGATTTTTCATAAAACGGCCGATTGCCTCGGGCCTGGCGGGCGCCGTGAAAAGGCGCATTGCCCACTCATTCAGGGTTCGCATGGGGTTCACTTGGGGTCTCACGCGCGCTTGATCTGACGGCCATTGCCGGTTGCCCGAACCTGTTGCGCCGCGCCGGTTGCGGTGCCTGGCCGGTCCTGCGTCATTGCCCTGAAACCGGCACTTCGATGCCGAAGCCGTGCCCGCTGGACAGACCACAAGGCTTCCCCGTACTGTTGCCTTTTTGCAGAGCCGTTCAGAATTTCTGCAGCGGATGGTGCAACAACGCATCGGCCGATTGCGCAGCCAACGCCGGTGCACAGGACGAAAAACGCTCATGACTAGCCTGACCTGCGCGGTACTCACGGTTTCGGACACCAGGACTGCCGAGACCGACAGCTCCGGCGACCTGCTGGTTTCGCTGCTCGAGGGAGCGGGCCACCGCCTGGTCGAGCGGGCCATCGACCGGGACGACATCTACCGCATACGCGCGCGGGTGTCGGGCTGGATTGCCGATCCGGGCGTCTCCGTGATTCTGACCACGGGCGGTACCGGGTTTACCGGTCGCGACAACACCCCGGAGGCTCTGGTTCCCCTCTTCGACAAGACCATCGAGGGGTTCGGCGAACTGTTCCGGCAGTTGTCCTACCACGAAATCGATTCATCGACGATCCAGTCCCGGGCGGTGGCGGGCCTGGCCAACGGCACGCTGATCTTCGCCCTGCCCGGTTCCGGCAATGCGGTGCGCACCGGCTGGGAAAAGATCATCGAAAAGCAGCTCGACATCGACAACAGGCCCTGCAATTTCGCCGAACTCATTCCACGCTTTTTCGAAAGCGGCCGAAAGTAACGCGGGGAACTGTCGCACCTGCCGAACATCTGACCTACAATCCGCGCGCAACCGATTCTTTGTTGCGAACAGTTGCGTGCTGAACCAGCGAGTGATTTGAGGAATCAGGGTGTCTCGTCTTCCAGTGATCGTCGGCTTCGGCGGGATCAATGCCGCTGGCCGCATCTCCTGCCATCACGCCTATCGGCGGCTGGTGGTCGACGTGCTCGACGACGCCGACCGCGCCCTCACCTACCGCAGTCTCGCCACGCTGATGAACCTGCAGGAAGACCCGAACCATCCGACCACCCGCAAGTACATTGACGATCACACCCTGATTCGCCGCATCGAGTTGTTCGATCCGGACACGATACGCTGGAATCGTGAAGTTTCCCTGAAGGCAGAGGATGCGCCACTGCGGTTCGTCATCTCCAAGCGGCAGCTGCCGTCACGGCTGCCCGAAGGCTGGGCCGTTCAGGACCACGATGCGCGGAACGTCAGCGTCACCCTGCGCGGAACCCTGAAGACACTGCTGCCGGACCAGCGGGCATCCAGGGTTTCGAGCGCGGCACAGGCACCCACCGGATTCGACCCCGCCGCCCTGTACCCCGCACGCAGCCACCCGCGAGGCCTGCAACTTACCCTGTTCGGCGCCTCGGATGCGCTGCGTTCATCGGGGCTGTCGCTGGGCACTCTGAAGGGCAGTGCGGCACCGGACCACTTCGCCGCCTATTCCACCAGCGCCCTCTCGCAATTGGACCCGGAAGGCTATGGCGGCATGCTGCAGAATGCGATGATCGGCAAGCGCGTCACTTCGAAATGCGGCGCGCTGGGGCTGCCGGAGATGCCGGGTGATTTCATCAACGCCTATGTGCTCGGATCCGTGGGGGGCACCGGCGGCATCCTGGGCGCCTGCGCCACCTTTCTCTACAGCGTAAGGCAGGGCGTCGAAGACATTGTTTCCGGCGCCAGGCGGGTGGTGGTGGCAGGCAACTCCGAGGCGCCCATCCTGCCGGACGTCATCGAGGCCTACCGGACCATGGGCGCCCTGTCCGAAGATGAGGCGATCATGGCGCTGGACGGTTCATCGACTCCCGACCTGCGGCGCACCTGCCGTCCGTTTTCCAGCAACGCCGGGTTCACCGCCGGCGAGGCCGCCACCTATGTGCTGATGATGGATGACGAACTGGCCATGCAACTGGGCGCGGAGATTCTCGGTTCCGTTCCCGCCGTCTACATCAATGCCGATGGCTACAAGAAGTCGATTCCCGGCCCCGGCATCGGCAACTACCTGACCGTTGCCAAGGCCGCGGCCATGGCGCGCAGCCTGCTCGGCGAACGCGGGCTGCGGCATGGAACGCATGTGCAGGCGCACGGCACCGGAACACCGCAGAACCGGGTCACCGAATCCCACATCCTCAATGAAATTGCCAAGCTGCATGGTATCGACAACTGGCTGGTGAGTGCCGCCAAGGCTTACGTCGGCCACACCATGGCGGCCGCGGGCGGCGACCAGCTCGCCTCGGCCATGGGCGCCTGGCAGCACGGCTGGGTTCCCGGCATTACCACCATCGACCACATTGCCGAGGATGTCCACGACAGCAACCTGCAACTGCCGATGCAGCACGTCGAAATCGACCCGGCAGAGATGCCCGGCACGCTGATCAATTCCAAGGGGTTTGGCGGCAACAACGCGACCGGTGTATTCCTGTCCCCGGATTTCAGCAGACGCATGCTCGAGAAGCGCTGGGGCAAGGCCGCCTTCGCCAAGTACCGCAAGCGCAATGAAGCGGTGCGGGAGGCGCGGGCCGCCTACGATGAAGCCATGCTGGAGCAGACCATGCCGTCCATCTATGAGTTCGGCGAGGGCGTACTCGAAGGCGAAGACCTCACCATTGGCGCAGATCGCATCGACGTGCCCGGATTCGAGCTGCCGGTACTGCTGGAACCGGACAACCCGTTCACCGACATGCTCGAATCCTGACTGAACACCATGCAGGAACTGATCTCCGGCACCACCGTCCTGGCCGCGGACGGCACCGCTTTCACCGTCGACGAGGTGCTGGCCGACGCCTGGCGACCGGGCGACCGTCTGGTTGCCAACGCCGCGGCAGGCCTGCTGCACCTTCCCGCGGCAGAGCTGGCCCACGCCGCGCGGGCGGTGGATGCGGCGGTGCACGCCTTCACCGCCATGCGCGCCGTACCCGACGAAGCCATCGTCCGGTTCTACGGGAACGCCGCCGCGGCGCTGGCCGACGATGCCACCTGGCAGCGCATCAGCGACACCAACGCCGGCGACGTGGAATCCGCCCGTCGCCGCGGCCGCTCCACCACGCGACTGGCGGTCTCCGAGGCCATGCGCGAAAAGATGATCGAGGGGCTTGCGGGCTGGGCGGGCATGGCCTCCCGGCGCGGGGCGATTCTGGAAACCGTGCAGCACGCGGATTTCCGCATCGACCTGGTGGGTGCGGCACTGGGTGTGGTCGCCTTTGTCTTCGAGGGGCGGCCCAATGTGCTTGCCGATGCCTGCGGTGTGCTGCGCGGGGGCAACACGGTGGTGTTTCGCATTGGCGGCGATGCCCTGGCGACCGCGCGAACCATCATGCAGACAGTCATCGACCCGGCGCTGGCCGATGCTGGTCTGCCCGCCGGCGCCGTGGCCCTGGTCGACAGCACGGCGCATGCCGCCGGCTGGGCCCTGTTCCTGGATGCGCGCCTGGGCCTTGCCGTGGCCCGCGGATCCGGCCACGCGGTGGCGGTGCTCGGTTCGCTGGCGCGCAGTGCCGGCACCCCGGTCAGCCTGCACGGCACCGGAGGCGCCTGGCTGGTGGCTTCGGAAAGCGCCACCGACGAGGAGTTGCGCTTTGCCGTGGTGCGCTCGCTCGACCGCAAGGTGTGCAACACGCTCAATACCTGCTGCCTGGTGGGAGGCGAGGCGCCGCGACGGGCGCGCATCGTTGTCGATGCCCTGCGCGAGGCCGGCGCAGCGCGTGGACAGGCCTTCAAACTGCATGTCGCCGAAGACAGCGCCCACCTGGTGCCGGCCGAACTGTTCAGCACGAATGTCGTCATTGCCCGGGCGCAAGGCCCGAGTGAAGAACCCCAGGCGCAATTGCTGGCGCCCGGCGACCTCGGTATCGAGTGGGAGTGGGAGGAAACGCCGGAGATTACGCTTGCCGCATTCGCGACTCTCGACCAGGCCGTACAGGCCTTCAACTCGATGAGTCCGCGGCTGGTCGCCACCCTGGTCTCCCGGGATGGCGGCGAGCACGACCGGTTCTTCGCCACGGTGGACTCCCCGTTCGTCGGCGATGGTCACACGCGCTGGGTGGATGGCCAGTTTGCGCTCGGCAAGCCGGAACTCGGGCTGTCGAACTGGCAGGACGGGCGCCTGTTCGGGCGCGGCGCGGTGCTCACCGGAGACAGCGTCTTCACGGTTCGTACGCGCTATACCGCCGAGGGCTGAATCCGGCCCTGCCGGGCGCTCAGACGTAGTGGAGCCAGTGTTCGAAGGCGGGATTCGCTCCGCCGAACGTGTCGGTCAGCGCTGCCCTCAGACGTCGCGTGAGCGGCCCGACCTTACCGGTGGCGACCGGCTTGCGATCGACCTGCCCGACCGGGCGTATGCCAACAGAAGTGGATGTCAGAAACACCTCCGCCGCCCCCTGCAGGTCGGCCTCGGTGAGGTTGCGGGAACCGCAGCCGATGTCCAGAGCCGCCGCCAGCTCGATGACCGAGGCGCGCGTGATGCCGTGCAACACCTTGCTTTTCGGCGGGGTGGCCAGGCTGTCTCCGTCGACCACGAAGATATTGGAAGTCGGCGCTTCGGCAATGGTCCCGTCCCGGTCGAGCAGCACGATCTCATCGAAGCCCTCGCGGCAGGCGCGCCACTTGGCAAACATGGCCGAGGTGTAGTTTGCCGCCATCTTGGCCTGCGGCGGAATGATGTCCGGGCGACGGTTGGTGATTTCCCGTTCCACCTTCAGCGAGATGACATCGCCGCTGATGGTATGCGGTGCCTGCTGGCCAAAAATGTCCGTATCGATGTCGTAGGCACAGATGAATACGCCCACCCGCGGATCGCGCGGCACCAGTTCCGCCTCAATGGATGGAATCAGCGCGCTGATCTTCAGCGAAGTGGCCCCGGGATTGCGGCGCGCGGTTTCGGCGCAGCCCTCGATCAATTCCGCCGCGCTGTAGGCGATGGGCAGCCCCATGATCGAACAGGTGTTGAACAGGCGGTCGACGTGCTCCTCGAGCCGAAAGATCGCCACCCCCCGGCGCGCCTGATGCACGCTCATGAAATCGAATGCCAGAGACCCGCGCTGCAGGCTCTGGGCGAGGATGTGCACCGTGGCGTCGGCCCATGGCACGAATTCTCCGTCCCGCCAGACGGTGCGGCCGGCCCCGTTCATGACGCTGCCATGCGCCTGACCTTCAGTTCCATGTCGCTGTCCCCTGCCGCAGCTTCTTCAGCCGTGCCTCGACCGTCTCCCGAACCGTCTCCGCATTCGGCGCCTGCAGCAGCCCCCGATAGGTACGCACGGCCACGTCCGGGGCACCGAGGTGTTCCCAGGCCCGGCCCTTCTCCATTTGCAACTGCAGGTCGTGGGGAGCCAACGCCAGTTGGCAATCGACGACATCGAGGACCCGGTCCCAGCGCGCCATGCCCATGAACTGGTACTTGACGTTGTTGAGCATGCGCAGGGCGATCATCGTGCTGCTGGCGATTTCAAAGGTATGCCCGGTATGCCCATCCTGCAGCTGTTTCAGGCAGTCGGCTTCGGTGACCGTCTGGAACGCGTAGGGGTCGACCAGCGTACCATCGATGCGGGTAAGAAAATGTCCGGGAAAGTTGATGCCCAACGCCTCGTATCCCCGCCGCCGCGCCACATGTACCAGCAGTACGCCAAGCGATATGGGAATACCGCGCCGCGTCTCGAGCACGCTGGCGATACAGCTGTTGCCGGTGTCGACGGTGTTGCTTCGATTGCCGGCAAACCCCTGATCGTCAAGGTATATCCAGGGCAGAGCCTTTTCCGGACAGGCATCCGCCAGCTCGTTCAGGCGGGCCCGCACCGCAACGGCATCGACGCCGGGATCGAGCACCTCATTGACCAGCAACGCGCCGGATAGTTCATCGCTGCCCGAGTCGGCCGCGAACCTCTGGAACCGTGTTGTCAGTGCATCACTCACGGTGTCATGTTAACCCCTGTGTTGGTCCCCGGCCGCAGCCGGCGCCGCATGCCCGTTTTCCGCCCTGGCGCCGCGGGCATGCCGTGACGGAACCACGCTACCGCTCAAGCCTCTGCAGCCGCCGCCACAGGGCCGCCTTGTTGCGTGGGTCGGAGAGGGTTTCGACTTCAGCAATGGTAACGAACCTCCCGGCATCGGCGCCCAGGCGAGCGGCAACCGACTCGGTAACCAGCAGCATTCCGGCCGCGTGATCCTCCATCTGTTTCTCGACGAATGCGGCCAAAGCAAGCCCCGGGTCACCACTGGCTGCGGCCTGCGGCCAGGTAAACTGTGCCTTTCGCGCGGTGACCGACCAGTCCCGCCGAAGCGCGCGCACAACGTCGTTCGCCAGCGCCGCATCGCCAGCGCGCGTAACACCGCCTGCGATCAGCAAGGCACCCTGAACCCCCAGCGCCACAACCGTAAAGGACTCCTCATGCTGACTTGCGGCCGCCCTGGTTTCGGCCGTCGCCAATTTGGCGGCCCGGGCTGCGCTTTCGCCCCGCGGCGCCGGGTCGATGCCGGTGCGCGCGACAGCAGCGTTTGCAGGCTCCTGGTCGCGTGTGATCACGTCCGAGCCGGAAACCGGCCCCACATCGGCCACCTCTGCCCCGGTCCGGCGCAGGTACCAGGTCTGGATACCCATGTCACTCAGCAGACGATGGCGCGCATCGGCCGCGCGCAGCATTTTTTCACCCATGCGCTATGACGCCCGCCAAGCCGGGACTCCACATCCCGGCCAACGTCTCATCTTCCCATCAGCACCGGTCATCCAGATCACCCACGCAAACACCAGCACCCCGCCAGCCTCCGGTGAATCGCACCATCGCCATGTCGCCGCCCATGCCGGCAACGACCGGACCAGGCCGGGCGCGCACCTTTGCCGGAACTTTTGTTAGCATTTCACAGTTGCAACGTGCGGGCTAGTGCGATATGCCAGCCAACGGCCTGGAGTTCCGTCGATGAAGTACCTGACCGACGATGTCCGAATCACCGGCATGGAGGAAGTAACCGCGCCGGCCGAACTGATCGATGAATACCCGGTCTCCCCAGGCGCATCTGAACTGGTGTTTCACACTCGCCGCGAGATCGGCGAAATCGTTCACGGGCGCGACCGGCGGCTGCTGGTCGTCATCGGCCCGTGCTCCATACACGACCCCGCCGCGGCGCGGGAATATGCCGAACGGCTCCGGGACCAGGTCGAGCGCCACCGCCAGGAGTTGCTGGTGGTCATGCGGGTCTATTTCGAAAAGCCCCGAACCACGGTGGGCTGGAAGGGGTTGATCAACGACCCGAACCTGAACGACTCCTTCGACATCAACACCGGGCTGCGCACCGCGCGCCTGCTGCTGCACGATATCGTGGAACTGGGCTTGGGCACCGGCACCGAGTTCCTCGACCCGATCACGCCGCAGTATGTCGGCGACCTGGTGAGCTGGGGTGCCATCGGCGCGCGCACCACCGAGAGCCAGATTCACCGGCAACTCGCCTCCGGGCTGTCGTGCCCCATCGGCTTCAAGAACAGCACGGACGGCTCCATCCAGGTGGCCGTCGACGCCATCGGTTCGGCACAGCACTCGCACATTTTCCTGTCCGTCACCAAGGAGGGGCACTCCGCCATCTTTCAGACATCGGGCAATGAAGACTGCCACGTTATCCTGCGCGGCGGCGGCAAGCCCAATTTCGACAGCCCCTCGGTGCACTATGCAAGCCGCCTGCTCGAACAGGCCGGCGTCTGCCCGCGGGTGATGATCGACATGAGCCACGCCAACAGCCAGAAAGACCACCGCCGGCAACTGAGCGTGTGCGAGGACATCTGCGGTCAACTCGCCGACAACGAGCCGCGCATCATGGGCGTGATGATCGAGAGCAACCTGGTCGAGGGCAAACAGAAGATAACCACCCCCGATGCCATGACCTATGGCCAGAGCGTCACCGATGCCTGTATCGGCTGGGAACACTCCGTGCAGTGCCTCGACCAGCTTGCCGAAGCGAACAGGGCGCGGCTGATCTGATGGCAACCGGCCGGCCCCGCCCGGCTTTCGTCAGTTCCCTTCGTGCGTCGCAAGCACGGTGTGCCTGGCTGGACCTATTCGCGAGCGGGTCGGGTGAGCATGCCCCCTGCAGGGGCGCCGCCCGAACCCGGTAACGATTCAGTCGCGGGCGGCAAACGCCCTGTCCGTTCGCGCGGCCATGATGAAGTCGTTCAGGTGCAGGCCGCCGATGGAATGGGTCCACCAGCGAACCTGTACGCGCCCCCACTCCAGAAGCAGCTGCGGATGGTGGTTGTCAGCCTCCGCCAGTGCACCGACCTGTGCAACAAAGTCCAGAGCGGTGGCAAAGTCCGCAAATCGAAAGTCGGCGGCAAGTTGATCCATGTCGCCAACAGGGTCGATTCGCCAGCCGGCAAGCTCAGCCATCAGTTGCGCGCGTTGCGCCTCGTCCACCTGGGGTGAGTCGGGCCTGCAGGCCATGCACTGCCGTTCGGATAGTTCTGTGCTCATGTTCATACCTCCCCGGGGCTTGCGCAACGATCAGTGGGTAAATCTAGCAGACTGGCGGTTTTCCGCATCCGATTTCCGGTGTGGGTCACTTCGATCATCTGTACTCGCATGGAACCATTCTTCAAGTCATCGATTTGATTTACTTGGGTACATCCCGGTCGACCAGTTTGCTTCGTTCGGGCACCGAGCGGGGGGGGGGGGGGGGGGGGGGGGGGGGGGGGGGGGGCGGGGGGGGGGGAAGAGGTACAACAGGATGAGGGTTAATATGATGGA
>CAZNFI010000064.1:15152-15973 GCA_964572185.1 uncultured Pseudomonadales bacterium
CAGAATCTAACGCGCTGAATTGCTTGAAAGGTGCCGGAGTCCCGCACCTCACGCCCGCTCTCAACGGTGTACTCAATGCTGTTCCGTGCGCGTCAGCGACACACTCTCAACAATCTCTTAATTTTCATATATTTAGGTTAAATCGTCCATCTCGGGTACTGCTTTGAGCATCCCCGTTTTCTGGGGAACGGCAGCAACCGCACGATCCGTGGTGCAACGAATACAATGAGCTGGACAATGGGAATGATGAGCATCTGGGTCACGGTAGGGGTCATGTGGCAGGGATTCTCATGCTCTATGCGATGGCCTTCGCAGCTGTCAGCATTCCGCTTATCTTCAAGTCGCCCGCCATCGAGCAGTAGTTCGACGCAGGTCTCCTGGTATGAAAGCGGTCAATTTCGGCCGTTCTGCACTTTCGCCGCTTTTTGAGTTGGTGAATCCCGGCGCCGAGCACGTTTTGGTGGTGGCGGCGTAAGCTGGGTGGGTCGCGGTCGAATGGCGCGATGGTTGACGCGGCGCTGTTTGTGGAGTTGACGGTCGAGTGCAGGCTCCGCCGAGCGAGAGTATTTGAACGTGGTGTCGCCTGCAATGGGTGTCGTTCCCCACGATCTCTCCAACGCGGAGGTTCAGGCAAGCGTGCAGTTCCGAACGGGAAGGGCCTCGACCTCCAACGTGGAAAGGTCGAGACGTGCCGAGGCGCGATCTATGTCGAAGCCCACGACATCGCCGGCTACGTCCAGATCGACGTTGAGTCCGTCGGAGACCTCACGGGTTTCGGCGCCGGGGCCGGGCTTGAACTCGACGTACAGGCTGTCGGTGTC
>CAZNFI010000065.1:0-253 GCA_964572185.1 uncultured Pseudomonadales bacterium
CGATCAGCATGCGCCTGATCTCGCTGGTGCCGGCGCCTATTTCATAGAGTTAGGCATCGCGCAGCAGGCGTCCCGCGGGATACTCGTTGACGTAGCCGTTGCCGCCCAGCGCCTGCACCGCCTCGCTGGCCATCCAGGTGGCTTTTTCCGCCGCGTACAGGATGCAGCCGGCGGCATCGAAGCGGGTGGTGTGGCCACTGTCGCAGGCGGCGGCCACCGAGTAGACGTAGGCGCGGCAGGCGTTCATGGTGGT
>CAZNFI010000065.1:263-14619 GCA_964572185.1 uncultured Pseudomonadales bacterium
CTGCATGAGCTGAAAGGTGCCGATCGGCCGCCCGAACTGCTCCCGGTCGTGCACGTAAGGCAACACCAGATCCATGCAACTGCGCATGATGCCCAGGGGCCCGGCGGCTAGCACGACGCGCTCGTAGTCGAGGCCGCTCATGAGAATGGAAGCACCCTTGCCGACGCTGCCGAGTACCTGGCCTTGCGGCACCCGGCAATCGTCGAACACGAGTTCGCAGGTGTCGGAACCGCGCATGCCGAGTTTGTCCAGTTTCTGCGCCGTAGTGAAGCCGGGCATGCCGCGCTCGATCAGGAAGGCGGTAATGCCCCCGGTCCCGGCGTCCGGGTCGACCGTGCCATAGACCACCAGCACATCGGCGCCGGGGCCGTTGGTAATCCACATCTTGTTGCCGGTCAGGCGCCAGCCGTCGCCGTCCGGCACGGCGCGCAGCTTCATGCCCATGACGTCGGAACCGGCGCCCGGTTCACTCATGGCCAATGCGCCGAGGAACTCGCCGGAGATCAGTTTCGGCAGGTACTTCTGCTTCTGCTCGGCGCTGCCGAAGCGGCGAATCTGATTGACGCAGAGGTTGGAATGGGCGCCATAGGAAAGGCCGACCGAGGCCGATGCGCGGCTGATTTCTTCCATGGCCACGCAATGCGCCAGGTAGCCGAGCCCGGTGCCGCCGTACTGCTCTTCCACGGTGATGCCGAGGGCGCCGATGTCGCCGAGTTTGGGCCAGAGCCAACGGGGAAACTCATTGCTGCCATCGATCTCGGCGGCATGGGGTGCGATCTCCGCACTGGCAAAGTCGCACATGCTGTCGCGCAGCATGTTCAGGGTTTCTCCCAACCCGAAATCGAAGTCCCACATGGCCGTCTCCTTGAACCACCAATACTTCTCTGGAACAATCCGCGCCGTCCAAATCTCGACGAACGGGCGATGGCCGGCGCAGGCCTGGTTTGGTTCCGTCAATCATCCGCCGAGCGGCCGGCCATGGCAACCTGCCAGCCGGATTCGAAACCGCCTGAACCTGATCATCGCCATAGCCGTTATCGCCGTTGTGCTGCTGGCGTTGGTGATCCTGGCGCGCGCCTGGAACCTGCGCCTGCCGGCCAGCCAGGGCCCCAAGCTTGCTTACGGCCATGGCAAACCAGTACGCCGCGGATCGCCCCGCGTCACCCGCAGGGCCGAAACGCAGTGGGGGAGCGTGCGCCAGGCATGGCCGCAAGTCTGGGGGTGGAAGTCCGGATAGGTGCGGGACATGGCCGCACAGCCTACCTGACCTGCTTGATGCAACCAGCCGCACGCGGCCGCGCCGCGCAAGCTGGTGTATTCTTCCGGGTACCTTTGGGCCCCAAGGATGGCGGATATGGGAAGTTCACTGCCGGATGCCGGATCTTCCCGCGGGCGGACAGGCGCCTTCCCGTCCCGATTTGGCGCCTGGGCAGTGGTGGCGGGGGCGTCTGAAGGGCTGGGCGCGGCTTTCGCGGTGGAACTCGCATCGCGCGGCATGAACCTGCTGCTGATCGCTCGCCGCGGTGATCTGCTCGAGCAACTGGCGGGGCAGTTGGGCGCGCAGCACGACGTGGAAGTTCGCTGCCTGGCGCTCGATCTGGCCGAAGCGGATTGTTCCCGCGCCGCGGTCGAGGCGCTTGACGGCCTGGAACTGGGCGTGCTCGTCTACACTGCGGCGTTCGTGCCCATGGGTCCGTTCCTGGACGTTCCCTACGAGCAGATCGACCAGGCGGTCAACGTCAATGTGCGCGGGCCGCTCGCCTTTGTGCATGCGCTGGTGCCAGGCATGTGCGCACGCGGTCGTGGCGCTGTGGTGCTGATGTCATCGCTCGCCGGCCTGCAGGGTGCGCCGCACCTGGCCACCTACTCGGCGAGCAAGGCATTCAACATCGTGCTGGCCGAGGCGCTGTGGGACGAACTGGGCGAGCAGGGCATCGATGTGTCGGTGTGCTGCTCCGGGGCGGTGCGCACGCCCGGCTATGACCAGTTCTCCGACAAGGACGCGCCGGGCATGCTGCCGGCCGACGCGGTGGTGCGCCGCACACTCGATGCACTGGGCAAGGGCCCGCGGTTCGTGCCGGGCGCCGTCAACACCCTGACCGCGCTGCTCATGAGCCGCCTGCTGCCCCGCAAGACGGCGATCGGCCTGATCGCCAAAGGGACGAGGCGTCTGACATGAGCGAATCGCTGCTGGGTTTCTTCACGCCATGGATTGTGTTCGCCGGCATTCTGGTGCTGCACCTGCTGCTGCCGGCGCGCAAGGTGACCGGTTATGTGCGCAGCGAACACGGCGGCGAACTGCTGCGCTATCGCCTCAACGGGCCGCTGGTGCTGATCGCCGGCATCGCCATCTGGGCTGCACTCGGTTACAGCGGCACCGTGCCCTGGGACTGGCTGTGGCAACACCGCTGGTCCGGGGCGGCGGGCGCCTTCACGCTGGGCCTGCTGGTCTCTCTGGCTTTCGTGCTGCCGGCGCCGGGCAAGGGCGGCTCCCTGCTCGCCGAGTTCTATCTGGGCCGCTGGGAAAATCCGCAACTGTTCAAGGGCCGGGCCGACGCCAAGATGTATCTCTACCTGGCGGGCGCCACCCTGCTCGAGCTCAACCTGCTGTCATTCGCGGCGCATCACCATCTGACTTTCCCGGGTGATCCTTCGCCGGGCGTTTTCCTTTACCTGGCGCTGTTCACCTGGTTCGTTCTCGACTACCTGGTCTTCGAGCGCGCGCACCTCTACACCTACGATCTGTTCGCGGAACGCCTGGGATTCAAGCTGGCCTGGGGTTGCCTGTGCTGGTACCCGTACTTTTACGCCGTGGGCCTGTGGGCGGTCGCCGACCTGCCCGATCCGGACGCGCCCGGATGGCTGCTTGTGCTTGCCGCACTGGTGTTCTTCTCCGGCTGGATACTGGCGCGGGGCGCGAACATGCAGAAGTTCACCTTCAAGCTCGACCCGGAACGCGCCTTTCTCGGCCGCATGGCGCCGCGGTCGATTTCGGACGGGGAGCGCCGGGTGCTCTGCAGCGGCTTCTGGGGCGTCTCGAGGCACGTCAACTATCTGGGTGAGATACTGATGGCCTGCGCCCTGGCGCTGGCGCTCGGCTGGCCGCTGCTCATCGGCCCCTGGCTGTACCCGCTCTATTACCTGGCATTGCTGCTGCCGCGCGAGCGCGACGACGACAGGCGCTGTGCCGCCAGGTACGGCCCCCTGTGGGAGCAGTACCGCGAGCGCGTGCCCTGGCGGATCGTGCCGAAGCTCTACTGAGCGCCGCGTTTACGCGCCATCGCTGTCGCGAAGGCGCCGCAGGCGCAACAGGTGCAACAGGCGTTCCATCATCGATGCCAGCGTGGTTGCGACCAGCACCCAGGCGAAAACGGTCGGCAGCAATACCGGTAACCAGGCCAATCCAAGGCTTTCTCGCGCGATAATCGCGCCCGGGAGAATGAAGTAACCGATGCCGTTGTATTTGCCGATGCGGTTGGTGCGTAGTTGGCGCCCGGCAAGCACGCCGGAATCCAGCGTGTACTGTACGAAGGCGAGTGGAATCAGCACCACCAGCAGCCAGGGTGACCAGCCGGCCGCTGCCAACCCGGCCAGGGTCAAGGTCACGAAGGTGCAGTCGGTGGCATGGTCGAAAAACCCGCCAATCGCCGATTCCTGGCCGAACCGCCGCGCCGCCACGCCGTCCAGATAGTCGGTGACCGCCGCCACCGCGAACAGCAGCATGGCCAGCCGCCATTGGGCGGTTGCGGTCGCCCAGGCAGAAACTGGCGCTGCTGCGAGCCGTGCCGAGGTCAGTGCGTTTGCCCAGGTCATGCCTGTCATGTTATCCCGAATTCACGGCGGCAATCGGTACCGTCGCGGGCAAGCCGAATCCGTGGCCGCCATGCGCTGGGCAAGCCGCTGGCCGACAGTCAAAGTGAATGCAGGCCGTCACTGTTGCGCAGGCATCGGCTACGATTCGGGTCGGGGCCCGGAAACCGGCGGGAGATTTCGATGTTGGCCCGCCCGCGCTGCCAGGGCATGCGTATTCAGACAGGGAACGATCATGAGCGAAGACATTACCCGTTTGCGACAGGAAGTCGATCAGTTGCGCGCGCAACTGGAGCGAGCGAATTCCGGAATTGACGGTTACTATCACTCGATACTGGCACAACGCGACTGGTTTCACCTGCAGCGGATTCCGGAGCGCGGCCTGGACCGCGAAGCGGTCAGGCTGATGGTGGAAAACGCCCATGCGCTGGACTTCGACCACCGGCTGAATACCTCCTCCTATGTGAATGTCGCGCTCGACCGGGAGGAGGAAGCCGTCGCGCTCATGGGCCTGCGCGTAAACCTGGCCGACCAGACGGTGTATCCCCAGTCGTACAAGTTGCACGATGCCAGCGTCAACATGGTTGCCAACCTGTGGCATTGCCCGAAGGGCCCGGATTTCAACGAGTACGGCGTCTTCCCCGGCGCGGGAACGGTCGGGTCCACGGAAGCCTGCCTGCTTGCCGGGCTGGCGCTGAAGTTCCGCTGGCGCGACTGGTACGCGCGCCGGCGCGGGGTCTCGGCGGAAGATATTCCGAGTGTGCGTCCCAACCTGGTCATCTCCACCTGTTTCCAGGCGGCGTGGGAAAAGTTGTTCAAGTACATGGATGTGGAGCCCAGGCTCATTCAGCCATCGGTAGCGACCTTTGCCCTGGATCCGGAACGCGTGCGTGAGGTGATCGATGAGCGGACCATGGGCGTCGTGTGCATCATGGGCAATCACTATGGCGGCCAGTACGATCCCGTGCAGGCGGTGAGCGATGTCCTCGATGCAGTGAATGCACAACGGGGTTATCAGGTGGGAATCCACGTGGACGCGGCATCAGGCGGATTCGTCGCCCCGTTCCAGGACGGTCTGCCGAGCTGGGATTTCCGGGTCGCCAACGTGCTGTCGATTTCGGCAAGCGGCCACAAGTATGGCGCGTCGACCTGCGGCACCGGGTGGATCGTCTGGCGGCGTCGCCACGACCTGAGCGAACATGTCGCGATCTCAGTGTCCTACCTCGGCGGCAAGGCGGAATCCTATACGCTGAATTTCTCGAGGCCCGCCACCGGCGTGTACGGCCAGTACTACAAGCTGTTGCACCACGGCATGTCCGGCTATCGGCAGGTTTGCGAGAACATGATGGAAAACGCGCGCTTCCTGCGCGCCGGATTGCGAGCGATGACGCGCGCCGGCAAGCCGCGCTTCCTGATGCTCGACGACGGCGATGAGGGCTGCCTGCCGGTGGTGGCCGCCCGGTTGAATCCGGAGTGCGGTTTGAG
This sequence comes from uncultured Pseudomonadales bacterium, assembly GCA_964572185.1. Classification (GTDB taxonomy): domain Bacteria; phylum Pseudomonadota; class Gammaproteobacteria; order Pseudomonadales; family Azotimanducaceae; genus Azophilus. The sequence goes on from CAZNFI010000065.1 coordinate 5,559, forward strand.
CTACGACGATGTCGATCTGCAGCATGTCCTGGCGCAGCATCACTGGTATGTCGGCAGCTATCGAATGCAGTTCGATCATCCCCTGACCCAGGAGTCGCTGCCCCTGTTTCATGATGCCGATGCCGAAGCGTGCATGTTTCGCATCGTTCTGAAGAGCAACCTGACGCGTGGCATGGCGGAACATCTGCTCGAGTCGGTGCGCATCGCCCTCGAGTTCCTGGACTCGGTGGCAGCCGGCGACGCGCTCAATCTCGATACGCGTCAGTTGCGGCACAAGGATCAGCGCCGCTTCTCCAATCCCTGCTGAGCCCAGGCCGTTCGAGGCGGCTGCAGTCACCTCCATCGAGGCGCGAGGGCTGACCCCGCGTTGCCCAAGACCGGCGAAAGGGCGGTCGACGGCCTGACTGTCGACTGGTTTCCAAGCCCTATCCGCGAACCGGAGGTGCGCCAGCCCGTGGCTGAATTCCGACATGAAAATCGCCGGTCGCGACAGGATTTCCCAGTCCCCTTCAGGGGTGGGTTTTGGCCCATGGTCGTCGTGCTATAGTCGCGCGCCCCGATAACGGGCTACTTTGCGATGGACGAAGCTCCAGACGTCCGCAGCATCGCCCAACGCTACGCAGGGTGCATCGGTGGGCCGATCACCGCGTTGCGCAAGATCGTTGAGGCATGCGGCCACATTCAGCGTTCGCACGTGGACACCGTTGCGGACGTGTTCAATCTGAGCGTCGCGGAAGTACGCGGTATCGTCAGCTTCTACAGCGACCTGCGCACGACGCCGCCGGGCCGCAACCACATCCGCATCTGCCAGGCGGAAGCCTGTCAGGCAGTGGGTTCGCGGACGCTCACGGCGGATGTCTGCAGAAAACTCGGCATCGGCCTCGGCGAAACCTCCGCGGACGGCAGCGTGAGCCTGGAAGCCGTCTATTGCCTTGGGCTCTGCACATCCGGGCCCAACGCCACGGTGAACGGCAGGCCGGTCGTCAGGGCCACGCCGGAAGGCCTGACCCCGTGAGATCTGGCTGCATGAGGTTCCGATAGATGGGTATTGCCAAGGTACCCAACGAGACCCTGGCCAATGCGCTGGGTGCGGATGCCATCGCGGCCGCGCTTGCGCAGCGGGGCCACCAGGTCATCCGCACCGGCTCGCACGGGCTGTGCTGGGCCGAGCCCCTTGTCGAGATCGATGGCGTGGCGTACGGCCCGGTCACCGGCCTGGACGACCTGGAAGCCGGGCGGCTCGGTTCCGTTGACGAACTGCCCGAACTGGCGCGGCAGACGCGGCTGGTATTCGACCGCTGCGGTCATGTGGATCCGTTCGACTACGACCCGGTCTGGATCAGGGGACAACTGGAGCGGGAGCCGTCGGACATCCTGGAGGAAATCCGCCTGAGCGGCCTGCGCGGCCGGGGCGGCGCGGGCTTTCCGGCGCACATCAAGTGGCAGACCGTGCACGACACGCCGGCGGACGAAAAGTACATCGTGGTCAATGCCGACGAAGGCGACTCCGGCACCTTTGCCGACCGGTTGCTCATGGAGGGCGACCCGTTCCGGCTGATCGAAGGAATGCTCATCTCCGGTCACGCGACCGGTTCCGGCAAGGGCATCGTCTACCTGCGCTCGGAGTATCCACTGGCCGCGGAGATTTTCCAGCAGGCTATCGACTCGGCGCGCGGCATGGGGCTGTTGGAACGATTCGATATCGAGCTGTTCGTCGGTGCCGGAGCCTATATCTGCGGTGAAGAGACATCGCTGCTCGAAAGCCTGGAAGGCAAGCGCGGCGAGGTGCGCTCGAAACCGCCGGTGCCGGCCATCGAGGGGCTGTTCGGGCGCCCGACCCTGGTGCATAACGTGATCACGCTGGCCTCGGTTTCCGCCATTGTCGAGCAGGGCGGGGCCGCCTACTCGGAACTCGGCGTCGGGCCGTCTACCGGCACCATGACGTTTCAGCTTGCCGGCAACGTCAGCCGCGGCGGCCTGATCGAGTTGCCCTTCGGCATCCCGCTGCGGGAACTGATCGAAGACTGGGGCGGCGGCACGCTGAGCGGCCGTCCGGTGGGCGCCGTGCAGGTCGGCGGGCCGCTTGGCGCCTACCTGAAAGATGCCGACCTCGATACGCCCCTCACCTACGAGGCGCTGGCTGAACTCGGCGCCGGAGTCGGTCATGGCGGCGTGGTGGTGTTCGATGACAGCGTCGACCTGGTGGAACAGGCGCATTTCGCATTCGCCTTCTGCGCGCACGAGTCCTGCGGCAAGTGCACGCCCTGCCGTATCGGCGCGGTGCGCGGCAAGGAGACGGTCGAGACCTTGATGGCCAACGGATTGCGCCGTGTCCCGGGCGAGGCTGAAGGCGCTGCCGGTGCCGAACAGGGAAGCGCCGAATTGGCTATCATTACCGACCTGTGCGAAGTCATGGAGGAGGCGAGCCTCTGCCAGATGGGCGGCATGACCCCCATCCCGGTTCGCAGCGCACTGGGGCTGAAATGAGAATTTTCGAAACGGACTACGGCACGCCGGCTTCCGCCGCGGCGGAGACGGTGACGCTGAACATCGACGGCGCGGCGGTGACCGTTCCGGCGGGCACCTCCATCATGCGCGCGGCCACCACCGCCGGCATCCCGGTACCGAAGCTCTGCGCCACCGACAGCCTGCAGGCTTTCGGTTCCTGCCGGCTCTGCCTGGTGCAGGTCGAAGGCCGCCGCGGCATGCCGGCCGCCTGCACGGAGCCGGTGCGCGACGGCATGGTGGTGCGCACGCAGACCGAGGCCGTGGCCAGGGTGCGCCGCGGCGTGATGGAACTGTATATTTCCGACCATCCGCTCGACTGCCTGACCTGTCCCGCCAACGGCGACTGCGAACTCGAGGACATGGCCGGCGCGGTGGGCCTGCGGGAAGTGCGCTACGCCAACGGCGCGGAACACGCCAACCACCTCGATGCACCGAAAGACGCCTCCAACCCGTATTTCACCTTCGACCCGTCCAAGTGCATCGTCTGTTCCCGCTGCGTACGGGCCTGCGATGAGGTGCAGGGCACTTTCGCGCTGACCATCGACGGCCGCGGCTTCGACTCCACCGTGCAGACCGGCGCCGACAACTTCTTCGACTCCGAGTGCGTTTCCTGCGGCGCCTGCGTGCAGGCCTGCCCGACGGCCACGCTGATGGACAAGTCGGTGATCGAGCACGGCGTACCGGACCGGGTGGTGAAGACCACCTGCGCGTACTGCGGCGTCGGCTGTTCATTCAAGGCGGAAGTGAAGGGCGACCAGGTGGTGCGCATGACGCCGGACAAGGACGGCAAGGCCAACCACGGCCACTCCTGCGTGAAGGGCCGCTATGCCTGGGGTTATGCGCAGCACAAGGACCGCATTGTCGATCCCATGGTGCGCGACAGCATTGCCGACCCCTGGCGGGTTGTTTCCTGGCAGGAAGCCATCGATCATGCCGCTGCCCGGCTCAAGGCAGTGCAGTCCCAGTACGGCAACCATTCCATCGGCGGCATCACCTCGTCGCGCTGCACCAACGAGGAAGTATGGGTGGTGCAGAAGATGGTGCGCGCGGCCTTTGGCAACAACAACGTCGATACCTGCGCGCGGGTCTGTCACTCGCCGACCGGCTACGGGCTGAAGACCACCTACGGCACCTCGGCCGGAACCCAGAATTTCGACTCCGTGGCCGAGGCCGACGTCATCGTCGTGATCGGTGCCAATCCCACGGAAGGACACCCGGTGTTCGCCTCGATGATGAAACGGCGCCTGCGCGAGGGCGCCAGGCTCATCGTCGCCGATCCGCGGCGCATTGCCCTGGTGCGCTCGCCGCACATCGAGGCCGACTTCCACCTGCCGCTGCTGCCGGGCACGAACGTGCCGCTGATGAATGCCTTCGCGCACATTGCGGTCACCGAGGACCTGGTCGACCGGGGCTTCGTCAACGAACGGTGCGATGTCGAATCGTTCCGGGAGTGGCTCGATTTCGCCGCGCTGCCGGAGAACTCACCGGAGCGTGTCGCGCCGATTGCCGGCGTTTCGGCCGAGGACATTCGGGCGGCCGCTCGCCTGTACGCCGGCGCCGAAAATGCCGCCATCTACTATGGCCTGGGGGTGACCGAGCACAGCCAGGGGTCGACCATGGTGATGGCCATGGCCAACCTGGCGATGGCCACCGGCAACATCGGCCGGCCGGGGGTGGGCGTCAACCCGTTGCGGGGCCAGAACAATGTGCAGGGCTCCTGCGACATGGGGTCGTTTCCGCACGAGTGGCCGGGCTATCGGCACATTACCGAAGACGCGGTGCGCGCCCGGTTCGAACAGGCCTGGGGCACCGGCCTGGACGGCACGCCGGGGTTGCGCATCCCCAACATGCTCGATGCCGCCTGTGCCGGCGAATTCAAGGGAATCTACATCCAGGGCGAGGACATCGCCCAGTCCGACCCCAACACCCAGCATGTCGAAGCAGCACTCGGGTCCATGGCGTGTGTCATCGTCCAGGACCTGTTCCTGAACGAGACGGCCAAGTTCGCCCATGTATTCTTCCCGGGCACTTCGTTCCTGGAGAAAGACGGTACCTTCACCAACGCGGAGCGGCGCATCAACCGGGTGCGGCCGGTCATGCAGCCGAAGACCGGCATGACGGAGTGGGAGGTCACCCAGGCACTCACACGGGCGCTCGGCTATCCGATGGACTATGCCTGTACCAGTGAAATCATGGATGAGATTTCAGCCCTGACACCGACCTTCGCCGGCGTTTCCTTCGCCAAGCTCGACCAGGTCGGCAGCGTGCAGTGGCCCTGCAACGAGGCGGCGCCGGAAGGCACGCCGATCATGCACCGGGAGCGGTTCGTGCGCGGCAAGGGCCTGTTCGTGCTCACCGACTACCAGCCCACCGACGAGAAGGCCAACCGCAAGTTTCCGCTGCTGCTGACCACCGGCCGCATTCTCACCCAGTACAACGTGGGTGCGCAGACCCGGCGCACCGACAATGTCGAGTGGCTGAACGAAGACCTCCTGGAAATTCACCCGGCGGATGCCGAGTTGCGCGGCATCCGCAGCGACGACTGGGTGTCGGTCACCAGCCGCATGGGCGAAATCACGCTGCGCGCCGAGGTGACCGAGCGGGTGGCCGCGGGCGTCGTCTACACCACCTTCCACCACCCCGCGACCGGCACCAACGTGGTCACAACGGAACTGAGCGACTGGGCCACCAACTGCCCGGAATACAAAGTGACCGCGGTGGAGGTGCGACCCGCCAACCATCGTTCGCACTGGCAGGAGGAACATCTGAGCCGGGCCAGCGAACAGGTTGGTCTGCTGCCGGCCTGACACCGGCATTGGCATGGCACAGGCACATTCGCCGGTGGCGAGTCTACGGGTCGACGTCGACAAGATTTCCGGGGAAGCGGCCCGGCACCGGGACAGCGATGTCATCACCGTCGAAGAGCCGCTGGAAATCCGGCTGTCGTATACGGCGGGCGGCGAGCGGGTGGAGCAGAGCATCTCCGTCACCATGCGCACGCCCGGCAACGACAAGGAACTCGCGATCGGCTTTCTCGCCGGTGAAGCCATCGTCAGACGCGCGGGCGACGTGCGCCTGGTTGAACACTGCGAGCCGCCGAGCCCCGACAAGGGCATCAGGAATGTCATCCGCGTGGAACTCGCCGACGACATCGGCGTCGATGCGGGCGGCCTGCTGCGCCACTTCTATACGACCTCGAGCTGCGGCGTGTGCGGCAAGGCATCGCTGGATGCGGTGCGGGTGCAGATCGAGCCGCGTCCGGTATCGGCATTTCGCATCTCCGCCGCGGCGCTGAAGACCCTGCCGGAGGCACTCAGGGCGCGGCAGACGGAATTCGCCCGCACCGGCGGCCTGCATGCCACGGCGAGTTTCGACGCCAATGGCAGCCTGTTGCGGGTGCGGGAAGACGTGGGCCGACACAACGCCTTCGACAAACTGGCGGGCTCCTACCTCGCCGAGGGAGACCTCGCGAGCCACGGCATCCTGCTCAGCGGCCGGGCCAGTTTCGAACTCCTGCAAAAGGCCGCGGTCGCCGGCGCGCCGCTGGTCGCGTCCATCGGGCCGCCGTCAAGCCTGGCCGTGGAGTTGGCTCAGGACCAGGGCATCACCCTTGCCGGCTTCCTCAAATCCGACCGTTTCAACATCTATGCCGGCGCTGAACGAATCGCTCCATGACTGACCGGTAACGCCGCTCAAGCACGCCCGGCGACACCGGCTCCCGGAGCGGTTCGGGCTATTGGCCCCGAGCCAGCGCCAGCCGTTTCCTGAGTTCCAGGTGGCGCGGCTCCGTAAGCGGATAGCGCCAGGCGATCAATGCCGTCAACAGGAACCCGGTCGATGGGCCGAACACGAACAATAGCTTCAGTCCCAGCGTTGAGCCCTCGTCGGTTCCGGCTTCCGCCGCCGGCACGTAGCCGGTGAGAGACAGCAACCCGAGTGCAATGGCAGGGCCGACCGACAGGGCCACCTTGGTGGCCAGCGACCAGACTGCGAAGTACCACGCGGTGCGGTCCTCTCCGCTTTCCAGGCGGTCGATATCGATTACGTCGGCTTTCATGGAATTGGGAATCACCCAGAACGATCCGGCCAGAAAACCGGTGACGGCGGTGATCGGCAGCATCCAGTAGAAGTCACCGGCGCCCAGCAGCAGGTAGCCCAGCATGAAGAACGAGAAGAGCAGCAGCGCATAGCACCAGGCGCGATGCTTGCCCACCACGCTCGAATACCTGACGAAGAAGGGAATGCCGCATAGATTGAAAGCGTAGTAGACGAGTAGCTGCAGGATGGTTTTCTCGTCGTCCTGCAGAACGCTGCGAACGTAAAAGACGATCAGCGCGGTGGATATCGAAGTGCCCAGCTGGTTGACGAAGAAGGCGGCGACCAGTCGCTTGAAGGGGCCGTTGCGCCACATGATGCGCAGCCCCGGCAGCAGCGGCATGCGCGCCGGTATGAAGTCCTTGCCCTCGGGCACCATCGCAACGGTCAGCCCCACGGTGGCGGGCAGCAGGATCAACGTCATGCCGCCGACCAGGAACAGGGTTTCGCGCGTGCCGCCGTAGGCGCAGCAGAAAATGGCCAGCACCGGTACGAGCTTGCTCACCACGTTTGCGGCGAGGCCCAGGCTCGAGCGCCAGCCGGTGATGCGCGATCGCTCGTTGTACTCCGGGGAAAGTTCCGCGGCCCAGGCGTAATAGGGAATGAACAGCATGGTCCAGCCCAGCCAGAGGATCACCAGCCAGGCGAGCAGGTAGGTGGCGGAAACCTGCTCGGGGTCGGGCATGAACAGCTTGTAGATGGCGAGCATCAGAATGGGCACCGACGCCAGCATCCACACCCGGCGCCGGCCCCAGCGCGTATTCGTTCGGTCCGAAAGCCAGCCGATCAGCGGGTCGGTGACGGCATCGAAAGAACGGGAAAGCAGCAGCATCAGCCCGACGGCGGCCATGCTGATGCCCAGGTCCTGGGCGTAGTAGTTGGGTACGAAGGCCGCCACCGGCACCGCCGCCATCTGTATGGGCATGTCGGCGAGGCCGTAGTAGAAAAGCGTCCTGCGGGACAGCCGGCGGGGCTCCTGGCTCTGTTCTGCCTGGCTCATGACCGGTTACTGGTTGGCCGCATTCCGGACCCTTTCGTAAGGCTCCGCGCGGGCAACGGGCGATTTGCGCGCGGTGGCGATTGCGCGATTGTCGACTATCCGGCGGTGCGGCGATAGTTGCGATAGACTCGCCACGATGCAACCAAACGGGTGAAAGACCATGGCAGAGTACATCCCGACCCCGGTCAAGTGGGTTCGCGAACAGGTGGAACTGTATGAAGGCAGCGGCGGTACCGAGGGCACGACGCTGCTCGATACCGGGTTGCCCTGCATCCTGTTCACGCACCGGGGCAACCGCACGGGCGCCATTCGCAAGACGCCGCTGATGCGCGTCAAGGACGGCGACAGCTATGTGCTGGTAGCGTCCATGGGCGGTGCCCCGAACAACCCGGTGTGGGTCTACAACCTGCGCGCCGCTCCCGACATCGACCTGCGCGATGCGACCGAGGTGCGCGCCATGCGCGTGCGCGAAGTCGAAGACGATGCGGAGCGGGCCCGACTCTGGGCCCTGTCGGTGGCGGCTTTTCCGCCCTACCAGGAATACCAGGACAAGACATCGCGCAAGATCCCGATTTTCGTGGCTGACCCGGCCTGACCATCGAGGTCTGTTCGCGCGTGGCGTACAGACTCGTTGCGACGCGACGCTTGCCGCGTTGCCGGCAGGTCCCCGGTGCGGTTCGCTTGGCGCCCGTGAGCGGCTGGGTTAAGGTCACGCGATGACCCAACCACCCGCCTTCCTGCTGGAGGATGAGCAGGGCGAACAGTATGCGTTCCCCGGCTCGAAGCCGGCCTTGGTGTGTTTCGTCAAGGAGGACTGTCCCACCTGCAACGACGTCATGCCGCTCATCGAATCCACCTACCGGGAGCTTGGCGGGAAGGTGGACTTTTTCGTGTGTGGGCAGACCCGGGATGGCAATCAAGCGCTGGTTGAGCGTCACGGGCTGACCGTTCCCCTGCTGGACGATTCCTCGCTCAAGGTATCGTTCGCCTGGGATGTGGAAATCGTGCCGACGCTGTGTGTTGCCGATGCACAAGGCCATTCCCGGACCAACCTGGTCGGATTCGTGCGGGAGGAATGGAAACAGGCAGTCGACGGTCTGGCCGGAACGGTCGGCACTGCCAGGCCGGGCATCGACTGGCCGGCCTTTCCGGAATGGCGCGCCGGCTGCGGCTCGCTGTCGGTCGACCCGAGCATCGCGGCGCGGCTGCAGGCCGAGTCCGAGAACAGCCCCCTGCGCGCCCGCCGCATCGACATCGCCGCCCAGGACGATGAGTTCGAGTTCATGTTCGACCAGGGGTTCAGTGATGGCATGCCGCTGATTCCGCCCTCCCCGGAGCGGGTGATGCGCATGCTTGGCGGGACCACGCGCGACCCTCAGGAAACGATTGCCACGGTACCCCCCAACATGGGCGAGGCGACCGTGGAGAAGGTCGCCATCAATGCGGTCATGGCCGGCT
>CAZNFI010000065.1:14629-15946 GCA_964572185.1 uncultured Pseudomonadales bacterium
CCTGCCGGTGGTGCTCACGGCCCTGGAGGCGGTCTGCACCGACGAGTTCAACATCCACGGCGTGATGGCGACGACCATGGGCGCGAGCCCCGTTGTCGTGGTGAACGGCCCCATCCGGCACCGGCTCGGCATGAACATGAAGCTCGGCGCGCTCGGCCAGGGCAACCGGGCCAACGCCACCATCGGCCGGGCGTTGCGCCTGGCGGTTCGCAATATCGGCGGCGCGAAGCCCGGCGGCACGGAGCGTTCGACGCTTGGCAACCCCATGAAGTTCAGCATGTGTTTCGCGGAATGGGAGGAGCGCAGCCCCTGGGCGCCGCTGCACGTGGAACGCGGGTTCGCACCGGAGGATTCGGTGGTGACCCTGTACGCGATGACCAGCGGGCCGGTGCTGATGGTCGACCAGGATTCGCGCAGTGCCGCGCAGCTTGCCGGCAGTCTGGGAATGTGCGTGGAAAGCGTGTTTCACCCCAAGGTGCACAGGTGGTGCGAGACGCTGCTGGTGATCGCGCCCGAGCACGTCGATACCCTGGCCGGCGACGGCTACGGCAAGGCCGAGATTCGCGCGCGTATCCAGGAAGTCACCGCCCGCCCGATCCGGGACCTGGTGGAGGATGAGCGATCCGCCATGGGGTTGAAGCGCGCCATGGCCGAGCAGATGGACGAGCAGGCCCTGGACCGCAAGCTGCCGAAATTTCGAAGCGAATCGGATATACATATCGTCGTGGCGGGGTCCGAGGCGGGCAGTTTCTCGGGCGCCTTCCACGGCTGGGTGTTGGGCGAGACCGGCTCCATCCCGGTCTCCAGGAAAATTGTGCAGTGAAGCGCGGTCGGGCAGCGGCGGGCGACCGTGACAGCCGTGCGGTTGCGATTCACGGGAACAGGCCTGTCGCCGGTGCGGCGCGGTCGGGAATGCTCCGCATTCTCCCATCGGCGTCGAACTGTATGATTCGGCGGCATACCTTCGGCGCTTCAGGACAACCAGAGGAGGAAACAGTGGTAACCATTCTTGACCCTACCGACGAACGCGTACCGGTGGAACGGCAGGTGACGCCGCGGCCGGAGGCCCTATCCGGCAACGTTGCGCTCCTGGACATTTCCAAGCCGCGCGGCAACGTATTGCTCGACCGGCTGGAAACGCTGTTGCAGGAACGCCTGCCGGGCATCTCCATCAACCGCTACGCCAAGCCGACCTTCGCCAAGCCGGCGCCGGACGCCTTGCGGGCAGATATCGCGTCGAACAACGACTTCGTGATCGAGGCGCTGGCTGACTGAGGCTCCTGTACCACGTGCAGTTTGCATGACACGGTATGGTTC
>CAZNFI010000066.1:0-15782 GCA_964572185.1 uncultured Pseudomonadales bacterium
GGCCCGCGACGTAGTAGATGGTGTCCAGCGGAACGGGGTTTGAGTAGTAGAACAGAGCCCACCAGTAAACGCTGAAGGCATAGGCCCACAGGAAGTAGATGCCACTCAGGTGCAGGATGCGCCACTGCTTTGGCTTCAGGAGCCGGCGGCCCTTCGGGAAGGACGTTACCGTCATGGCGAGCAGGAAGGCGTAGCCCACCACGCCCTCGATGGCATCGCGCAGTACATAGACCTCATTGACGTAGTAGTCGGTGTGGCCGACCACCATCCAGAGGATGTACAACCCCTGCCAGGCCATGGCCGCGGCGAAACACATGCCGAAATACTTGCGGTTGCGCAGCAGCCAGCGGCTGAATTGGCCCGGAAACAGCACCTGCAGCGCGGATGCGGCAAAGGCGATGTACAGCCAGGGCACGGCGCAGCGCACCGAGAACTGAATCATGGCAGAAACGCCTGGGCCGCTGCTGAGGTCGGTGACGGTCATGGCGATGACCATGGCGGCGGAAACTGGCCCGGTTACCAGCCAGAACAGCCCCCACTTGTTCAAGGCTCCCCATTTGAGCACTTCGCTCAGGTCATTGCTCATGGCTTCCGGCCAAACATCGAAAAAGCGCTTGCCAGGCAGTTTAGTGGCGAGCGCCGATAGGAGTCATCCTGCCGTATAGGTTGCACAGTATGACATCGCGGCTTGCAACGCCACCAGCCAGGCGAGCCCGCACATCACGCCCGCTCGGTGCCCGAACGAAGCAAACTGGTCGACCGGCGTATACCCAAAAAACAAAATCAATGACCTGCAGAATTGTCCCATGCGAGTCGGGAACCCGGCGCGCCGGGACGCTGACATGCAAGGAACATCAGCGCGTAACCTATCCAACATTATGTTAAATACGTTTTCCTTAACTTATTGATTATATTGAATTTAACGATTTGTTCCATGAAAGTCGCGTCGGCCAACCCGACGGGTTGTCAACGCCCGGTGAACCGGGCCTCGCGCTTTTCGAGAAAGGCGCGCACGCCCTCCTGGTGGTCTTCGCTCACCAAACACGCCTGCAGGGCTTCGAAGCTCTCCCGGGTGTGCTGCTCCGGCGTGCGTGAGGCGCCTTCGTAGACCAGCCGCTTGATCAGCCGGTGGGCGAACGGCGAGCCGCGCTGAATCGCTTCGATGAGCTCCCGGGTGCGTTCGGCCAGCGCCTCGGGTTCGACAACGTCGTGGGCGTAGCCGATTGCCTTCGCTTCGTCCGGGAGCAGGAAGCGCCCGCTGAACAGCAGCTCGAGGGCGCGGGGAATGCCGATCAGGCGGGGCAGCAGCCAGGTGCCGGCGCCGGTGTCGGGCACCAGCCCGCGCTGGGCGAACAGCCACGACAAGCGCGCCCGGGTGCTGAGAATACGGATGTCCGCATGGCTGGTGAACTCCGCGCCCATGCCCACGGCGGGGCCGTCGACAACGCAGACAGTAGGCTTCGGGCAGCCCGCCAGGGCCCACCAGCCAAGGCCGGGTTCGCGCCCGGGCGCGTCGCCGACGCGCTCTTCCGGCGTCTGCGTATCGAAATCGGAGAGATCCGTGCCTGCGCAGAATGCCCCGCCGGCGCCGGTTACCACCAGCACCCGCACCGCGTCGTCTTCGCCCGCCTTGCCGATCAGGCGCCCGAACTCGGCGTTCATGGCGTGGGTCATGGCGTTTCTGCGTTCGGGCCGGTCGATGGTGATCGTGGCTATGCGGTCCTGGACGTCGTAGCGGATGTTCTCGTGACTCATGGCGTGCGCTTCCCGTGTCTGGTGGCAGTGGTTTGCGGGGAATTCTAATGTCGATGCCGGCAGCGCGCGAACGCACACTCGGCATTGAGTGCGCGTCCGGGTGTGGGCGCCGTGCTTTACCCAGGTGCCTGGCCGATGCCGCGGGCGTCGCGGTCAGGGCCGGGGCATCGGCTCTCGGTCATCGAGCATGCGCTGCACGTTCTCGCCGTGGCCGGTCATTTCCCACCGGCTGAGTTCGATCGGCACCCAGGCCGCGGCGACCAGGTCGTCGTGAAATTTGCCCAGGTCGAAACCGTCGCCCAACTGGCGCCGGCGATCGGCGAGCAGGCGCTCGATCTGCAGCTTGCCTATGAGATACACGATGCCGCCGGTCGGGGCAGCGAGAAAGTCCAGCGCCTCCTCGCTGGCGATGCGTTCGTCCAGGGGAATGGACATCAGTGCGGCGACCGCCTGGTCGACATTCATTTCGCCGAGCGCCATTTTCACGTCGACGATCACGCGCATGGCGCGCAGGCGCAGAAAGTTGTAGATCAGTTCCCGGCTTCTGGGCCGCTGGTCGTAGTAGCCCAACTGGACGGCTGTCTCTTCCCAGTAGGTCGACCAGCCTTCGCTCTTGAAGCGGTCGCGCCGGCCGGCGCGGATCGGCGAGGGGTGGCGCGCGGAGACGATGCCCTGCAGGTGGTGCCCCGGTATCCCGTCATGGAATAGGTTGGTGCTGGGGTCGATGCGCATGATCGACTCCCAATACGTTTTGGTGTACGGGTGATCTTCCGGCACCGAGTATTTCACGACGCCGTTGCCCGCTGTCCGGTAGCCGCTGAGGGCGGCCCACAACGAGAAGGCCTGGAGGTAAGCGGGCATTTCGGTTCTTCGGTAGTGGCCGACATAGTCCGGAATGTCGAGCGCGCGCGTCTCCTCGAGAAAGCGGCGGATTGCCCCGGCTTCCGCTGCGGTACGCGCGGCATAGTCGGCGGTCGTCCTGGCGCCCTGCAATGGCGGCAGGGCGCGATTGCGCGACTCCTCGAACGAGGTGAAGGCGAGATAGCGGGCGAATTCCTGCTCACCGAGCCGCAGGATGTCGTCGGCATCGTACGGCAACAGCCAGATGCGGCGCAGTATCCAGTCGTAGGTGTCGCGTCCGATGGGCCGGGCGCCGGCCATGTCCGGCAGCCGTTGTTCGATCCAGGCCCGATACGACTCAAGGGCGGCCCCCATGTCGGCCGCCGCGGCATCGAGTTCACCGGCCAACTCATCCGGGAAATGGGCACGCAGGCCGTCTGCAAACGCCCTGCTGCTCGAGCCGGCATCGGCCAGGTCGCGCAATGCCCAGCGCGCCATTTCCCGCGTCGGCTCGGTGAGGTTGCGCCTGGCCTGTTCGAGAATGGCGGGAACGCTGCGCATGTGCGTGACAATGGCTGCGGCACGATCCCGCGTGAACGGCGGCGGCTGCTGCACCAGCCGGCCGAGCCCGCTGAGCACCGCGCCGTTCAGCATGCCGAATGAGGAAATCGACGACAGGTAGAAAGCGGGATTCCTGGAGGTGGCTCGATAGACGTGCAACCCGTAATCGAGCATATCGAGCTCGGAGCGAACCAGCAGATAGTCGACCTTGTCCGGCATCGGCCAGCCTGCCGGGTCGAGGGCATCGAATCGGGCACGGAGGTCGAAAAGTTCAGCCTTTTGCCCGTCGATTGCGGCGGCAGAAAAGTCGGGAATACCGTTGACGACCATGGGTTGCCGCAGGCCTTGCGCCGCGGCAAAAATCTGCGCGAGATCGTCGCGTGGGCTCTGCCCGGACTGCGATGCCGCAGTCCCGGTGCAGGTGGCAGCCACCAACAAAAGGACGACCCTCGTGAACGAGGGGCGCTTTGCTTTTCCGATCATCTGCATCTGCATCTGCTTTCCGGCGAGCGGCCGATCGACGCTCCGCCCCGGGCCGACGGCGGGATCATTGCACGCGAACCATCAACTACGTTGAACAATCCGTCAAGCGCCTCGCGAAGAAAGTCGGCAATGGATGCGGACCAATTCTGGCCTGTGGCGGCGCCGGAGCGTGTCGCGTCATCTGCCTGATCGATCGCCTCGCTGCCGGGCGAGACCGCGCATACAGACCGGCACGAGCCTCCGTGGGTCGATACGGTGCAATGGCACCGACGCACGCAACGGCACGAGGGTTGCACGGAACCACACACCCGTGTCGGTGTCACAAACGCAACTCACCCTGGCCGCAATCCATCACCGGCCAGCCACTCCCGATCACTGAGACCGGAGCATGGACCAGTCGGTTGGCGCGGCGGCGGCCACCTGCGGGTTGTTGTGCGGCCACCAGAGCGATACCGGGGCGCGGACCTCCCCGGGCACTTTTGCGGGCCGCGGCGCATCGGCCAATGCGCAATGGACGCCCGATCGCGAATCGCCCCCGTGTGGGGAAGCCAACAGTCGGGCTGGGGCGGCCACCACCACACCGGCTGGAAACTGCGGCACGATCGCCGCGCGCAACGTGGTGGTGAAGGTATGGAAGCCCGTTGCAACGGCATTCAGCCGTCCCCACTACCGGTTCCTCGACAAGTTGGTCAAGCGGGGCGAAAGCGATGGCGATGTGCGTCCGCCGGCGGCTCGCCAGGCATGCGGCGCACAGGGCTTGATCACCGACGAAACCGGCCCGCATCTCATGCAACTCGCGCGGTCGCCGACTCTTCCAAGTGAGGCCAGAGTCGGGCTTGCCACCGCGCTGCAACGGGTCGAGTGCCTCGAATGCGCCATTCGGCAATCACGCGGGCTGTTTGGGAAGTGCTACCGCGAGGTGCCCAACGACGACGATTCGCGCTGGCTGTATTTCGTTCTCAGGTCGTGCCTGTACCGGTTGCCTGAAGCCCGTGCCGAACTGGTCGCCTGTCTGGATGCGTTACGGCACAGCGGCGCGCTTTCCGAAGCCAATGCGGCACGACTCGACGAACTGCAGCGTAATTTCGAGCGGGCTCAGCGCTTCTGGCACAACATCGGGCTGTCCTGGCTCGGTCCCGGCAGGCCTATTGCATTGGAATTGCCGATACGTGGGCGGACTCGGCTGTCCCTGCAAGACCGCATGGTGCCCGGCCGGGTGCTCGGGGCTCATTTCACCTCCGGATACCCCATCGACGAAAATGCCGCCGTGCCGCGCATCGCCTGCTACCCCCATTTGCCCGGCCTCGCCCTTTCCGGGTTGTCCAACGCCGCGAACGAGACACTCTTCGCGGCCGTGCATCACAGCATCATCGAGGCCGAGGACTGGCGGATGGAGATTCTCAGGCGGCTTCCCCCTGACTTGCTGGCGGTGGTACTCAAGAGCGTGAGAGAGTCGACGCACGCATCCAGGCGACCGGGCGAGGAACCCGAGCGCTGGAATGAAACCTGCCTGCGGCATCTCGATGCTCGTCTTGACTACACGAAGCTATCCGTACATGCCACTTCCATGGACATCTGCAGTTTCATGTTCGCCGAAGCCGTGAAAGCCGCACTCATCGCACAACCGGGCATCATGCGTGAAGCGGAACTGTCAAACATCGCCGTGCTGCCACTGTTCTCGATCGCAGTGGTGACGCCGGGCGATCTGCAAGGCTGGGTCGTTCAACACCAGACGTTCCCACCGGGGGGTACTGGGCAGTTGCAACCGGTCAGACCGGAGATGCGCGTCCCGTACGCGGGGGAGTGCAGCGTCGCTGTCAAGGTCCGGGTTCGGCAGTTTCCCCTCGATGTGGAATCGCCGCGGAGTTCCCATCTCTACTGCGTCTGCAGGGGAAACGCCGAGCGACTGTTGGGGCCGCTGAATTCACCGGAACCTGGAGGCGACATGGCTGCGCGCGGCAAAGAACTGCGCGCCCGCTTGCGGGAACAGGCCGCCGGGCTCGAAACCTTACGGGAGGACTACTCACGATTGCACAAGTCCCGGGGCAGGCACCATCCGGCGACCATTGCCGCACAATCGGAGATGCTGTGGCATGAACAGGATGTGCAGCGTCGCCGGGAGAACCTCCGTACTCTCAAGCAGGCCGGTCGGGAGCTGAAATCCCTGTGGATTCGCCATGGGCACTGGCCGGGCGGCGATAGGGCAACCGCTGTCGGGGCACGGCTCGCGCTGATTGGGCACATCATGGGCGAAACACCGCTTTTGAGTTGCGCCAGTGGCTGGGATTTCCACCGGCGAATCGATGCCCGCGCGAAGCTGCTCGCTGCCGCTAGCGCCTGTGACAATGGCAGATTGCCCAGCATCGAGATGGAAGAAACGGCGTCCTGGCGCAATGCCCGCAGGGCGTTCGCCTGTCAACAGCCCTGACAGGCGCGCCGCCGGTTCACGCCGCTCGGCCACAGCGGCGCAGTGCAGCGGTTTGCCGACGCGGGTGAATGCCGCCGAATACGGGCTCACTGCCGCAGGCCGAAGAGCTCGGTGTTGCCGCCCTTGGCGGTGATGTTCTCGCTGCGCGTACGCTCGGTGGCGAAGCGCAGCAGGTAGTGTGGCCCGCCCGCCTTGGGCCCGGTGCCGGACAGCCCCCGACCGCCGAACGGATGCACGCCCACCACGGCGCCGATCATGTTGCGGTTCACGTACACATTTCCCGCCCTGGTGCGCTCGAATACTTCGCGGGCGAAGCCGTCTATGCGGCTGTGCACCCCCAGCGTCAGCCCGAAGCCGGTGTTCTCGATCTCCGCAAGCACCTGTTGCAACTTCCCCGCGGCGAAGCGCACCACATGCAGCACGGGGCCGAACACCTCGCCCTGCAGACGACGGATCGAATCGATTTCGAGAACACAGGGGGCGAAAAAGGTGCCGGTCTCGCAAGGTGTCGGCAACGAGCATTGGGCGACCGTGCGGGCTTGCGGTTGCATCGTCGACAGGTGGGCGTGCAGCAGCGACCGGGCAGCGTCGTCGATGACCGGCCCGATGTCGGTGGCCGGGTGCAGCGGGTCGCCGATCACCAGCGTGTGCATGGCTCCCGCCAGCATGGCGAGCACATCGTCGGCAATCTCTTCCTGAAGGTACAGCACGCGCAACGCCGAGCAGCGCTGCCCGGCGCTCTGGAATGCCGAGACGATCACATCGTCCACCACCTGTTCCGGCAACGCGGTGGAATCGACCAGCATGACGTTCTGGCCGCCGGTTTCCGCAATCAGTGGCACGATGGGACCATTGCGCTCCGCGAGTTGCCGGTTGATCAGCGCCGCCGTCTGCATGGACCCGGTGAATGCCACGCCGTCGATGCGCGCATCCCGGACCAGCCGGCCGCCGACGCGTGCCCCATCGCCGGGAAGCAGATGCAGCAGCCCGGTGGGTACGCCGGCTTCGTGCAGCAGGCGCACGGCTTCGGCCGCGACCAGTGGGGTCTGCTCGGCGGGTTTGGCCGCGACGCCGTTACCCGCGGCCAGCGCCGCGCTGACCTGACCCATGAAGATTGCCAGGGGGAAGTTCCACGGGCTGATGCAGGCAAACACCCCGCGGCCGTGCAGGCTCAGGTCGTTTCGTTCCCCGGTGGGGCCGGGCAGGCGCAAGGGCCGGGCGAATCGCCGGCGTGCCTGCATGGCATAGTAACGGCAGAAATCCACGGCTTCGCGGACCTCCGCCAGGGCATCCGCCAAGGTGCGCCCGGCTTCCGCGCCGATCAGGCCGATCAGGCGCTCCCGGTTGGCTTCCAGGAGGTCGGCGGCACACTCCAGGACGGCGGCACGGTGGCTGCCGCCGCGCGCGTCCCAGCGGCCTTGCGCGGCCAGGGCCGCATCCAGCGCCGCATCGATGTCGCTTGCGGTCGCCTCGATTGCCGTGCCCACCGTGATTTTCCCGTTGGCCGGGCTGCACACCGGTATCTCGGTGCCGGCGCGCAGCGTGCCGTCGACGATTGGTCCGGCTCGATGGCGCAGATGCGCCGCGGCCCGAGCAGACTCCGTCAACCGGGCCAGGCAGGTCGGGTCATCCAGATCGATGCCGCCGGCGTTGGTTCGGTGCTCGCCGGACTGGCGATAGAGATCGGGCGGACGCGGAATGTCCGGATGACGGAGGCGCGCCTGGGCGAGGACAGCGGTTACCGTGTCGTGGATGAGTTCGTGCACCGGTGCCTCGGCATCGAGAAAGCGGTTGACGAAGGAACTGTTGGCGCCGTTCTCGAGCAGCCGCCGCACCAGGTAGGGCAACAGGTCGCGGTGCGAGCCGACCGGTGCGTACACGCGCAATGGCGGCCGGTCGCCTTCCTGGAACTGCGCATAAAGGAGTTGTCCCATACCGTGCAGGCGTTGAAATTCGTAGTTGCATCGCTCCGTCGATGCCGAGGCCGCCAATGCCATGACGAGGCTGACGGTGTGAGCGTTGTGGCTGGCAAACTGCGGGAAGATGGCATTGGGGGCACCGATCAGGCGCGCGGCGCAGACCTCGTAACAGAGGTCGGTATGCGGCTTTCGGGTGTACACCGGATAGTCGGCCAGGCCCTGCTCCTGAGCGTGCTTGATTTCGGTATCCCAGTAGGCGCCTTTCACGAGGCGCACCATCAGGCGCCGGCCGGTGGCGTCTGCCAGGGCAACCAGCCACTCGGCAACCAGCGGCGCGCGCTTCTGGTAGGCCTGCAGCACGAAACCGAGGCCGTTCCAGCCGGCAAGTTCCGGGTCGTGCGACAGCGACTCGAAAATGTCCAGGGTCGGCTCCAGCCGTGCCGCCTCCTCGGCATCGATGCTGAAGCCCAGATTGTGCCGTTTGGCCCGTAATGCCAGTTCCCGGACCGACGGCAGCAATTCCGCGTCCAGCCGTTGCCGTTGCGCGGTTTCGAAGCGCGGATGCAGGGCCGAGAGTTTGACCGAAATGCCGTCATTGGCGATGGCATCCTGACTGCACTGAGCGTTGCCGATGACATCGATGGCGCCTGCATAGGCGTCGAAATAGCGCTGGGCATCCGCGTAGGTGCGGGCGCCTTCGCCCAGCATGTCGAAGGAGAACCGCGTGCCCGGCTCTTCCAGTGCCCGGCCGCGGCGCATCGCTTCGCCGATGTCGCGGCCAAGCACGTACTGTCCGCCAAGGATCCGCATCGCCTGCAGCACGGCCCGGCGCACCACCGGTTCCCCGAGACGGGCCACCAGCCGCCGTACCCAATCGACCGTGTCGTCGAGGGTATCGGTATCCAGGGTGACCAGCCTGCCGGTGAGCATCAGGCCCCATACCGATGCATTGACAAACGGCGAAGCCGACCTGCCCAGATGCGCATGCCAGTCGCCGGCGCGGATCTTCTCCGCGATCAGGGCATCTGCCGTCGCCTGGTCGGGAATGCGCAGCAGCGCCTCGGCCAGGCACATGAGTGCCACGCCTTCGCGGTTGGAGAGGCCGAATTCCTGCAGGAAGGCATCGAGGGTGCCGGCCCGGTGCCCGGCGTCCCGGCAGCGTCGAACCAGTTCACGGGCATGCAGTACCGCCTCGCTGCGCGCCTGGTTCGGGAGCAGTTGTTCAGCGTGGGCCAGCAGGTCACGAACGCATTGCGGTTCGTCGATGTGACTGTGCGTGCGAATCGCATCGCGCAAGCCGTTGAGTGTGGCGGGGTAATCGGTCATGCGAGCCATGCGCGCGGGCTCCTGAAACTCCGGCGAACCCCTATTATGGGCGCCATGGTGAAAACAGGCACTACAGGAACCGCGTGACCGTCCGCGAGACCTCGACAGGTGTGCCATCGGCCAGCGACGGGCAGGAGAGGGTAGAATCGGCCAGGGTTCCCGGCAGGGGAGTGGGATTCGCGGGCATGGACATAGGGGCGCCGATCAGGGATCTCGGGCGTGTCGATTCGGCGGCCCTGGCCGATGCCATCGTTGCGCTGGACGAGCCCGTCTGGCACGAGGAAGAGATACGCCAGAAGAAGTACGACGACGTTCACTACGATACCGAGTCGGTGATATTGATTTTCTGCGACCACGACAACTGGCCGAACATCGACCTGGTCAAGGGCGCGGGCTGGGAGCGGCTGTCGCACCTGGCCGTACCGCTGATGCACGATATCATCGGCCGTTTCTACCCCACCGGCGGCACCATCATTCGCGCCATGGCGGCGAAGCTGACCGCCGGCAAGGCCATCACGCCGCATACCGACCACCACGTCTCGTTCCGACGCAGCCACCGCATTCATGTGCCCATCACCACCAACAACAAGGTGCGCTTCATGATCGAAGGGCGCCCGCACCGACTCAAGGTGGGCAATGCCTACGAGATCAACAACCAGAAGCGCCACAGCGTGCTGAACAGCGGCGACGAAGACCGGATCACGTTCATTTTCGATTACGTTCCGGGTCCCGGTTCGGGATCGTCATCGGAATCCCGAATGGGTTCCCGAACGGGTTTCCGAACGGACCCCCGATCGGGCCCGGAATCATAGCGCCGCAATCTGCACGGTACCTGCATGGCCAATCTGATCGCGACCTCAACCGTACGCGGCGGCGACCGGGGTGACGGTCAGGGCGGGGTTTACCTGATCAACCTCGAGAGCGGCCGGGTACTGAAGCCCCTGGATTCGAACGCCTTCGATGTGGACCGGGCGGGCCGGGGCCGGGAACGCGGCCTGCGGGGCATTGCCTGTCATGGGGACCGGGTCTACATCGCCGGCAGTGACGAATTGCTGGTTTTCGATCAGGCCTTCAATGCCGTTGCCGCGTTTCGCAATGCCTACCTCGATAACTGCCAGGAGATCTGCGTTTTCGAACGCCACCTCTTCATGACATCGGCGGGATACGACGCCGTCCTCGGCTTCAACCTGGAAACGGATTCGTTCGACTGGGCAATCAGGATCGTCACCGACGGGAGGGTCTTCGGTGCGAGACGATTCGATCCGAACGGCGACGAGGGCCCGCTCATGGTCGACAAGCTCCGGTTGAACAATGTGCATTGCGATACGGGAGGCATGTATGTAAGCGGGACGCGCACCGGCGCCCTGCTCCGGTTCGGGGGCCGGCGTGTCGGCGTCAGGGCGACCCTGCCGGAAGGCGTCCACAACGCTCGCCCTTTCCGTGACGGCATACTGTTCAACGACACCAAGGCCGGCGCGCTGCGCTTTGAAAACCCCGTTACCGGCAAGGCATTCCCGCTGCCCCGGCTTCCTCCCCACAAGAAATTGCAAGCTGACCCGGACTGCCCGGGTGGCAGGCAATCGGGATTCGGACGCGGCCTGTGCGTGATCTCCGAAAACGAAATCGCCGCAGGTTCGTCTCCGGCGACGATTTCGATCTACGATGTCGATGCGGGGAGGGCGGTCAAGGCCGTAATCCTCTCACTCGATGCAACGAATGCGATCCACGGCATCGAGGTCTGGCCATACGCATGGCCGGATCGTTGAACACCTGGGCTTTGACCGACCGAATGCGGATTGTCCAGCAACGACTCGCAGTCATTGCCGTTCAGCAACCGATGCGCTGTACCCCTTGCACGGTGTCGAAACGGATGTTGTTGCTCAGTATCGCAATGGAGTGCGGCCGGGCGACAGCCGTTCGAACTCCTCTTCGATGAGGCCCAGGATGCGGCGATTCCCCTCGCCAAGGTCGGCAAGGTCGCCGAATCCGGCCATCCAGGGCGGTTCGTCGGCGTCGCGGCTACCCTCACCGGGACTGCGGCGAAGCCCGGCTGCGCTGCAGTGTTAGGCTTGACGTCGTCAACGCAACGGCTCGGGCCAATGATCGGCGTCCCGCCCACGAACTATTCCGACCTGCTGTCCGAACGCCTCGCTTCGCTGCCGGAAGTTCGGCTGGCGTACCTGTTCGGCAGCCGTGTCAGGGAATCGGCCCGTCCCTCCAGCGATCTGGACATCGCTGTGCTTGTGGACGATCAGGGCGCGAGGGGTCCGGGCGAGATCAATCGGACGATTCGCCGGCTTGCGGGACGGCTCAGCGGCGAAATACCGAGCGGTTCGCTCGACATCGTCCTGCTGAATGCAGCGCCTGCCCTGTTGCGCCACCGGGTACTGCGCGATGGCGTGCTGTTGTACGCCCGGAGCGAAACGGAGCGCGTGCGATTCGCGGTCGCTGCGATGCGCGATTACCAGGACATTGAACCCAGGCTTGCCGAACACCGCCGGCAGCGGATTGCCCGGCTGAAGAGAGGACGAACCCGTGGTCGATCAGGAGATATTCTCCAGGCGGCTCGACGCGCTTGACCTGTACCTCGAACGGGTGGAACGCCTCGGCAGCGTCTGTGAAACCGAGTTTGCGGAGACTCCGGCCATTCACGACCTCGCCGAGCGCTACCTGCATCTTGCGATGGAAGCATGCATCGACCTTGCGAACCATTGGATAGCCGAAAGGGCGCTCAGAACTCCCGAGTCGAGTCGCGACACCTTTTCGGTACTCGAGGAAAGTGGGGAGATCGACGCGGCCCTTGCCGAAAGGCTGCGTGGATGGGCGGGGTTTCGCAACGTACTGGTGTATCAGTACGCCAGCATCGACCATCGCATCTCCTATCGGGCTATCCGGGACGACCTCGGCGATCTCGAGGCGCTGCGCGCCTGGGCGGCAGGCAAGCTGTAAAACCCGTTCGTGCAACGATGCGGAAACCGGTCCGGTCCGGTTACGGCTTGTTCAGGAGGGACGCCGGCCGTTGCTCTTCGGGCAGTTCGAGCAGCACGGGCTCGAGGTAGTCGATCAGTTCGGCCAACTGGTCTTCGTAGCGGCGCCACAGATTCAGCGAGCCGGAATAGATGGGCTGGCGCACCTGTTCGGAACTGGCGGTTTTCACGGCGCGTTCCGTTTCGTGGTAACGCAGCATCCGGCCTTCCCACTCGAGTCCGCAATGGGCCGCGATTCGCCTGGCCTGCTTCTCGAGGTCGCCGACCACATCTTCATAGTGGACCGTGAGCACCTTGCCCGGCAGCACCTCGTTCCAGTGATTCATCAGCCTGATGTACTGCGTGTAGCAATGCGCCAGATCGTAGAGATCGTAGGTGAAGATCTGGCCGCGGGCGAAGAGCTGCTTGAACGACCCCAGGCAACTGTCCAGGGGATGGCGCCGGGCATCGATGACCTTGGCGTTAGGTAGAATCGTGTGCAGGAAGCCGATGCCGGTGAAGTTGTTGGGCATCTTGTCGGTGAAATAGCGCGCGCCGGAGCGGTGGCGCAGGGTGTTCTCGAGGTATTCCCGACCCAGGTCGCGGAAGTGATGCGGCTTCATCTCCAGCATGCACTCCGGGTAGCGGATGCCGTCGGACCGGGTCTGGCCCGTTTCCGTGGCCAGGCGCAGCAGGTAGTGCAACTCCGCGGTTCCCTCGACCTGCGAGTGACTGGCCAGGATCTGCTCGAGCAGGGTCGAGCCTGACCGGGGGAGGCCGACGATGAGGATCGGCGAATCGTCCGCATAACCCTGCCCGGTGTGCTCATCGAAATAGTCCGTCGTGAAGACTTCGATGATTCGATCGTTGGTTCTCTGAAACTCGATCGGGTCGTAGTTGAGCTTGGGGCGTTTCCTGCCGTTGCCCCGGCAATAGAATTCGAATGCCTTGTTGTAGTTTCGGCGGTCTTCGAAAGCCTTGCCGAGGGCAAAGGAAAAGGCAATCTCGGAATCTTCCCCGTCGGGCGTTGCGGAGACCGCTTCCAGGTGTTTTTCCATCTCGCGGACTTCCGCGCCGCTGAAACGGAACGTCTTTAGATTGGCCAGGCTCCAGTAAGCTTCCCCGAAGTCCGGCCTGGCCGCGGCGCAGCGTCGGTAGGCGTCGATGGCTTCCTTCTGCCGGCCGACGGTCTTGAGCACATGCCCCAGGCAGAGCAGCGACGGGAAGTGGGCCGGGTCGTGTTCGAGCGCCGCATGGAGCCAACCGATGGCGTCCTCGTGACGGCCGTCGAACAGGCTGTTGGCGCCGAGCTTCTCGAGGGTGAAAACCGACTGCGGCTTGAGCGTCAACGCCTGCTTGTAGGCGGTGTCCGCCTGGTCGAATTTCTGCTGCTCGCTGAGCGCCGCGCCGAGATTGATCCAGGCCAGCCAGAAATCCGGGGCCAGGTCCACGGCGCGGCGGAAGAACGCCTCGGCATCGTTGTAGAGCTCCTTGCGCGCGCAGTGCACGCCCATCAGGCGCAGCGCGTCGAGGTGCTCCGGGTTGCGCCGCAACAGACCCCGGAGGATCTTTTCCGACTGCGCCGTCTCGCCGCTCCGGTTCAACTCCATGGCTTCGACGATCGCCGCGCGGTCGGGGTCGCCTTCCAGCGAGTGCCGGAACGCCTCGTCCGCCTCGCCGCCGTGGCCGGTCAGGGCGAGAACCTCGACGAGTTTGCGGTTGGCCGCATCCGATGCCGGGTTGTGCCGGATCGCCCTCCGCAGCGATGCGGCCGCCTCGTCGAGCCTGCCCTGCCCGATGAGCGCATCGGCGAGATTCTCGTGGGCCAGCGCGAAGTTGGGCACGAGCCGGATCACCCGGGTCAGCGCCTGCTCCGCCTCGGCGTTCCTGTTCTGTCGTGTCAGCGACACGCCGAGCAGCCGCACCAGGTTGGGGTCGTTGGGCGAGTGCGTGAGCGCGGCTTCGAGAGTCGTGGCGGCCGCGGCGAACTCGTTCGCTTGCATCAGGCCTACTGCCCGATCGAAGGCAAGCCGCGCCGCCGGCTTTGCCTGATCCGGCTTCAATGGCGAGTCTGCTTCAGCTTCAGGCACTGCGGGCACCGCGTAGTGACTTTCCCCGGGATTCTGCGGCAATTGTCCCAACGAGGCCAACGAACCGAACGTGCGAACGTCAAATCCGTTACCGCCGGCGCGGATGCCCAGGGGTCCTCATTGGGTCAGGGATACGGGAATGGGCCGGCCGGGAGAGCGGCCGGCCCACTCAAAACCACGGGTTGTCGGGTTCTCAGAAGGCCTTGTAGACCCCGATCCTGAATTCCCTCGGCCGTATCGTGAAGGCGCGGTCGTCCGCGAACCGCGGATAGATGTAGGTAATGGCGCGTTCGTCCCAGAGGTTGTTGATGGACAGCCAGGCCTCCCAGCCGTTGTCGCCCTTCACCCCGAAACTCAGGTAGCCGGTCTGGTAAGCCGGCTGGGGGGCCGGCACGGTCCGTTCCGCGCCGAACAGCAGGATCGATGCGTTGGTGGCGTTGACGGAGTCGCCGGTGTGATAGAAGTCGAAGCGCGCGTATCCCTCGTACCCGGCCCACGGGAGATCGGTGGAATACAGGATGCCCGCGGCCAGCTTCAGTTTGGGCACCGCCGGCAGGCGGTCGCCCGCCTCCCCGGCCATGATGACGCCGTTGTTCAGCAGGATGTCGTCGTCGATGCGCGCATCGAGGTAGGTCATGGCCAGGGAAAACTCCCAGTTGGCATTCGGCTTGAAGGCAAACTGCCCCTCGAAGCCGTCGATGGAGGCGTTGCCCGCATTGACCGTGGTGGCGCCGGCGACCGGCAGCGCCACCCGGATCTGGTAGTCCTCCCAGTTCATGATGAAGGCGCTGAGATTCACCACCAGGCGCCCGTCCGCCCAGGTGGACTTCAGCCCCCCCTCGTAATTCATGAGCCGGTCGGAATCGAAGCTCAGGGGCGCGCCCAGGGCGGCAGCCGCGGGCCGTTGGGCGACCGCGCCGTTGCGGCCACCGATGCGCACGCCTTCGGAATACGTGAAGTAGGCCAGGATGTCGTCGTTGGGTTGCCAGGTGAGGTTGACCCGCGGGCTGAAATCCTTCGTGTTTTCCGTGACATCGAAGTTGTCGAAGACCGTGTTCACATAATAGGAATTCTCGTTGACCCGGCGGTCGGTGGAGAAGTAGCGGCCGCCGGCGGATATTCGCACCGTATCGGTGATGTCGTAGCTGAACTCGGCGAAAGCGGCGATCGATTCGATGTCCTGGTGTTGGCCGTTGAAGTCGGT
Source organism: uncultured Pseudomonadales bacterium (assembly GCA_964572185.1). GTDB lineage: Bacteria > Pseudomonadota > Gammaproteobacteria > Pseudomonadales > Azotimanducaceae > Azophilus. Next base: position 15,573 of record CAZNFI010000066.1, read on the forward strand.
GCCCTCCAAGCCGTTGTAGGTCCACCCTTCGCGGAAGCCCTGGTCGAACCAGACATCGGTGGGGGCCACGCCGTAGTAGATGAAAGCGGCGCCCTGACCGCCGTTCTCGGCGAAATCGTCAACGATGGTGATGTAGTCCCAGTCGTTGTGGGTGCGTTCGTAGAAGGTGCCGAGCAACCAGTTGAAGCGGCTCGAGCCATCGTCCTTGGA
>CAZNFI010000067.1:0-15643 GCA_964572185.1 uncultured Pseudomonadales bacterium
GCCAATAGGGCTCGATATTGGCTGCGGACCGCGCCTTGCCACAGACCTTGTGCGGTACGCTGAAAGGTAGCGTATTTGTGACACAGGACACTAGCCGCTTCGGCGGGTTCGACCGGTGAGCAGGATGTCCGCCACCGCCACCATGGCCAACATCACCACGAACAGCAGCAGCCGCGGATCACCCGGATTGAGCTGCGGGGTCACCGGGAAGGCGATGGTCTTTTCCAGTGCCGCCACCTTGAACGGGTGCCGGTCGTCGAAGACCGGATTGACCGCGATCTCCAGCAGGTCCCGGCGGCTGCGATAGCGCACGATGCCTACCTGATCCCAGGACTCGGCCCCTTCGATGCCGACCAGCTCCAGGGCCCGAAACTGCGCCTGGCCAAAGAAGATCGGGTGGCTGGCACGCTTCAGCATCGCCGGCAGCATGTACTCCATGTAATGCGCCATGGCCTCTTCCGACGTCGTGCCAGGCGGTATACCCGGCATTGCGGCGGGCGTGGTGGCCAGGTCCAGCAGGTTCACCATCAGCAGCTGACCGCCGCGGTCTTCTTCCATGAAGCGCTGCATCCGGGCAATGCGCTCCGGCGGCGTGCCATTGGCGCGCATTTCGGCGACGGTTGCCTCGATCTCGTCCGCGCCAAGCGGTCCACCGGTATTGGTGTACCACCAGACGAACACCAGGTAGAGGAACAGGCTGAACGCCCACAGAAGAACCCGGCCATTCAAGCTCATTGAGTTTCTCCCAGTTTCAATCCGGTTGCACCGCGAACGCCAGCAGCACATTGCCGCCCATGCGACCGCCGAACAGATACCCGGAGTTGACCAGCACATGGCCATCGACGACAACGGGCCCGTTCGCCTCGATCGACCCGCCGCGCCCCACTTCGCCCGACACCGTGGCGAACTCCCGGTTGGTGTCGTAGTCCCAGAGCACCTGCCCGGTAGCCGCCGCATAGGCGCGCAGGTGGCCGTCGAAAGCGCCGGCAAAGACGACCCCGGGTATGGCGGTAACCGCCGCCGACAGCCCCGGGTCGCATTCCGGCCGATCCTGCTCCGCACAGACGTCCGGAGCCGGCGTGAACCACAGGGTTTCGCCGGTATCGGGCCGCAGCGCGAACAGTCCCGGCTTGCGCTCGCCGGTGAAACGACCGGAAAAGATGGTATCCGCATTCGGAGCGTAGACGCGGTTTTCGCCGAATGCCATGCCCCAGTGCACGCCGCCGGCGAAACCGCCGCGGCCGATGCGGTGTTTCCACAGGAGCCGGCCCTTGCGGTCCGGGTCAAGGGCGAACACATGGCCGGACTTCTGGCCCACGACGATGATGTCGCTGCCATCAGCAAGCGTCACCAGCATGGGAGGCGCGCCGATGTCCAGGTCCGGGCCATCCTCCTCGGGGCAGTTGGCGCCGCCGCCGATGAAACAGGCCATGTTCCAGGCATCGCCCGCCAGGGCCTGGTGCGACCAGACCATCTCGCCGCTGTCCAGGTCGAAGGCCAGCACCGCATCGCTGGTGCCCGCGGCCGGAGACGTATAGGCCTCGCCGGTTCCGACGTAGAGCCGGTTGCGTTTGACGTCGATGGTGGGGCTGTTCCATACCGGCGCACCGGCCGGGCCGTAGCGGGTCTCGCCGAGCGCGTTGCTGCCGGCGGGTTTAAGCGGCTCGGTGATCGTCTCCGCCTTCCAGAGAATACGGCCATCGCCCGCATCCACCGCCACCACACCGCCGCGAAAGGTGCAACAGGGATAACCGGGATCGGCCGCACTCGCCCATTCGTTCGACGACAGCGGCACGAACAGGCGCCCGTCATGCAGGCGCGGCGAACCGGTCAGTGTTACGTCCGGGTGGTCGTGCACCGGCACGCGCCAGATCAGTTGTCCATCGTCGCTGCGAATGGCGTAGACGTTGCCCCGAAAGTCTCCGAAATAAAGCGCCTTGCCGTCCGCGTCCAGGCTGGGCGCGGAGCGCACTTCGTCGTCGGCGCTGAAGGTCCAGAATGCGCAGCCGGTTTCCATGTCGAGGGCATACACCGTTCCGTCCTGGCTACCCACGTAAACGGCGCCGGCCGCGACATTCGGCTGGCTTCGCGCGCGGGTGGCGCCCGGAAAGGCAAACGCCCATTTGAGCCGCAGCCGTGGCACATCGGACGCGCTCAGGCCGGCGACCGAGCCCGGAATGAAGCGGGTACTCGACAGAGTCAGGCCCCAGCCATCGAATTCAGGCGCAGCCCCCGTACGCAGCTGCGCGGCGGAATCGCACATTCTGGTGGGCACACGCGCGCCGGTCGAGCCGCCGAGGAAATCCGCCAGCGCCTGGCGTTCCAGCGGGCTCATGTGCGCCGCATGCTGGCGCATGGAGCCCTCGTTCAGAGAGGCAAGAATAGTTTCGCTGCCCATCATCTGAAAGGTCACCAGGTGTGGCGCCCTCGGCACATCGCCCTGGTGACAGCGGTCGCAGTTGGCATCGAACAGTTTTTGCGGATCGGGCGTGGACATTGCCGCGCCCAGGGTTTGAGCCCCCGTCAACAGCAGCGCCAGTGCGGTACAACCCGCAACCCCACGCCGCATGGCATTCACGACCCGGTCCCGACCCCCACCGAACTCAGAACTGGCCACCGCCGGACTTGCAGTACCCGTATAGGGCCTGTGGTGATCGATCGGCACCGATGCGCCGCGCCGGCTCACGGCATCACGCCGGGTTCATTGTAGTTCCAGGTGTGCTTGAACACCCTCCAGGAACCGTCCGGCTGGCGTCTGAGCACATCCAGAAACTTGCGGTAGCTGCTGATTCGCGCCTCGCCGCCGACCGGCATGCGGTGAATGATGTAGTCATAACGCGCATAGGCAAGGTCGCCATCCACCTGCACGCTGGGCGCCACGACTACTTCAATCTCGAACGCGTCGCTGGCGAACACCGGTTGCAGGAACACCCCGTAGCTGTCGCGGCCACGGACCGGCGGCGCATCGGCCGGCAGCAACTCCACGTCCGTATCGAGCGCTGCTAGGTAACCGGCGATATCGCTGCCTTCCACCGCCTCGTTCCACGCATGATAGAGCGCGCGTATAGCCACGATGTCCGGGTCGGCAACCTCGCCCTGCCGCCCGGAGTCCCCGGCAACCGCCAAGGGCGCCATTGCCAGTGCCACCGCTGCCAAGGCGTATTTCCAGACTCGTCTCATTCCTTGCGAACCTCCCAACCGGTCTTTGTCCGCCCCGGCGCTCACCGCCTCCGCCCTCCCCGACTTGGGGGCACAGGCTGCTGTATCCTGTTGCGCGGGCACTATAACCGCAAACCAACCAGGCTCAAGCAAGACTCAGATCACCTGCACAGCGCAATGCCCTGAAGTCCCAATGCAGCCCACGGCCGCTCGGTGTCCGGAAAAACCACATCACCAGATTTTTTTAATGTGAGCCAGTACAAGATCATGAATGACTCATCCCGCCACGCTCTGATTCGCGCACTTGGCGCACTTGCCGCACTCGCAGTCGCTGGCTGCACGCCGCCGCCACCGAAAGACGCGCCACAACCGCTCGACACCCCGGTCACCAACACGGCTCGCATCGCCGCGGCCGCCACCGAACCGGGGCAATGGCTGACCCACGGCGGCACCTATCTCGAACAGCGATATTCACAACTCGACAGCATCGATGAAAGCACGGTTTCCGACCTCGGACTGGCCTGGTATTTCGACTTTGATACGCACCGCGGCCAGGAATCGACGCCGCTGATGGTCGATGGGGTGCTCTACGTCACCAGCGCCTGGAGCAAGGTGTTCGCCCTCGATGCCGCCAGCGGCAGCGAACTGTGGCGCTTCGACCCGCAAGTGCCTGGTGCGGCCGGATACAGCGCCTGTTGCGACGTGGTCAACCGGGGCGCCGCTTTCTACGAGGGCAAGGTTTTCGTCGCTACCATCGACGGCCGGCTGATCGCCCTGCATGCTGCCAGCGGCAAACCGCTCTGGTCGGTGCAGACCACCGACCCGCAACAGCCCTACACCATCACCGGTGCGCCCCGGGCCGCCAGGGGCAAGGTCTACATCGGCAACGGCGGCGCCGAATACGGCGTGCGCGGCTATGTCAGTGCCTATGACGTCGACACGGGCGAGTTGGCCTGGCGGTTCTATACCGTTCCCGGCGACCCGCATCTGCCGCCCGACGGCGCGGCATCCGATGCGGTGCTGAACAGCGAGGCTGCGGCAACATGGCATGGCCGCGCCTGGCTCGACTACGGCGGCGGCGGCGGCACCGTGTGGGACAGCATCGTCTACGACGCGGAACTGGAGCAGCTTTATGTCGGCACCGGCAACGGTTCCCCCTGGAACCGCCAGATCCGCTCCGAAGGGCGCGGCGACAACCTGTTTCTTTCTTCCGTGCTGGCGCTCGACCCGGACGACGGCACCTACCTGTGGCATTACCAGGAAACGCCCGGAGATACCTGGGATTACACCGCCACCCAGCAGATCGTGCTGGCAACACTCGATATCGGCGGCCAGCCGCGCCGAGTGCTGCTGCATGCGCCCAAGAACGGCTTTTTCTATGTCATCGACCGCATGACCGGCGAGCTCGTCTCCGCCGAAAAGTTCGTGCCGGTGAACTGGGCCGAACGGGTGGACCTGTCGACCGGCCGGCCCGTCGAGGCACCCGGCGCGCGCTTCGAGACGGAACCGTTCCTGTCCACGGTCGGCGGCGCAGGCGCGCACAATTGGCAACCCATGTCCTACAGCCCGCTCACCGGCCTGGTCTACATCCCGGCCCAGCAGGTGCCCTTCGCCTATGTTGACGACGCCGACTTCGTCTACCGTGCCGGGGAGTGGAACCTCGGCGTGACTTTCAACGACACGCCGCTGCCCCGGCAACCCGATGCCCTGCGAACCATCCAGGACAGCCTGCAGGGCCGGCTGCTGGCCTGGGACCCGGTCGGTCAGGCCGAGGTGTGGCGCATAGAGCACGATGCGCCCTGGAACGGCGGCACCCTGGCTACCGCGGGCAACCTGGTGTTTCAGGGCCTGACGGATCAAAGCTTCTACGCCTACCGCGCCACCGACGGCGCGCTGTTGTGGTCATACGCCCTGCAGAACGCGATCACCACCGCGCCCGTTTCCTACGAAGTCGGCGGTCAACAGTTCATCGCCGTCACGGCCGGCAACGGCGGCGGCCTGCCACTGGCGCTGGCGGCCCTGGACGGGCCGAGACAAACGCCCAACGGCCGCGTGCTCGCCTTCCGGTTGGGGGGCAAGGAAGAACTGCCGGCCTTCGACCCCGAACCACTGCCACCGGTCACCCTGGAGCGTGCCGGCCTGGCGCCGAGCCAGGCACAACTCGAAGAGGGCTTCAAGCTGTTCGCGGTTCACTGTTCAACCTGTCATGGCGCCGAGTCGCTCAGCACAGGCGTGCTGCCCGACCTGCGCACCTCTGCCGCGGTGGCACAGGCAGCGCTGTGGCGCAGCATCGTGCTGGACGGCGCATTGACCGCCAGCGGCATGGTCGGGTTTGCCGGCAAGCTCGATGCGGCACAGGCCGAAATACTGCGCGGCTACGTGGCCAGCGAAGCCGGCCGCCCCACTTTCCAGTGATCCGGGGACGCATCCGGCCCCGCCTGCATGCGCCAGCCGGCCTGCGCTGGCTATCGGAAGGGTCGCCGCACCAAAAAGGCGTCCGTCACGCACGCAAGCACGATGGAAAAACCACGCCATACCTTGTCCGGCCGGATCAGTTGCGCTAAAACACCGTGAGACCGCAAGGATGCCGACACCATGTTCAATGCCCGCAATGACTGGGACGCCGAGCAAGACACCAGGCGCGAATACCGCACCTTCTCCGTCGATGCCGTGACACCGCACATCGGCGCGGTGGTACGCGATGTCGACCTGGCGCAACCGCTCTCCAATGAACAGGCTCAGGACATCCACGATGCCTGGATGGACTGGAAAGTGCTGCTGTTCCGCGACCAGCACCTCGACCGGGAACAGCACAAGGCTTTCGCGCGGCGCTTCGGTTCCCTGCACGTCCACCCCATGCAGCACATCCGCGGCGGAGACCCGGAGATACTGGTCGTCAAAACCACCCGCAACTCGCCGTACACGGCGGGCGACGGCTGGCACACTGACGTCACCTGTGACGAGATCCCGCCACTGGGCTCCATGCTGTACCTGACCGAGATGCCCCAGGGCGGCGGCGGCGACACCCTGTTCGCCAACATGTACCTGGCGTTCGAGATGCTGTCCGAACCGATGCAGCGGTTTCTGGAAGGGCTGAGCGCCGTCCACGACGGCGCCGGGCCCTATGTCGGTTCCTACAAGTCAACGCCCCCGCAAGGCGGCTACCCGCGCAACGAACACCCGGTCGTGGTTCGCCACCCGGGGACGAAGCGCAAGCTGCTTTACGTCAACCGCGGCTTCACGTCGCACATCGTCGGATTGAGCCCGGCGGAGAGCAAGTCGCTGCTCGACCTGCTATTCCGCCACATCGACTCGACACCAAGGCTGTGGTGCCGGATCCAGTGGCAGCCCAACACGCTCGCCTTCTGGGACAACCGCTGCACCCAGCATCACGCCATCTGGGATTACTACCCACACAGCCGCTATGGCGAGCGCGTGTCGATCATCGGCGATGAGCGCCCCGCCGCTTGATCGGCAAGCTACCGGTTGTGGGGGCCGGTATATCCAACAACCAGTGCTGTCCAACAGGAAACCTGCACATCGCATGCAGACATGCCGACCCGCTGTGGACAACCGGTTTTTCACAACGGCCAGAGGAAGGCATTGACACGTGTCCAGAGAAATACTCGTCGATCACAAGCTGAAAGGCGGCAATCTGTTGCTGTCCCGGGAGCGGAACAACGACCGGGTGCTGCTGCATTTCCGGGTGCGGATGAACACGCGCCATCCGGCCGACGTGATATTCGATCAACTGGTGCTGGGCTTCAGCGACAGCGCCCGTAGCTGGATCTGGCCGCTCGAGTACGAAAACACCCCGGAACCCTCGCCAGACCGCATGCAAGCAGGTTGTGTGACGAAGATGACCTACCGTGTACCGCGTTTCGACAGGCCGGAAATTCCCGCCAGGCCGATTACCTATTCCTACGAGTGGCTGCAATTCGACCCACAGGCGCGGCTGCTCGAATACCGGGGCGTCGACCACCCCCTGCGCGGTGGTGCCATCGTCCAGGTAAAACCCCTGGCAGGCGAACGTAGCCAGGTGCAGTGGGACGGCACATACGAGCAGGGTCCGGACCCCTCCCAGGCCATTGTCATCGCCTCGATCGTCAACTATTTCCCGGTGTTGTACGACACCATCGAAGCATTGATTGAATCCGGCCCCGAACGGCTTGAACAATGAGCGCCACGCAACACCGGCACCGGCACCGGCGGCCACGATCCGCTTGCAGGCATGGAGTCAACGCTGAAAATCCACCGGGAGATCAAAAAACACAAACTATAATTCATGGAGTTGAAGCAATATGCATAACTACACCGTTAGCGTTACGCGAAACACCGAAGACGATTACGTCGGCTTTCCGTTCTTTTTCGAGGCGACCGTCAGGCTTCCGGCCAGCGACCTTTGGCAGGAGTGGGTGGACACGCTCACCGACTACCGCCAGAGCTGGTTCTGGCCCACCCGCTTCAGCCAGCCTTCGCTGCACGACGGCATTGCCGGCAAGGGCGGCCTGCTGGTGCTCACCTACCAGATCCCGAATCCCCACGACCCGTCACGGCCGGACAAGAACGCAACCTACGAGTTCGACGTTCTCGAATGGCAGGACGACGCCATGTACTTCGAGTACCGCGCCACACCCAGCCACCCGTTCCTCAAGGGCGGCGGCGGCGTGCGGGTGAAGCCCGTGGACGAGGGCACCAGCACACTCACCTGGCAGGGCGAATACCGCCACGACACCGGTGATGTTCGCAAGGAGGCCCAGGGCGATGTATTCGCGTTCTTCCTGTGCCAGTTCTTCACCACCGCCGCCCAGAACATCAAGCAGCGGACCGGATAGCCGCGCTTGCCCGCGGCACGCTCCACAAGCGTGGTAAACCGGCGTCGCAACACCGGATTGGCGCCGGCGGTGGTCTGCGGATTGCTGCCCACGGGTCACGGCACCGGTTGCGACACGGGTGACCCCCCCGAAAGGCTGCTGAACCGTGCCCACGTCGCGGTATGCCTGGTATGTGGTCGCTGTGCTCAGTGTCGCCTATACCGTCTCGTTCATCGACCGGCAGGTACTGAATCTGCTTGTCGAACCGATCCGTGCCGATCTTGCCATCAGTGACACACAGATCAGCCTGCTGCAGGGATTCGCTTTCGCCATCTTCTACAGCCTGCTCGGCGTGCCCATCGCGCGCCTGGCAGACCGCGGCAATCGCCGCAACATCATCGTTGCCGGCATGACCCTGTGGTGCCTGATGACCGCTGTCTGCGGGCTGGCCAGGAACTTTCCGCAGCTGTTTCTGGCCCGGGTCGGTGTCGGCGTCGGCGAAGCAGCCCTGTCGCCACCCGCTTATTCGATCATTTCGGACTACTTCCCGCCGGAGCGCCTGGCCCGGGCGACCGGAGTCTATGCGCTCGGCATTTATGCGGGCGCGGGCATCGCCATGCTGGTTGGAGGCGCGGCCATCGAACTGATTTCCGCGGCAGATGCCCTGGTGCTGCCCGTCATCGGCGCACTCGAGCCCTGGCGCATGACGTTCATCGTGGTCGGCCTGCCGGGGCTGCTGGTCGCGGCGCTGTTGTTCACCGTTCGCGAACCCCGGCGCAGGGACCCGGGTCGGCCAGGCACCGCCGAGACCACCGCCGTCTCCTGGGCCGAACTGTGGGATTTTCTGAGGCTCAGGCAGGGCCTGCTGGCCATGATGACCATCGGCTTCTGCTTTACCGGTATCGTCATCATCGGCGTCATGGCCTGGACCCCGACCCTGTTCATCCGCGTGCATGGCTGGTCCGCCGCCGATACCGGATTGGCCTATGGCGTGATCCTGCTGGTGTTCGGCACCAGCGGTTCCGTAATCGGTGGCTTGACCGCCGACCGGTTCTTTGCCCGGGGCCGCCGCGACGCGACCCTGCAGACGGCGATGCTGGCGAGCCTCATCGCCCTGCCGTTCACCGCAGCCATGCCGTTGGTCGCCGATGCGCGCCTGGCCATGCTGCTGCTCATACCGGCAACCTTCCTGTTGAGCGCCCCGGTCGGCCTCACCGCAGCCGCCATTCAACTGATCACACCGAACCGGATGCGCGCCCAGGTCACCGCGCTGTATCTGCTTGTGGTGGCATTCATCGGCACCGGGTTTGGCCCGATGGCCGTGGCACTGACCACGGATTTCGTGTTTGCCGACGATGCCAGGCTCGGTCACTCGCTGGCGCTGGTGGCCGCCCTGCTGACACCCATCGGCGCGCTGTGCCTGCACGCCGCATGCCGCCACCTGGCCGCCAGCGGCGAGGGGCCGCGGGGGGGCTAGGAGCCTGCGCCGTAGGAAGTCGCGAAAGCGAAAATTCGCTATCGCCGCCCCTTTGGACGGGCGATTGAGGAGAATATCGAGTCATATTTGACGAAATCGAGCGTTCAAAGGGGCGGATGAGAGCGGATTTGCAGCCGTGAATTCCTACGGCGCAGGCTCCTAGCCGTTCAGGCCGACCGCTGCGCTCCAGCGTCGCATGTCGCCTGCCAGGTGTTTCGACCGGATTGGCGCCTGAACGACCAGTTCGTCCAGGCCAAGGCTTGCCGCCCTCTGGATCATGGCGAACACCTGGTCGTCCGAGTTGTCCGGGGAGAAAGGCACGTTCAGCTTGACCAGAAACCGCTCGCGCCGCCCGCGGCCGGATTTTTCCAGTGCCGCCTGTAACCGCGCCAGCAGGCTTTCCGCATCGTCGTGAGGGGTCCACACGCCAAACCAGCCATCGCCGCGCTGCGCCGCGCGGCGCATGGCGAACTCGGAGTTTCCGCCGACCAGGATGGGAGGGCCGCCGTTGGTGAGGGGCCTCGGTTGCAACACCACGTCCTCGAAGTCGACGAATTCGCCATGAAACTCTGCCGTCTCGCCGGACCAGGCCACCCGGATCGCATCCAGGTACTCATCGAAGCGCCTGCCCCTGCCTTTCCACGGGACTCCAAGCGCCGCGTATTCCTGGGAGGACCAGCCCAGGCCAACGCCAAATTCGAAGCGTCCCCCGGCCACATGATCGAGGGTCATCACTTCCTTGGCAGTCAGCAGCGCCGGCCGTTCCGGCACGATCAGCACCGTGGTGCCGAGCCGCAGGCGGGTGGTGACGCAGGCCGCCACGGTGCATACCAGCAGCGGGTCGTAAAGCCCGAACCGGTTGCGCCAGGGATTGTCGCCCGACGGTGAGTGCGGGTACGAGTCGCTGTAATGGTTAAAAAACACGATGTGTTCGGGCGCCCACAGCGAATTGAAGCCGCTTGTTTCCGCGGCCTGCGCAAATTCTTTCAGGAACCCGATATCGCGTAGCGGCGAGTCGCCAAACGAAGCTGCAATTCCGACTTTCACGTGACCAGCCGCTCGCGCCTGAGAATGATGCCGGCCTGCTCCCGGTCCCAGGTGTCCGGCGTTACGCCCTGTTCCCGCAATGCCGTCTTGCGCACCTTGTTGGTTGGCGTCTTGGGCAGTTCATCCATGATGCGCACGTATCGCGGAATCATGAAGTGCGCCATTTTCGGAACCAGAAAGTCAATCAGCCCGAGCGGTTCGACGCTGTTGCCCGGCCTCGGCTGCACCACGACCATGACCTCGTCTTCGGAGTAGTCGCTCGGTACGGGTATGGCCGCCGCATCCAAAATGTCCGGATGCTGAAGCAGCACTTTTTCCACCTCCAGAGACGAGATGTTCTCGCCCCGGCGGCGAATCGAGTCCTTCATCCGGTCGACGAAGAAAAAGCGGCCCTGTGCATCGCGGTAGAACGCATCGCCCGTGTGGAACCAGCCATTGCGCCAGGCGCTGAGCGTCGCTTCGGGCGCATTGACGTAACCGCTGTTGAGCGACCAGGGCAGGTCGGCCCTGACCATCAGTTCGCCGACGACCCCGGGCGGCACTTCGATGTCGTTGTCATCGACGATGCGGCACTCGACGCCCGCGCGCACCCGCCCGCAGTATCCGGACCGGGTCGGATTCATTTCGCTCACCAGCGGAATCGGCGCCTCGCTCATGCCGAAGCCCGTGAAGTACTCGAAGCCGTGGCGCCGGGACAGTTCCTGTATCTGCTCGTCCACCGGAGCCACCAGCACCCGGCGCAACGGATTGTCGAGGTCGTCCGCCGCGGCGGGCCGCTTGGCCAGAAAGGCGATGACGCTGCCAATCAGGCCGCATTGGGTGGCACAGTTCATGCTGCGCACCTGGTCCCAGAAGCGGTCGGTGCTGAAACCCTCGATCACCCCGATCGAGGCCTGGCGCACCAGCACGCCGTAAACGCCGCCGGTCGCGCCGAGGTGAAACAGCGGCATGCTGATCAGGCACCGCTCGTGGGGCTCGATGAATCCTACCGCCAGCATTCCCACGGTGTAGTAATGCAGGTACGAGCAGAGCACCCCCTTGGATGGCCCGGTGGTGCCCGACGTATAGATCAGCGCCATGGTGTCCCAGGGCATCACCGGGTCCACCGGCTGCAATGCCTCACCGTCGCCGTCAAGCGCTGCGGCAGACAGCAGTGGCACGGGCAGTTCGACATCCGCAACGTCGCCGATCACCACGATGCGTTCGAGTTGCGCCAGGTCGAGGCCCCGCAGGCGCTGCACCAGGGCCGCGTGCGCGATCAGCACCCTTGCCCCGGAATTGGCGATCACATGCTCGAGCAATTCGCCCCGGTAGGCCAGGTTGACCGGTGCATACACGGCGCCGAGGTAAGCGAGCGCAAACCAGCTTCTGAGGATTTCCGGCCCATTGGGGAGCCACACCAGCACGCTTTGCTGACGGGTCACGCCCAGTTGCTGCAGGCCTTGCGCCCATTGACGTGTACTGTCCAGCGTCTCGCCATAGGTCCACTGCCGGCCATCTTCAAACAGGGCGAATACGCGCTCCGGGCACTGCCGTGCGGCCCTTTCCAGAACGGCCCCGAGTACGCAGTCTTCGCGCACCGGCATGGCGGGATCGAACCAGGGTGGATATGCTGACATTCGAGCGATTGTCCGGTACCCGGTGTGAAACGCAAGCAAAAGAAGTTGCCGCGCGACGGCCGGCTGCTTCTCGTTGGTGGCGCGGCGGGGCGCGGACGTGGAGAAAGCCATGAACCACGACCTCAAGGCGGTGATCGACCGGGCCGATGCGTCATTCGACGATGCGGTAGCCACCGTCGCAAGATACGTAGGCTTCGCCCCGGTCTCCTACGGCGGCGCGCACGGCAGCAACAGCGACAGGGTCAATGACCTGGCCCGCAGCATCGTTCAGGATATGCAGGCGCTGCCGAAGCCGCAGCGCCCGCACCAATGCACCCTGCACAAGCTACCGCCCGACCAGGTCCGCAATGCCGGGCAAGGCGCCTTTCCGCTGATCGCGGCCGAGTGGCGCGCAGGGAACGACAGGCCGACCGTGCTGATTTATGGGCATGGCGATGTGCAGCCGGCCACCGCATCGGAGTGGCGCATCGAGTCGCCGTTCGAGGCGGAGGTGCATGGGCACGGCGGCGAAGCGCGCCTGTACGGGCGCGGCACCAGCGACGACATGGGTGGTTGGTACAGCCACCTGGCCGCCATTAGAGCCTGGCTGTCGGTGCATGAGCGCCTGCCCCTGAACGTGCGCCTGATCATTGAGTTCGAGGAGGAAATCGGTTCACCCAACCTGATGGCGCACATCGATGCGCTCGGTGACTTCTGCGACGTCGACGCCATGGTGCTGACCGACTGCGAGAACCCCTCGACAGAAACCCCCGGCATCACCACCTCGCTGCGCGGCCTCGCCGTTGCCGACCTGGTCTGCACGGCGCAACACGCGGGCGGCCACTCGGGGCTGTTCGGCAGCGTCTGGCCGGACCCGAGCCTGGCACTGATTCTGGTATTGGCGCGCCTGGTGGACGACGACGGACGGCCGAACTTTGCTCTCCAGCAGCTGTCCGCCGCCGAACGGGACAGCCTGGCGGAGATGGCATCGACCGAGACCACGCTGCCTGGACGGGGCCGCTCCGATGCGGAATGGGCCTGGCGCCAGCCCGCGATTACCGTGACCGGGACTTCGCTGCCGGACATCAGCATCGGCGAACACCGCGCGGGCGGCGCCGCAGGCGTTCCGATTCCGCGGCCAACCAATGTCATTCCACCACAAGCCAAGGCACGCCTGTCGGTCCGTATACCGCCGGGTTTGACCGGCAGCCAGGTGCTCGATGAAATCGAGCGGCTGGTGGTCGAGGCGCCGCCGCCCGGCATCCGCGTGACCCTCGAGCGCGGCATGAGTGCCGACACCGACGGCGGCGCCTGGCTGTACGACGTTCCCGACTGCCTGGCGCTTGAAGCGGCCGACCACGCTTATGCAGCAGTCTGGGGCCGGCCCCCGGCGCGCATCGGCGTCGGCGGCAGCATTCCGTTCGTCAAGCAGTTTGGCGACCGCTTCGGCGACAGTACGCCACTGATACTGAACGGCGTGCTCGACCCCGCTTCGGCCCTGCACGCGCCCAACGAGTCCCTGCACCTCGGCGTGTTCCGCAAGGCGATCCACACCAACATCCACCTGCTCGACGCATTCGGGAAACTGCAGAAGGGCGTTTTCCTGTCCAGGCCCATGCGCACCTGACGGGTGCCCGGCAGCGATTCCGAGGAACTCCCGAAACAAAGCGGTGTCCATACGCCAATGCTGCGGGGCAGCCGCGCCAACAGCGACGGCATTGGCCTAGAATCCTTGAGTGGCCTTGATGTGTACAGTTGAGTTGCATTCTGGAACAACGTATCCAAGTTGCGGAGCAACTTGATTGCCGCTTTGAGCAATGCGCAGGCACCCGTTGCCTGTTCCCCGGCGCCTCGAAGGCAGCGCATTTGTGACACACGACACCAGAAGAAAGGATTACTCATGGACGCCTCCGTACGGCCACCCGACCGGACAACGGAAGGCGCCAGGGAAACTGCAGGCGCAACGACCGCGCAAAGCGGCCAAGGGTCCTTTGCCGACCGGCAGGCATCGGTCAACACCGGGGCGGCCTTGGCCGGAGGCAATGGCCGGAACCCGGGTCGCAGCGCCGGCCCTGCGGTGCAGGGCGGAAACCTTGGTTCGCGCATAACGCGCTCCGTCAATGCACTGGTCGCCCGGGTAAAGCGTTCCGCCGCGAAGCCGATCCCATCACCGCTCCGGCACCCGGACGTTTCGAGCACCTCCTTTCCTCGGACACCGTCTCGTCCAGACACAGCAGTACCCCAGGCCCTGCAGTCGCTCACAGGTTCACAGGCCTTTGGCGAGGCGTCCCCCGGCACGTCGCTCACCAGGTATCCGTGGCTTACCGAAAACCAGGTGGCGAACCGCCGAACGCTTGACAGCCGGCTGGCTGCGGTGCGCGGACAATCCGAAACCGAATCCGCCCTGATCTACGATCTCGCTGCCGCGACCGCCGCCGTGTCCGGGCTCGAAAACGATCTGATGCAGCTATGCGAGCTGCGGCATCAGTTCATGATCTCCGCGCCAAACGACAGGCAATGGCAGCAAATGTCGATGCTGGCGGCGCAATGCAAACGGGGTCTGCGGATGCATGAAGCCTCGCTCGATCAGATATCGGAACGACTATCGGGCTGTCACCCCACCAATGACGCGCTTCGGCGCCTTTGCCAGGAACTGCGGCCACGCCTGGCGGCGGCACGGTCATTCCTGGAGGCGGCACAAGAGCCGGGTTATCAATACGCCCGAACGATCGAAATCAGGCTACCTGCCGGCAGCGGTGAGCGCATACGGCTCGAGAGTCGCGTAATGCCCGGACCATCCCTTGGTTTGCGTTTCGCCGCGGGGTATCCGTCCGACAACAGCATGAATCGACTGACTGCCGCGCGATTTCAGCACCTGCACGAGTTGCAACACACGGATTTGCTCGATGCCGCCGGCCGAACGCTTTACGCCGGCCTGCAGCACGGCATCGTCACTACCGGCGACCTGAATCGCGAGCAATTGATGGAACTTTGCGACGCAGACCTGCAGCCCATGGTCGACGCCCTGTTGATCCCAACGGTGCATTCGCGCCCTCCACACGGCGGGCAGCGTGCACTGGAAGTACAACTCCGGACGCAGAGGATTCGGCAAGATCGTATCGAAGGATGCCGTTACGCGGAAATGATGGCCGAAACCGCCTATGAGTGCATGGCCAGGGAAACGGCCGCCGCCGCACTGGTCACAGACCGGGAAAAATTCAAGCGCGCACTCAGTGGCGAACGGGTAGGCATCAGGCTGTTCAACGTCGCGCTGCTCACGCCGCAGGACTGTGGGGCCGAAGCCCCCCTGGCGAAAGCATTCAACCACATGCATCTTGCCGGCTCCGTTGAACTGCGGCTTCGCGACCCGGATGGCCAACCGCGCGCCGCACACGCCGCTGTCAGCGTTCGGCAGTTCGTTCTCGCCGTAGACAACGGGCGCCTGGACCCGGCAATCGACCTGCACCTGTTCGCCAATTCGCACGCGCTGCTGGGGCCCTGGGCCACACCCGGGTTGGGTGGCGACGTCGGGGCGCGCGTCCGCGAGC
>CAZNFI010000068.1:0-15553 GCA_964572185.1 uncultured Pseudomonadales bacterium
GGCGATCACGAGCGCTTCATCGAAGCCTTCTGGTCGCAGTACCCGGGCCACTATCTGACCGGCGACGGCGGCTACCGCGACGAGGACGGCTATGTCTACGTCATGGGGCGCATCGACGATGTCATCAACGTCGCCGGCCACCGCATGTCCACCGGTGAACTCGAGGAAGTGGTGGCGAGCCACCCGGCGGTCGCCGAGTGCGCCGTGGTCGGCATCGCCGATGCCGACCGGGGCCAGGTGCCGCTGGGGCTGATGGTGCTCAAGGACGGCGTCAACGTGACGGCGGAAAGCCTGCAGGCGGAACTGGTGGACATGGTGCGCCGCAACCTCGGGCCGTTCGCCAATTTCAAGCGGGCGTTCATCGTCAAGCGGCTGCCCAAAACCCGCTCCGGAAAGATCCTGCGGCAGGTGCTGCGCAAGATGATCGACGGCGAACCCTATGTCACACCGTCGACCATCGAAGACCCTGCGGTCATCGGCGAACTCGAAGCAATCCTCGCTCGCGGGCAGTAACAGCATCGGGTACGCCCGCTCGGTGTCTGCAAAAACCACCTCCCCAGACCTTCTGTTCCCTGCGAGCTCGCACCCGCACACGGCTGTCCGGCCGGGCTGGGGCATCGCTACGTCACAGAATCTCGAGCACGCTCTCCGGCGGCCTGCCGATGGCTGCCCGGCCGCCGGCCACGACTATGGGGCGCTCGACAAGAATGGGGTGTTTGGTCATGGCCTCTATCAATGCCGCTTCGGACATGCCCTCGTCGGCCAGCCCCAGCTCGCCGTAGGGGGCCTCTTTCTTGCGCATCAGGCCTCTTGCATCCAGACTGAGCATGTCGAGCAGGCGCTTGACGGTGGCGGCGTCCGGTGGCGTTTCCAGGTAGCGCACGACATTGGGGGCGATGCCCCTTTCATTCAGCAGCGCCAGCGTCTGGCGCGACTTGGAGCAACGAGGATTGTGGTAGATGGTGACATCGCTCATGGCATGGTTTCCTGATCGGTTGCGGCCGCGAATGGTAACCCGCATGGCCCTGGCAGTGTGCATGGCGGGCGCGCTGGCCGCCTGCGATGCCGAGTCGCCGGCTTCGCTGGCGGACGGCGGCGAGGTGCGTTTCTCGCAGCTCGAGGGGCAGTGGCTGCTCATCAATTACTGGGCCGAGTGGTGCGTACCGTGCCGCCAGGAAATCCCCGAGCTGAATGAACTGCAGGCCGACCGCCGCCAGCACGGCGTGCGCGTGTTCGGCGTTAACTACGATGCCATCCAGGGGCAAAAGCTCGCGGGGCTGATCGAACTGATGGACATCCGCTTTCCGGTGCTGACCGAAGACCCCCGCGCGCGCTGGGGCTACGAACAGCCGTCGGTGTTGCCGCTTACCGTTGTCATTGCCCCGGACGGGCAGCTGCGGCAGCAGTTGGTTGGTCCGCAGACCGTCGAGACGCTGCTGGCGGCCATGCGTTGAACGCCGTGGCATTGCACGGCTCAGGAATCCAGCAGCGCCGCCAGTTGCGGCACCGATAGCACCTCTCCCCGGGGCACCGATGCCGTCGCATCGCCGCCGCGCCGCTGCCGATACTCCACTTCGTCTTGCTTCAGGCCCCGCTCGCCGACCGTGACCCGGTGCGGCAATCCGAGCAGGTCGGCATCGGCGAACTTCACGCCGGGCCGTTCATCGCGATCGTCGAGCAACGCCTCGATGCCTGCCTGCCTGCATTGCCGGTAGAGATGGTCGGCGGCCTCGCGCACGGTCTCCGAGCGGCCATAGTTGAGCGCCACGATGTGCACATCGAACGGCGCCGTCGGCTGCGGCCAGCAGATGCCCCGCTCATCGTGGTTCTGTTCGATGACGGCGGCCACCAGGCGCGTGATGCCGAGGCCGTAACAGCCCATGATCGGCGCGCTGCCGCGCCCGTCGCGGTCCAGGAACGAGGCCTGCATCGCTTCGCTGTAAATGGTGCCCAGCTGAAAGATGTGGCCGGCCTCGATGCCGCGCAGAAACCGCAACTCCCCCTGGCCGTCGGGCGCCTTGTCACCGGGCACCACGTTGCGAATGTCCACCACCCGGTCGTGCCCGACCGGCACGTCGCGCTGCCAGTTGACGCCACGGTAGTGAAACCCGTCCCGGTTGGCGCCGCAGACGAAATCCGCCACCGCCCGTGCTTCGGGATCCACATACACCGGCAGCTCGAGCGCCACCGGGCCGATGGAGCCGGGATGGGCGCCGGTCGCGGCGAATATTTCCTCTTCCGTTGCGAACTCGACGGGATTGGCGATGCCGGGCAACTTGCCGGCCTTGACCAGGTTGAGTTCGTGGTCGCCGCGCAGCAACAGCGCCACCGGCCCGTCGTCACCGCGCGCCACCAGTGTTTTCAGGCAGCGTGTGGCCGGCACGTCGAGAAACTCGGCGACCGCGGCAATGGTGGTCTGGCCGGGCGTCGCCACCTCGCTCATCGGCTCACCGGGCGATGGCGCCGCGCCGGGCGGCGCGGCGGTGGCCCGCTCCAGGTTGGCCGCGTAGTCGCCCTGCGTGGCGTAGACGATCGTGTCCTCGCCGGACTGGGCGAGCACGTGAAACTCGTGTGAGTTGGCGCCGCCGATATTGCCGGTGTCGGCTTCGACGGCCCGGTAGTCCAGTTGCATCCGTTCAAGAATGCGCGAGTAGCAGTCGTACATCGCCCGGTAGGTCAGGTCGAAGGACTGCTGGCTTTCATGGAACGAGTAACCGTCCTTCATGGTGAACTCGCGGGCGCGCATCACGCCGAAGCGGGGGCGTATCTCGTCGCGGAACTTTGTCTGAATCTGATAGAAATTGCAGGGCAACTGCTTGTAGCTGTGTATTTCCCGACGGAACAGGTCGGTGATGATCTCCTCGTGGGTGGGGCCCATGCAGAAATCCCGCTGGTGGCGGTCCTGCATGCGCATCATGTCGTCACCCATCTTTTCCCAGCGCCGGCTTTCCTGCCAGAGTTCCGCGGGCTGCACCACCGGCATCAGCACTTCCTGGGCGCCACTGGCGTTCAGCTCCTGCCGGGCGATGGCCTCGATCCTGCGAACCACGCGCAGGCCCAGCGGCAGCCAGGTATAGATGCCGGCCGCCACCGGGCGGATCAGCCCGGCGCGCAGCATCAGCCGGTGGCTCGCCACCTCGGCCTGTGCGGGGTTTTCTTTCAGGGTTGGAACGAACAGATGACTTTGACGCATGGGTTGGTTGGTTTCCCTTTACCTTTGTTTGGGCCGCTCGTTCGACCTGTTGTGCGCGCACCGGCTTGTCGGATGGCATGCGCCGCACCCGATCACCGCTGCCCTGTCGTGCCGGGGCATCGCCGCGTTGGCCGATGCATTATGAACCAGCAACCGGCGCGGCTGCCACGGTGTCAAAAAAACGGCCCGCATGGCATGCGCCAGACGGGCCGCTTCGATGCTCGGCGGATTTCAGGCGGTCAGTTCACCATGTCTTTCAGGCGGCCCAGCGCTGACACCCTGATGCGGTTGTAGGCCTTCTTCGCCGGTATTTCGATCTGCTCGCCGGTTTTCGGGTTGCGGCCCATGCGTTTGCGCGTTGCGGCCTTGCGCACCTTCTTGATCTTGACCAGACCGGGAATGGTGAATTCGCCCGCCCCGCGTTTCTTGACATGTCGGTGGATCAACATTTCCATGCCGTCGAGTACGGAACCGACCTGGGCGCGGGTCAGGTTGGTGGCCTTGGCGAGTTCGGTCAGCACGTCGGCCTTCGCCAGCTTCTGTGAGATCGCCGTGGTCTTCATGTCGAGACCATCGGCGATCGCCGCCCGCCGTTCTTCCACGCTGCGCTTGCGTACTACCGTGCGTTTCGCCGTAGCGGCTTTGCGTTTTGCCGGTGTTTTCCTTGTGGGGGCGGCATTGCGCTTGGCAGCGGCTCGTTTTGCGGGCGCCGCCTTGCGTTTGGCCACCGTCCCCTTTGCCGCGGCCACCTTGCGTTTCGGTGCGGCCCGCTTTGCAGGGGCTGCCTTGCGTTTGGCCGTGGCGGCCTTGCGCTTTGTCGTCGCCCGTTTCGCGGGAGCGGCCTGGCGCTTCGCCGTGGCCCGTTTTTTTGCCGGAGCCGCTTTGCGTTTTGCCACGGTTCGTTTTGCGGGGGCAGCCTTGCGTTTTGCCGCTGCTTTCTTTGCGGGGGCTTTCTTTGCGGGGGCTTTCTTTGCGGGGGCTTTGGCAGCGGCTTTGGCGGTGGTTGTTTTGCGTTTTGCCGCTGTTTTCCTTGTGGGGGCCTTTCCCGCTTTCGCGGCCGTTGCGGTTTTCCGGGCCGGCGCCTTCTTGCGTTTTGCCGCGGCTCTCTTTTTCTTCGGCGCGGCCTTGGCGGCCTTGGCGGGCGCTTGCTTGCGTGTCGCGGCTACTTTTTTCGCGGGCGCTTTTCCGGCCGCCGTTTTCTTCTTGGCGGCGGCCCTGGTTTTTGCGGGCGCTGTCTTGCTTTTGGCAGCGGTCTTTGCTGCTGCGGAGGCCTTTGGCTTGTCGGCGGCTTTCTTCGGGGGCATTTCGATTCCTTGTGTGGTGATACA
The DNA here is from genome assembly GCA_964572185.1 of uncultured Pseudomonadales bacterium. GTDB lineage: Bacteria > Pseudomonadota > Gammaproteobacteria > Pseudomonadales > Azotimanducaceae > Azophilus. Next base: position 4,522 of record CAZNFI010000068.1, read on the forward strand.
CATCAGGCGAGCGACCCCACGCATGGAAGTCGTTGAATTCGACCCGTCCCAGTGGGAGCAGGGTGCCGCATTACGCCGTATGGTTCGGCTTTATATCGAATCGTTATTGAATTCTCAAGTAATTTTCCTTGATTAAGGCAAAAAAAGCTGCTAGCCCGCATATTGCACCAAGCCGCTTGTCGTATTGCCGAATGTTGTTTGTTCTTGCTCGACTTTGTCGGAAACTTGCGGATCTGTTCCGGGTACAAACCGCGCTGCCCGCGTCCTCGCCGGTCTTTTTGCCGCATGCGCGCACAGGCTCGCTCCACCATGGGCGGAGCTATGATTCCGCTCGCGAGTACGCGCATGCGGCAAAAATCCTCGGCGATCACTGCGGCCCCTGGTGCAATATGCGGGCTGGCCATTCTGAAATATCCTTTTGTTTTCCCAAGTTTTTGGTTACCGAACCGTCATGCCGACGAAACGAAATCTGCTCGAGTGCCGGTTTCTTTCGCAAAATCGGCTGCCGTTCGGCCTTCCTGTTCATGCCTGTTAAAGAGTAAACCGCGGCTGTCAATGGCAGCAAAATAACTGGCATTGCGCGCGCCGCGTACTCACCCTGCCGCCAGGCACGGCAAGCGCGCTTTTGCCTTGCGCACCCGGTGCTTTCACTACCGTTGCCTCGCTCGCCGCGCTCAGTTCTGAACAGGGCGCGCCGGCGAAATGCGCGAACCGGGTTGTCGTTGCTTGAATGCCGGCCTTGATCGCTGGGGCGTTTTCTGCTGCCGGGTGCCGGTGATGACCGCAGCTCAGGCCCGGCGGGCGCCCTGATGGGCGTGCGGTATGGTCGGGCTGCGGATCTTCAGGGGCGGCGTTTGCGGCTGTTGAGCGACTGGCCATCGTTGTGAAAACCGCCGGGGAGGATTGCTTCGATTACTGGCAGACACCCTGCCCGGCCATTGGTTCCATGGCAGCCGCTCATTGCCTTGCCAAATTGGCGGCAAAGCGGCGGCAAAGCGGCGGCAAAGCGGCGGCAAAGCGGCGGAATGCCGGGCATGGCCGCCTGCCGCGTGGCGCGATGCACGCCGGGGCACTGTGTTTTTCGCGCCTTTTTTGTATTTTCGCGCCTTTTTGTAGATGATGCGCGGCGCGCGGGCGTCGGGCCCGCCGCATCCTGTTGATCGAGAGGAAGATGCGATGCCCATCTATGAGTATCGTTGTAACGAATGCGGACATGAACTGGAGGCCATTCAGAAGCTGAGCGAGGCGCCGCTGACCTTCTGCCCGGCCTGCAAGACCGATGGCCTGAAAAAGAAGATCTCCGCTGCGGTGTTTCGGCTGCGCGGCAGCGGCTGGTACGAAACCGATTTCAAGTCCGACGGCAAGAAGAATGTCGCCAGCGACGACGAGCGCGGCTCGCCGGCCAAGGACAACGGCGATGCCAGTACGCCGGCCGGCGCCGGCGGCGGTGACAGCGGTTCGAGCCAGGCGGGGCAGTCGGCCGGCAGCAAGTCCGGCGACGGCAAGTCGGGGGGCAGCTCGGGGGACAGCAAGAAAAAGGAGCCCGCCAAGAGCAGTTCCAAATCCGCGACGGCGAAGGCTGCCTCATCGGAGTCGCGTTGATGGCGAAGCGGCCGGCAGTCGCTGCCCGGCGCCAGGGTCGACCTGCATTGCCGCCGCGTACGGGTGGGCCATGGCGCAGTGCGCCCCGGTTGCGTTGCGCCGCGGCGCGGCCGCTTGCCGATGCCCATGCGTAGCCACTACTGCGGGGAACTCGATGCCGGGCACATCGGCCAGCCGGTGCAACTGTGCGGCTGGGTGCACCGGCGGCGCGACCATGGCGGCGTGATCTTTCTCGACGTTCGCGACCGCACCGGTATTGTGCAGGTGGTCTACGACCCGGACACGGTACAGAGTTTCGCCACCGCCGAACGGGTACGCAACGAATTCGTGCTGCGCATGACCGGCAAGGTGCGGCGCCGCCAGCCGGGTGCGGAAAACCCGAACATGGCCACCGGCGAAGTCGAAGTACTCGGCAATGAACTGGAAATACTGAACGCCGCCGCCACGCCGCCGTTTCAACTCGACGAGCACTCCGACGCCGGCGAAGACATCCGCCTGCGGTACCGCTATCTCGACCTGCGCCGCCCGGAAATGCAGCAACGCCTGCGCGTGCGGGCGCAAGCCGCCGCCGTGGTGCGCAGCCACCTCGATGACAACGGCTACTGGGAAATCGAGACGCCGACGCTCAGCCGCTCCACGCCGGAGGGCGCCCGCGACTACCTGGTGCCCAGCCGCACGCATCCCGGCGAGTTTTTCGCATTGCCCCAGTCACCGCAGATGTACAAGCAGTTGCTGATGATGTCCGGCGTCGACAGGTACTACCAGCTGGCGCGCTGCTACCGCGACGAAGACCTGCGCCACGACCGGCAGCCGGAGTTCACGCAGATCGACATCGAGGCCTCGTTCGTGCGCGAGCGCGACATCATGGACCTCACCGAGGGGCTGTTCCGGCGCCTGTTCAGGGAACTGAAGGGCATCGAGCTCGGCGAGTTCGCGGTGCTCACCTGGGAACAGGCAATGCGCGATTACGGCAGCGACAAGCCCGACCTGCGCAACCCCCTGCGCCTGACCGACATCGCCGACCTCATGGCCGCGGTCGAATTCAAGGTGTTTCAGGGCCCGGCCAACGACCCCGCCGGGCGGGTGGTGGCGCTGCGGGCGCCGCGGGGCGGCGGGCTCAGCCGCAAGGCCATCGATGATTACACCGCCTTCGTCGGCCGCTACGGCGCACGCGGGCTTGCCTATATCAAGGTGAACGACCTGGGCCGGGGCAACGACGGGCTGCAATCGCCCATTCTCAAGTTCCTGCCTGCCGCCGTGGTCGCCGAAGTGCTGCAGCGGGTCGGCGCGCAGGACGGCGACCTGGTGTTCTTCGGCGCCGGGCCGGCCAACGTGGTCAACGATTCCATGGGCGCGCTGCGCAATGAACTGGGCGCCGCGCTGGGGCTGGTCGAAACCGGCTATGCCCCGCTCTGGGTGGTGCAGTGGCCCATGTTCGAGCGCAACCGCGACGGCAACCTGTCGCCGGTGCACCATCAGTTCACGCGGCCCGCCTGCAGCCTCGAGCAGTTGCGCGCGGCGCCCGAAGAAGCGATGGCCGCCGCCTACGACGTGGTGTTGAACGGCTACGAAATCGGCGGCGGCTCGCTCAGGAACCACTCGGAAGACATGCAGCGCGCCGTGCTCGATGTCATCGGCATGGGCGCGGAGGCGGACGAAAAGTTCGGCTTTCTGCTGTCGGCGCTGCGCCACGGCTGCCCGCCCCACGGCGGTATCGCCATCGGTTTCGACCGGCTGGTGATGCTGCTCAGCGACAGCCAGGCGATTCGCGACGTGATCGCCTTCCCCAAGACCCAGTCGGCCGCCTGCCTGATGATGGCGGCGCCCAGCGCGGTGGTCGGCGAGCAGTTGCGCGAGCTGCACATCCGCACCCGCACCGACGCCTCGTCCTGAGCGCCGGGCAGCGCCACAGTGATCGCAGCCGCCGCAGCCTGGAATTTCGCGGCCGGGTGGCATTCTGCGGCGCCGGTGAGAAAATACCCGGCATTCTCGATGGCAAAGCGTCGGCAACGGGTCTGAATCATGGCCGGACACAGCAAATGGGCCAACATCAAGCACCGCAAGGCGGCTCAGGACGCCAAGCGCGGCAAGCTGTGGACCAAGATCCTGCGCGAAGTCACGGTGGCGGCGCGCCTCGGCGGCGACCCGGGCGACAACCCGCGGCTGCGCACTGCCCTGGACAAGGCGCTGTCGGCCAATGTGCCGAAAGAGACCATGGAACGCGCCATCGCGCGCGGCGCCGGCGGCGGTGAGGGCGCCAATCTCGAGGAACTGGTCTATGAAGGCTACGCGCCCGGCGGCGTGGCGGTTCTGGTCGAGGCCATGACCGACAACCGCAACCGCACCGTGGCGGAGGTGCGCCATGCATTCGGCAAGTACGGCGGCAACCTGGGCACCGACGGTTCGGTCGCCTATCTGTTCACCCGGCAGGGCGTGATCACCTTCGCCCCCGGCGCCGACGAGGCGGAGATTCTCGATGCCGCGCTGGAGGCGGGCGCCGAAGACCTGGAAACCGACGACGACGGCGCCGTTTCCGTAATCGCCGCCTGGGAACGGCTGGGCCAGGTGGCCGATGCGCTGCGCGCGGCCGGGCTGCCGCCCGACCATGCGGAAGTGACCATGGTTCCCTCGACGGTATGCCCGTGCGACGTGCAGCAGGCAGAAAAGGTGCTGCGCCTGATCGATGCGCTGGAAGACCTCGATGACGTGCAGAACGTTCACACCAATGGGGACTTTCCCGATAGCGTCTACCAGCCCGCATAGTTCTCCGGGCAAGGTTCCGGTCAGGGTGCTCGGCATCGATCCCGGGTCGCGCATCACCGGCTACGGCATCATCGAGGCGCAGGGCAGCAGCCTTGCCTATATCGCCGCCGGCCGCATCCGTCCGCCGCCGGGCGCCGTGCCGGCCCGTCTCGGCCGCATCTATGCGGACGTTTTCGAACTGATCGGCACGCACCGGCCGCAGGTCTTCGCCATCGAGGACGTGTTCCTCGCACACAACCCGCAGTCGGCCCTGAAGCTCGGCCAGGCGCGGGGCGTTGCCATCGCCGCCGCGGTGGCCGCCAACATCGAGGTTTTCGAATATGCCGCGCGCTCGGTCAAGAAAGCGGTGGTGGGTACGGGGCGCGCCTCCAAGGCCCAGGTACAGCACATGGTGCGCGTTCTGCTGAACCTGCCCGGCCTGCCGGGGCCGGATGCGGCGGATGCGCTTGCGATTGCGATTTGTCACGTAAATACTGCCGCCCATGTTCACGCCCGGTAGCCTGCCCACCGCCTCGGCCGCTTTCCGCCGGCAGTCGGAAAGCCGGCTTCGTGGCACCAGCAGCCGGGCAGGCGCTCGGTGGCAGACGGGCAGCAACCGATGATCGGCCGTATCAGTGGCGAACTGGTCGAGGTCACCGATCAGACCGCGCTCATCGACGTTGCCGGCATGGGTCATGAGGTGGACCTCTCGATTCCGGCGCTGGCCGCCCTGCCGCGCCCCGGCGGGAAGGCGACCCTGTACACCCACTTCATCGTGCGCGACGATGCGCAACAGCTTTACGGGTTCAGCTCCCGGGGCGAACGCGACCTGTTCCGGGTGCTGCTGCGCATCAGCGGCGTGGGCCCGCGGCTGGCGCTGTCGGTGATCTCCAGCGTCGATGTCGGCGACCTGGCGCTGGCCGTGGCGCACAACGACAGTTCGCAGCTGGTCAAGGTGCCGGGCGTCGGCCGCAAGACGGCGGAACGCATCATGGTCGATCTCAAGGATCTGCTTGCCGAACTCGATGTCGAGGCGACCGCCCGCCCGCGCGCCGTTCCCCAGGCTGCCGCGGCGGAGGCGGAGCGGGCCCTGGTCGCGCTCGGCTACAAGGCGGGCGAGGCCGCCCGGGCGGTCGACAGCGTGGCCGGCGATGATCTTTCCACGGAACAGATCGTGCGCAGGGCGCTCGGCTACTTCGCGAAACCGGAGCCGGTGTCGTGACCATCGAGGAAGACCGCCTGCTCGCCCCGGGCCCGGAAGATGCCTCTGAAGCCCGCCTCGATCACAGCCTGCGCCCCACGCGCCTCGACGAGTACATCGGCCAGGGCGCCGTCAAGGACCAGATGGCGGTGTTCATCGAGGCCGCCCGGCGCCGCGGCGAACCCCTCGATCACACGCTCATCTTCGGCCCCCCGGGGCTCGGCAAGACAACGCTCGCCAACATCGTCGCCAACGAGATGGGCGTGGCCATCAAGTCGACCTCCGGGCCGGTGCTCGAACGGCCCGGCGACCTGGCCGCCATGCTCACCAACCTGGAAGACCGTGACCTGCTGTTCGTCGATGAGATTCACCGCCTGTCGCCGGTGGTCGAGGAAATCCTGTATCCGGCCATGGAAGATTTCCAGATCGACATACTGATCGGCGACGGCCCGGCGGCCCGCTCCCTGAAACTCGACCTGCCGCGTTTCACGCTGGTCGGCGCCACCACCCGGGCGGGCCTGCTCACCTCGCCGCTGCGCGACCGCTTCGGCATCGTGCAGCGGCTGGAGTTCTATTCCGTCGATGAACTCTGCGAGATCGTCACCCGTTCCGCCGGCAAGATGCGGTTGCCCGCCAACCCGGCCGGAGCCCGCGAGGTGGCGTGCCGCTCGCGGGGCACGCCGCGCATCGCCAACCGGCTGTTGCGCCGCGTACGCGACTTTGCCGAAGTGCGCGCCGAGGGCGCTGTCGACCAGGCAACCGCCGATGCGGCGCTGAACATGCTCAATGTCGATGGCGAGGGCTTCGACAGCATGGACCGGCGCCTGCTCGAGACCATCATCGACAAGTTCTCGGGCGGCCCGGTGGGCCTCGATTCGCTGGCGGCGGCGCTCAGCGAGGAACGGGACACCATCGAGGACGTGCTCGAGCCGTTTCTCATTCAGCAGGGATTCCTGATGCGCACCCCCCGCGGCCGGGTTGCCACCGGCAAGGCCTACCTGCATTTCGGCCTGGCCGACCCGGACCGGGGCGGCGCCGCGCAACATCCCCAGAAAGCCCTGGAACTGCCTGACAACTGACCTGGAAGCCATTCAAACCGTGCCTGAACAACTGTCCGTTTTCGAACTGATCGCCAACGCCAGCCTGCTTGTGCAACTGGTCATCGTGATGCTGGCGCTGGCTTCCGTGAGTTCCTGGATGATGATTTTCCAGCGCTGGTTCTTCCTGCGCCGGGTGGCCACCGAGATCGATGATTTCGAGGACCACTTCTGGTCTGGCGTCGACCTGCGCGAACTGTACGCGGAACTCGACGGCCAGGATCACCTCACCGGTATCGAAGCCGTGTTCGTGGCCGGCTTCAAGGAGTTCGTGCGGCTCTCCGAGCAGGCCGGCTCGGAGGTCGATTCCATCATGCAGGGCGTGCAGCGCGGCATGCGCGTGGCGCTGACCCGCGAGGAGGCGCGCCTCGGCACCCATCTCACCTTCCTGGCGACGGTGGGTTCCACCAGCCCCTACGTGGGCCTGTTCGGCACCGTGTGGGGTATCATGAATTCGTTCCGCAGCCTGGCCAACATGAGCCAGGCGACGCTGGCCTCGGTGGCGCCCGGCATCTCCGAGGCGCTGGTGGCCACCGCCATGGGCCTGTTCGCCGCCATTCCGGCGGTGATCGCCTACAACCGCTTCTCGGCGCGGGTTGAGGTGTCGATGAAACGCATCGAGTCGTTCAGCGAAGAGGTGACCAGTATTCTGCACCGGGCGGCGCAGGCGACGGTGGCGAAACGCGCATGACAGACTCGAGAGTGACCCGCAGGCGGCCGATGTCGGAGATCAACGTCGTGCCCTATATCGACGTGATGCTGGTGCTGCTGGTGATTTTCATGGCCACCGCGCCGCTGTTGACCCAGGGCGTGCTGGTCGATCTGCCCAAGGCGCCCTCGGAGCCGGTCACCGAGACCGCCGACGATCCCCTGGTGGTGTCGATCCGCGAGGACGGCGCCATCTTCGTGAACCTGGGCATCCAGAATGCCGAGGAGGAGGGCACCCGGGTCACCGTCTACTCGCTGGAAGACCAGACGGCCAAGATTCTGCGCGCCCGACCGGACGTGCCGGTTTACGTGAAAGCCGACCACCGTCTCGACTACGGCATGGTGGTGCGGGTGATGTCGGTGCTGCAGCAGGCGGGCGCCGAGAGCGTCGGCCTGATCACCGATCCCCTTGACCCCTTGAGCGGTTGAGTGGTGCTGTACGCGCTGCGTTCGTACACGGTGCCGCTGCTGCTGGCCGCCCTGGTGCATCTTGCCGCGGTGGCGGCGCTGTATGGCGGTTTCAACCCGCACCAGCGCGAAGCGCGGGAATTCAAGCCGCGCATCGTGCAGTCGGAACTGATCGTGCTGCAGCCGAAAGCGCGGCAGCAGCCCAGGGCCGCGCCAGTGGTCGCGCCGCCGCCGCCGGTACCCGCCAAGCCCAAGCCGGCCCCGGTCGCCAAACCGAAACCCAAGCCGCAGGCCAAGCCGAAGCCGCCGCCGGTCGACCGCAAGGAACAGCAGCGGCAACGGGAGCGCGAGCGGCGCCAGCAGCGGCTGGCGGAGCTGGCGCGCCAGTCGTTTGCCCAGGCAATCGAATCGGAAGCCAGCGAACTGGCCGAGGGCGCCGACGACAGCGCTGCCGCCAGCTACCGGTTCGGCATCTACCAGCGTGTGGTGGCCAACTGGTCGCGGCCGCCGAGCGCGCGCAACGGCATGCAGGCCAAGCTGCTGGTGGAACTGATACCCACCGGCGAGGTCGTTGCCGTGACGGTGATCGAGTCGAGCGGCGACGGCCTGTTCGATCGCTCCGCGGAAGCCGCGGTGCGCAAGGCCGAGGAATTCGAGGTGCCGAAGGAGACCGAGCTGTTCGAGCGCTACTTCCGGCAGTTTTCTCTCTTGTTCAGACCGGAGGACCTGTTACGGTGACCATTTTGCGCAACTACCGATGCGGTCGGGCGGGATTGCAGGCATGGGCGGCCGCCCTGCTGCTGTGGGCCGGTTCCGCGGCCGCTTCCGAAGCCCTCGATGCCATCGTCATCGATGCCGGCTACGACCAGCAGACGCGCATTGCCGTGGTGCCGTTCCGGCAGGCGCCGGAGCTTGCCGGCCAGGAATCGATGGCCGACATCATCGCCTTCGACCTGGCGCGCAGCGGCCAGTTCGACCCGGAAGAGCCGCGCAACATGCTTTCCTATCCGGCGGAACGCAAGGAGGTGTTCTTCCGCGACTGGCGCATTCTCAAGAGTGAGTACCTGGTGATCGGCCGCGCCGCCCGCGAGTTCGACGGCAACGTGTCGGTCAGTTTCGAACTCTACGATGTAACCAACGGGCGGCTGTTGCTGGAAGACCGGCTCACCGCGGGCCTCGACCAGTGGCGCGACATCGCGCACCGCATTGCCGATGTGGTGTTCGAGGCGATCACCGGCATCCGCGGTGCGTTTTCCACGAAAATCGCCTATGTGCTTGCCCTGGATGCGGGCACCAGCTATGCCAGCTACCGCCTGGAGCTGGCCGATTCCGACGGCGAGCGTTCGCGTACCCTGCTGTCGTCCGACCAACCCATCATGTCGCCAAGCTGGTCGCCGGACGGCAGCCGCGTGGCCTATGTGTCGTTCGAGACCGGCCGCCCCACGGTCATCCTGCAGGAGGTCGCTTCCGGCCGCCGCGAATTCCTGTCGAGCTTTCCCGGCATCAACGGTTCGCCGGTGTTCTCCCCGGACGGCAACAGCATGGCCCTGGTGCTGTCCCGGGACGGCAACCCGGAGATTTACGTGATGAACCTGGCCGACCGGCGGCTGCGCCAGATCACCCGCCACCACGGCATCGACACCGAGCCGAGCTGGACGCCGGACGGCAGCGGCCTGGTGTTCACATCCGACCGCGGCGGCCGGCCGCAGATCTACCAGGTGGAACTGGCCACCAACTTCGTCGAGCGGCTGACTTTCCACGGCCCGTACAACGCCCGGGCCCGGCTGCTCGACGACGGCGTGCACCTGGTGTTCGTGCATCGCCGCAGCGGCATCGACCACATCGCCTGGCTCGATCTCGAGCGTGACGATCTCAGGGTGCTCACGGCCACGCGCCTCGATGAATCACCCTCCCTGGCGCCTAATGGAACCATGTTAATCTACGCGACTAAGCAGAAGGGTAGGGGTATACTCGCCGTGGTTTCGATCGATGGGCGCGTCAAGTACCGGTTGCCGTCGTCGTCCGGCGATGTACGGGAGCCGGCGTGGTCGCCGTTTGTGAACACGTTGCAATGACCCCGGTCGACGCTGGAAGGTGAAGTCGGCGGCCGTACAGGTAATCGCATATGACGAGACAATGCGTCAGCCGACGAGTGGATGGTTGTCGGGCGCAAAGTCGATTCAACTGACGGGTTTGTCCCGCGATCGAGAGAACTGGAACGCATAGGAGAATTAGATGCTTCAGCAGCCATATAAACTCTTGGCACTTTTGCTGGCCGCGCTGGTCATAGCGGGTTGCGAGAGTAAGCCCCCGGAGCAGCCGCCGCCGCCGGAACCGGAGCCTGTTGCGGAACCGCCGCCGCCGCCTCCGCCGCCGGCGCCGCCACCTGCGTTCAACACCAACATGGAACCCTTCTATCCGGGTACCTCGCGGCTGCTGGAGCGGGTGTTCTATTTCGAGTTCGACCAGTCGGTGATCAATTCGGCGGATCTCGAAGCGCTGCAGGTGCATGCCGAGGTGCTGCGCGACAACCCGGCGCGCCGGGTGGTTGTCGAAGGTCATTGCGACGAGCGCGGCACCCGGGAGTACAACCTGGCTCTCGGTGAGCGGCGCGCCGATGCGGTACGCAGCTTCCTTACCGCGGCCGGCGTTTCCGATTCGCGCATCGAGATGGTCAGCTACGGCGAAGAACGGCCGGACGACCCGGGCCAGGGCGAAGATTCCTGGGCCCGCAATCGCCGCGCCGTAATGGTCTATCGCTAGAACGGGCAATGGCCCCGTTCACCGGCCGGTCAACGGGGACGAACGCGCAACGCCAGGCCCTGTTGCCTGGCAGGGGTCCGGTGCGACGATGCCTTCGACCGGGCGGAACCGCATGCGCCGGCATGTCGACTGCATCGGGTTCTGCACCGGTCGGCTGCCTGGGTTGCCGGATGCAGGCGGAAACATTTCGCGAGTCCGGAACCGGCACGTCGGCGCGCAGACTTGCAGGGAACAATGCCTGGGTTCGAGAAACAGAGTGGGCATGTGGTGCGGGTATCCGGCACCTTTGAAGCAATTCAGCGCGTCAGAGTCTGGCAGGACAAAGCGCGCTTGGCGTGCCGGTTACCCGCACCGCATGGCCGCTCGCTGCCCGGCGAAACCAGATCGCAGGATGATTGTTCCATGACAGGTGTAAAGATTCGCGAGGTATAAACAGTTGTTCGGCCGCGTCGAACCCGGAAAAACCGCAAGCTGGCCGTCGCGCAGGCGGCTGCTGGCATTGCTGCTGGCA
>CAZNFI010000069.1:0-15214 GCA_964572185.1 uncultured Pseudomonadales bacterium
GCAAAAGTCCGCCGGCATTCGAACGCCGCTGCATCCCGCCTGACTGCGTCGCTTGCAAAGCGCCTCGTCGCTCAAATATGCCCGAGATTCTCGCTCCTCGCGCCTTGCCAGGCGGGCGCGCCCTCCGGGAGCTCTGAAATACAAGGAATTAACCTGACAGGACACTAGTCACCGGCGGTAAACGGCAGATCGTCCCGGTTGCCCCACTCCGCCCAGGACCCGTGATAGGCGCGAATGTCCGGGTAATCCAGAAGTCGGGCCACCAGGTAGGAAAGCCCCGAGCGGTGGTGGGTCTGGCAGTGGGTGATTATGGACTTGTCGCGGCCGATGCCGTGCCGGTCCAGGAGCCCCTGCAGGTCGGTGCGCAGTCGCTGGCTGTCGGAGGCATCCTTCAGGTCGAGCCAGTCGAGGTTGACGGCGCCGGGAACGTGGCCGGCGTGCCGGGCGGCGCGGCGCAGGCCCCGGAATTCCTCGGCGGAGCGAACGTCCCAGATGACCTGACCCGGATCATCGATGGCGTTCAGCACATCTTCCGCTTCGGCGATCGGCATGGGATCAACCTGCAGGGCGACTTCGGTGGGCCGCACGGCGGTTCCGGGCCCCCGCTCGACCGGGCGTCCCGTGGCGATCCAGGCGTCGATGCCGCCGTTCAGGTAACGCCAGCGGCGGTGGCCGATCACATCGAGAGTCCACAGGAAGCGGCCGGCCCAGCCGCCGCCTTCGTCGTCGAGGGCAACGATGTCCAGGTCCGGCCGGTAGCCGATGCGCGAGAACAGCGCCGTCAACCGGTCGAGCTGCGGCAGCCGGCCGCTGGCGGGGGGCACACCGGACACCAGTTCCCGGGGTTCCACCAGTGCCGCGCCGGGAACGTGGGCGGCCATGTAGCTGGCGGGTTCGACGACCTGAACCAGCAGGCCGGCCTCGTCGAGGTCGAGGTTGTCGGCTTCGATGAGTCGTGCCGGTTGAATGGGACTATCTCGGATTCAGTTCGTTGGACAGTACATCGCCAAACTTCTCGCCCGGAATCGTGTGGGCTTCATCGGCCCAGGCGCCGAAGTCGATCAGGCGGCAGCGTTTCGAGCAGAACGGGCGGAAGGGGTTGGAAGGCGTCCATTTCACCGGCTTGCGGCAGGTCGGGCAGGGCAGTATGCGTGCGGTTTCGGACATGTGGGGCGTGCCGGTCAGGTGGTGGCTGGGGAATTGGCGATCACCGGCGGGAGCATAACCCGATTGCGGGTGCGGCGGCATCATCGGCACGGCAACCGACGCGGATCGGACTGCTTTGATAACCTTGTCCCGGAACTGGAATACCCGAACAGCACGATGGCGCGGCAAGATCGACTCATTTGGATGGACTTGGAGATGACGGGCCTGAACCCGGAGCGCGATGTCATCATCGAAATCGCCACCATCGTTACCGACAACCGCCTTGCCGTCGTCGCTGAAGGGCCCGTGTTCGCCATTGCTCAACCGCAGGAAAAGCTCGATGCCATGGATGACTGGAACCGCACCCACCACGGCGCATCGGGCCTGCTCGAACGGGTTCTCGCCAGCCGGGTTGCCGTCGGCGACGCGGAAACCGCGACCTTGCGCTTCCTCGAGCAGCACGTGCCGCGGGGCGCATCACCGCTGTGCGGCAATACCATCTGGCAGGACCGCCGATTCCTGGCGCGCTACATGCCCGCCCTGGAGAGCCACATGCACTACCGTAACATCGATGTCAGCAGCATCAAGGAGTTGGTGGCGCGCTGGCGTCCGGAGTTGATGGGGGGATTTTCCAAGAAGAACCGGCACACGGCGCTGGCGGACATCCGCGAGTCAATCGGCGAACTGGCCTATTACCGCGAGCACGTGTTCAGGTTGTAAGCGAACTCGCCAGCGTCCATTACCACTTTTGTGAGGCACGAATCGGCGTCCGCTGCAGGAAGTTGGAGACGGATGAGTACCAGCTTCAAGCCGCGGATTTGGCCTGCAACCGCTCAAGGGCCCAGACCAGATGTTCTCGCAGCATCGGGGAGGCGTCCGGCAGCCGTTCGCGCAGTGCCCGCATGACCGCCGGCGATGCGGAGCCGTTGCCGAGCGCCACTGCCAGGTTGCGCTGCCAGCGCTGGTAGTCGATGCGGCGCAGCGGCGAGCCTTCGGTACGGCGCAGGAAGGTCTGCTCATCCCACTCGAACAGCTCCAGCAGCGTGGCGTTGTCCAGGCGCAGGGGTAGGCCGGGGTCTGCGTGCGCCGCGTTGCGCCCGTGCAGTTCGCGCGGCAGGAAGGCTGGTTCGCCGGTGGTTTGCGGTTCGCGGTTCCAGGGGCAGTAGATCTGGCAGTCGTCGCAGCCGAATATGCGATTGCCGATCAACGGGCGCAGTTCTTCGGGTATCGACGACTTGTGCTCGATGGTCAGATAGGAGATGCAGCGCCGCGCATCGAGTTGCCTGGGGCCGACGATGGCCCCCGTGGGGCAGACGGTCATGCAGGCCCGGCAGCTTCCGCAACGGTCGTGCTGAGCGGACGCCGTGTGCGGCAGCGGGATGTTGGTGTAGATCTCGCCGATGAAGAACCAGCTTCCCGCGTCCGCATGAATCAGCAGGGTGTGCTTGCCGATCCAGCCGAGCCCGGCCTGCTCGCCGAGCGCTTTCTCGAGCACCGGCGCGCTGTCGGTGAAGGCCCGAAAGCGCGCATCGACCTGCTGTGCGGCGCCGTCGATGCGGTCGGCGAGTCTTGCCAGGCGACGCCGCATCAGCTTGTGGTAGTCGCGCCCGAGCGCGTAGCGGGCAATGTATGCCCGATCCGGTTCGGCCAGGGTTTCGACCGGTTCGCTGCCGGCGGCAAGATAGTTCATGCGCGCGGAGATCACCGTGCACGTGTCTGGCTCGAGCAGCGGCGGGTGCAGCCGCTTTTCCAGATTGCGTGCCAGGTACCCCATTTCGCCGTGGAACCCGGCCTGCAGCCAGCGTCGCACGTGCGGCGCCTGGCTGGACAGGTCGACGCCGGTGATGCCGACCTGTTCAAAGCCGAACTCCCCGGCCCAGCGTTCGATATCTCTGACCAGTCCGTCCGTGGAAGCGCATTGCGGCATCATGGTCGCAGTATAATGCGCACCGGTGACGAGTCTTTATACAAGCGCCCAGTGCCGCGAACTCGACCGCATCGCCATCGAGGAGCATGGCCTTCCCGGTTTCGAACTGATGCTGCGCGCGGGCCGTGCGGCGTTCGATGTATTGGCCGGGCGGTGGCCGCGCGCCGCTGCCATCTCCGTGTTCTGCGGCAAGGGCAACAACGCCGGCGACGGTTACGTCATTGCCGGCCTGGCCAGCGAGATCGGTCTCGATGCCCAGGTACTGCAGGTGGGCGCGGGCGAGCTGCGCGGCGATGCCGCCAGGGCTCGTGGCTGGGCGGCTGAGCGGGGCGTGACCGCAGTGCCAGCGGAGCAGCCGGCGCGCGGCGAAGTATTCGTCGATGCGCTGCTGGGCACCGGGCTGCAAGGGCCGCCCCGGGAACCCTTTGCCAGCGCCATTGACCGCATCAACGCAAGCGGCCGGCCGGTGCTTGCCGTGGATGTGCCAAGCGGGGCGAGCGGCGACAACGGAGCGGTGCACGGCCAAGCCGTTCGGGCGGATGTCACGGTCAGCTTCATCGGCGCCAAGATCGGCCTGCACACCGGCCCGGCGCTGGCGTTCCGGGGCGATCTGGTGCATGCGCAGCTCGGCGTTCCGCAATCGGTCATGGATGCGGTGCCGGGCTGTCCGCTGCTGACCTTCGAGGCGGGATCGCTGCCGTCCCTGGGCGTCAACCTGTACAAGCACCGTGCCGGTCATCTGGTGGTAGTCGGCGGCGACTTCAACATGGGGGGTGCCCCGCTCATGGCCGCGGAGGCTGCGCTGCGCACCGGTGCCGGGTTGGTGAGCGTCGTTACCCGGGCGGCGCACCGCCCGGCGATTCTCGCGCGCCGCCCGGAGATCATGGTTCAGGATGCCGACCAGCAGGAAGCGGTGCACGAACTGCTGCACCGCGCTACCGCGATTGCCCTGGGTCCGGGTATCGGTCGCGGCCCCTGGGGGGAGCAGCTGTTTCGCCGGGCGCTGGCGATGCCGGTGCCGATGCTGATCGATGCCGATGGGTTGCGCTGGCTGGCCGAACTCGAGCAGCGCCCCCCCGGCGCATCGGTGATAACGCCGCACGCGGCGGAAGCGGCGCAACTGCTTGGCTTGAGCGTGGCGGAGGTCGAGGCCGACCGTCCCGGAACGGCGCTGCGCCTGGCGGAGCGGACCGGCGGCGTGGCGGTGCTCAAGGGCGCCGGCAGCATCTGCGCGGCCCAGCAACTGCTCGGCGTCTGCGGCCACGGCAATCCGGGCATGGCCACAGCGGGCATGGGCGATGTGCTGAGTGGCGTCATCGGCAGCCTGCTCGCCCAGGGGTTTGACGCTGCCCGGTCGGCGACGCTGGGCACCTGTCTGCACGGCCGTGCCGCAGACCTGGCCGCGCAACGCCGCAGCCGGCGTGGCCTGGTCGCCACCGACCTGTTCGAGACTATTGCCGGGTTACTGGATTGAATGCGGGAATCTGCGGGTCGGTGAACGTTCAGCGGCGCGCCGCACCGCTTAGCGTGGCGCCATCGGCGGGGGCTGTTGCGATTGCCGCGACATCGTACCCGGGCGCTGTGGATTGAAGGATGGCCAAGGAAACGAAATTGCTGCGCAATGAACAGGCGACGCTCGAACTGGGTGCCGGGCTGGCCGGGTTGCTGACGGCAAAGCAGGGGTTTGCCGGTGACGCGGTGGTGTTCCTCAAGGGGGAACTCGGCGCTGGCAAGACCACGCTGGTACGCGGCATACTTCGCGCGTTGGGATTTTCCGGGCCCGTAAAGAGCCCCACCTACACATTGCTGGAGCCCTATGACGAGTACCGGGTCTTGCATTTCGATTTCTATCGAATTGGCGACAGCCAGGAACTCGACTTCATCGGCATCGACGATCACATGGCCGCTCCGTTCATAAAGCTCATTGAGTGGCCGGAGCGCGCGCTCGGGCGCCTGCCGCCCCCCGACCTCGAAATTGCCCTGCGCGTCGAGAAAGCCGGGCGCAGCGCAGCGATTGTCTACCCGGCAAAGTCAACTGCCGCCGGGGTCGGGGCTCGTTAACGTGTATTCGCGTGCCGGATCAGGATCCGGATGTGCCCGTTGCAGGCCCGAACAGGCGGCCTTGGTTGCGCACTGGCACGCCAGCGTTTCGGCGGCAGGGAAGCAGTAGCGGTGGCCGCTGCCCACAACCGGGGTCTTGCGCTACGGCGCGGGTGGTGGCGGTCGCGAATAGCCACAGCCGTTGCGGCCGTGCTGCTGCCTTGCCTGACGGCGCATGGCGCGGTGGTGGACCAGGTGCGCATGCACGAGGCGCCGGAGTACACCCGGGTGGTGTTCGAGTCATCCGAATCGATCAGTTGCGCGGTGTTTCAACTGGCCGACCCTTACCGGGTGGTGGTCGACCTGAAGAATGCCACCCTGAAGTCCGGGCTCGACCCGCGGCGGCCGGCCCGCGGCCACAAGCGCATCATGAATGTTCGCACGGCGCCGCGGGGTTCGGGACAGCGGCTGGTACTCGACATGGCCGTGCAGGTCGACCCCAAACATTTCAGGCTCGACCCGGTTTCACCCTATGGCCATCGCCTGGTCATCGATCTGTTCGAGAAAGAAACAGACCGAGTCGAACCGCAACAACCGCCTCGGGAACCGGCGCAGACCGACCGACGTGACGTGGTGATTGCCATCGATGCCGGACACGGCGGCGAAGATCCGGGCGCAGTGGGCGCGCACGGCCTCTACGAAAAGACAGTGGTGCTGCAGATGGCGCGCAAACTGGCAGCCCTGTTCAACAGCTCGCCGGGCTATCGGGCCGTGCTGGTGCGCAAGGGCGATTACTACATACCGCTGCGCAAGCGCGTGGAAATCGCCCGCGATGCGCGGGCCGATCTGTTCGTGTCCATCCATGCGGATGCATTCAAGAGTCCGTCGGCCCACGGCGCATCGGTGTATGCGCTGTCGCAGCGCGGCGCTACCAGCGAGACGGCCCGCTGGCTGGCCGAGAAGGAGAACCGCTCGGACCTGATTGGCGGTGTCGGGAACGTCAGCCTCGATGACAAGGACGAACTGCTTGCCCAGGTATTGTTGGACCTGTCCATGGATGCCAACCTGGCGGCCAGCCTGGAGGCGGGCGAAGCCGTGCTGCAAAGTCTCGGTAGGGTGACCAAGCTGCACAGCAGGCAGGTGGGACAGGCGGGTTTCGTGGTGCTCAAGTCACCGGACATTCCGAGCCTGCTGGTAGAGACCGGCTACATATCCAACCCGCGGGAGGCGCGGCGGCTCAGCCAGGCGGACCACCAGCATCGCATCACCAGGGCGATTCACGCGGGGGTCACCTCTTACATGGCCAGTTCCCCGCCTGCCGGTACCGCCATTTCGGGAGGTGCAGTCCCGAGCAATCTGCGCTACGTCGTGGAACGCGGCGACACCCTGTCCGAGATAGCCGCACGCCACGGAACCAGCACCGCCGAAGTGCAAAGGGCGAATGGTCTGGATGGAGACCGCATCCGCGTCGGGCAGGTGATCCTGATACCGGTCAGGACCTGACGGGGCGATGTACCGGCCGGGCAGGATAGCGGTGAACGGCAACGCACTCGACCGCCCGGTGCGCAGACGACCGGGGCAGCGTTCCACGGTGAAGGAAGAAACGCAGTGATATCGCATGACTGATCGAATCACCAGGCTGCCGCAGTTTGTCGCCGACCAGATTGCCGCGGGCGAAGTGGTGGAACGACCCGCGTCGATCGTCAAGGAACTGGTCGAAAACAGTTTCGATGCAGGCGCCGGCCGGGTTGATGTGCTCATCGAACAGGGCGGCGTAAAGCGGGTACGGGTGAGCGACGACGGACACGGCATACACCCGGACGACCTGCCGCTGGCGCTCAGCCGGCACGCGACCAGCAAAGTCGCCACGGTCGATGATCTGCTGGGCGTGAAGAGTCTCGGTTTTCGCGGTGAGGCACTGGCCAGTGTTGCTTCGGTCTCCCGGTTGACCATCACCAGCCGCACCCCGGGCGAGCCCATGGGATTCCATATGGCCGTGCACGGGGGCACCGTCGTCAGCGACGGGCCCAGCGGCCACCCGCCCGGCACGTCGGTCGACGTGCAGGATCTTTTCTTCAATACGCCGGCGCGCCGCCGCTTCCTCAAGACCGAGCGCACCGAAACACAGCAGGTGGAGGCCGCATTGCGGCGACTGGCGCTGTGTCGTTGCGATGTGGGCCTGGAACTGCGCATCGGCGCGCGGCGGGAAGTCATGCCGGCCGGCGACCTTCAAGCCCGCCTGGCCGCCGTGCTTGGCGCCCGGTTCATCGAGCGCAGCCTGCGTATAGACGAACAGCGTGGCAACCTGGGCCTGTACGGCTGGGTGGGCCTGCCCACAAACTCCCGGGGACAGGCCGACCGCCAGTATTTTTTCGTCAATGGCAGGGTGGTGCGCGACAAACTGGTCGCACACGCCATTCGCCAGGCCTATCGCGACGTGCTGTTTCATGGCCGGCATCCCCTGTTTGCCCTGTACCTGGAGTTGCCGCCGGACGAGGTGGACGTCAATGTGCATCCCACCAAGTCGGAAGTTCGCTTTCGCCGGGCGCGCGATGTGCATGACTTTCTGTACGGCAGACTGAACCGGGCGCTGCGCGAGGTCCGGCCGGGTTCGCTGCAGGCACCCCCGACCGCAGCTTCCGCAAGGCCGGAACCGGACACGGCCCGCGCCGGTTCGCCCTATGCGGCGGGTACCGGTCAGCTTGGGCTGGGATCCCCCCGGCCGGGAGGGTCGACCCTGGCCATTACCGAGGCCCTGTCGAGCTATCAGGACCAGGCGGCGGCGCAGGAGGATTTGCCGCCGCTCGGCTATGCCATCGCCCAGTTGCATGGCATCTACATCCTGGCACAGAACGCCCGGGGGCTGGTGGTTGTGGACATGCATGCGGCGCACGAACGAATCACCTACGAGAAGCTCAAGCAATCCACCAGCGACCACCAGGTGGTGACCCAGCGCCTGCTGGTGCCCCTGGCCTGCGACACCACCGAGGCGGAAGCGGAACTGGCCGAACAGGCGCGCGAGGAGTTGCAGGGCCTGGGTCTGGTGGTGGACCGGACCGGGCTGCGCAGCGTGACCGTCAGGGAAGTACCGGCGCTGCTGGCCGGCGCCGATGTGGAGCAGCTCGCCGCGGACGTGCTGGGCGAACTCGCCGATGCCGGCGTTACCCGGGCGATCGGCAACCGCCAGGACGACCTGCTGGCCAGCATGGCCTGTCATGCATCGGTTCGCGCCAACCGCACGCTTACGATTGCGGAGATGAACGCGCTGCTGCGGGAAATGGAGCGCACCGAAAATGCCGAGCAGTGCAACCACGGGCGGCCCACTTACCTGGTGCAGTCGCTGGATGATCTTGACCGGCAGTTCCTGCGCGGGCAGTAGGGTGGGCTGCCGGCGGAGCCACGGCAGGAATCGTCCGTGGCCATCGTGATGCTGCTCGGGCCGACCGCGGCCGGCAAGACGGCAACCGCACTGGCGCTGGCTGAACGTACGTCCTGTCAACTGATCAGCATGGACTCGGCGATGATCTATCGTGGCATGGACATCGGCACCGCGAAGCCGGACGCGGCCACGCTGGCGCGTCATCCGCACGCACTGATCGACATCCGCGATGCTGCGCAGAGCTATTCGGCGGCGGCGTTCGTGCAGGATGCGGACCGTGCGGCGATACAGGCATCCAGGCAGGGCAAGCTGCCGGTTGTGGTTGGTGGCGCCATGCTCTATGCCCGGGCCTTTCGCGATGGGCTGGCCGACCTGCCCCAGGCGAGTAGCGAAGTGCGGGATGCCATCGAGGCCAGGGCGGTCGCCGACGGTTGGCCGGCGCTGCACAAGCGGCTCGCCGCCGTGGACCCCCCGGCGGCGGCCGCCATTCATCCCAACAACCCACAGCGCCTGCAACGCGCCCTGGAGGTATACGAGACCACCGGGCGCCCCATTTCGGCGTTCTGGCGCGAACAGGCGCACCGCGGCGTTGCCGAGCGGCTTGGCGAGCCACTACTGACCTTTGCGGTCATGCCCGACGACCGGAGGCTGCTGCACGGGCGTATTGCCGAACGCTTCGACGCGATGCTCGACGCCGGCTTTACAAGCGAAGTGTGTGCGCTGCGGGCACGCGGCGACCTGCATCCCGGCCTGCCGTCGATGCGGGCGGTCGGCTATCGGCAGATGTGGCGTTATCTCGAAGGCCGCCTCGATGCCGGTGAAATGCGCGATCGGGCCATCGCCGCAACCCGCCAACTCGCCAAAAAGCAGTTCACCTGGCTGCGCAAATGGCAGGCTCTGGAAGTGCTGGACTGGAACGACCCTGGGGCAGCCGCCGGTCAGGTGCTCGACCGATTGCGGGCGGTGCGGCCGCGCGGCGATGACGCAACCCCCTTCAACCGGCCGCAAGCCAGCGAAAACAAGGTTTTCCGCCCCGATTCGGGGTGATGTCTCCTTGCAATGGTCCGACGGTGTGCGATAGTTCGGGGACGGGAACCCGGAACAGTCCGGAAGTCAATTGGGGTTCCGCAACAGGGTAGCCATACTCGAAAACACTACAACTAGAAACCGGAGAGCCCTGGAGGTCGTTGCAGGTGTCAGACCCCCGGGGTATTTGCAAGCCAATTCGGCAAGGAGAATCCAGATGTCAAAAGGGCACTCGCTACAAGACCCTTACTTGAACACGCTCAGAAAGGAGCGTGTTCCGGTATCGATCTACCTGGTCAATGGAATCAAGCTGCAGGGGCAGATCGAGTCTTTCGATCAATTCGTGCTGCTGCTGCGCAACAGTGTCAGCCAGATGGTATACAAACATGCCATATCCACGGTGGTGCCGTCGCGCAACGTCAGGCTATCGACCGCGGGCGAGCGGGAAGCGCCGCCGGCGGCATAGGGCATCGGGAACCAGGTTTGTTCTTCGATCGATTCGCGCCTGGCCGTCACGCCGTACTGCTGCACCTCCAGTTGCGGGGGGTGGACAACTTCGATTCCGGAGAATTCCGTGAACTGGCGAATTCGGCTGGCATCGGCATCGCGCTCGAGATGGTCGCCCGGCGGCGGGAAAGGCACCCGCGACTGCTGGTGGGCGAAGGCAAGGCGCGGGAGCTTGGCCGGGCGGTAGCCTCCCTGTCCGCAGACCTGGTGCTGGTCAACCACGATCTTTCCCCGGGCCAGCAGCGCAACCTCGAGCGGGTGGTGGGCTGCCGGGTGATGACCCGCACCGAACTCATTCTGCACATCTTCGCCGAGCGCGCCCGCACCTTCGAAGGCAAACTGCAGGTCGAACTCGCACAACTCGAACATGCGCGGACGCGCCTGGTGCGAGGCTGGACACACCTCGACAGGCAGAAGGGAGGCATCGGCCTGCGCGGCGGCGGCGAGACGCAGATCGAGCTGGACAGGCGCATGCTCAGCGATCGCATCAAAAGGGTACAGGCCAGGCTCGGCCAGGTGGCCAGGCGCCGCGGCCAGGGCCGGCGCCGGCGCAGTCGCTCCGGGACCATGACCGTATCCCTGGTCGGCTATACCAACGCGGGCAAGTCGACGCTGTTCAACGCGCTGACCGCCGCCGCCGCGGTGGCCGAAGACCGGCTGTTCGCTACCCTCGACCCGACCATGCGCAAACTCAGTGTTCCGGGCGCCGGCGCAGTCGTTCTGGCCGATACCGTCGGTTTCATCAGCCGTCTGCCGCATACCCTGGTCGATGCCTTCAAGGCAACGCTGGAGGAAGTGGCCAGTGCCGACCTGCTCGTACACGTCGTCGATGCCAGCGCCGCCGATGCGGAGCGGCGCCGGCATGAAGTGGAGCAGGTTCTTGCCGACATCGGCGCGCAAGCCATTCCCGTGGTCACGGCGCTGAACAAGTGCGACCTGATCGGCGAGCGCACCTCGGTGGCGCGCAACAGCAGCAGCAACCGCTCGGTAAGCGTCAGTGCGGTAAGTGGCGAGGGGTTGCAGCGCCTGGTGGAGGCAATCGGTGTGGCGCTCGGCGTGCAGGAGCCGCTGTCGTTGACGCTGCCCCTCTCGGCCGGTCGGGCCCGGGCCTGGCTCTATGCCAGGGGTGCCGTGCTCGGCGAGGAGATCACCGAAGACGGCGGCTCCCGTTTGCGGGTGCGCGCCGACCCCAGGCTGCGCGCCCGCCTCGACCGCCTGTTGCGCGAGGACGGCGCCGTTTCCGAGGCAGGTTGAGTTTCCCCGCGGCACCGCGGGAGTGCTGCCGCGCCCGTGCCGGCCAAGGCAAGCCCGGGTGCGTTGCCGATAACTGACTGGCCGGCGTGCGCAATGGCTCGATGAGCGCGGCAGCGCGGGATTTCGCGGCGCAACCAAGCTAGAATCTCCCTCCCCTCGCAAAACGACGGAGCACCACATGGCGTGGAATGAACCCGGCGGCGGCCGGGACCCATGGGGTAACAGCGGCGATCAGGGTCCGCCGGATCTGGACGAAGCCTTCAAGAAGCTGCAGTCGCAGCTTGCCGGCATCTTCGGCAGGCGACGCGGCGGCGGGCGCGGCAAGGGCAGCGGCGGCGGGCTCAGCACCAGCCTGTTCAGTGTGGGGCTGGTTGTGCTCGCCATCGTCTACGGGCTCTGGGGTCTATACCAGATCGACCAGGGCGAGCGCGGCGTGGTGTTCCGTTTTGGCGCGGTGCAGCAGAATGTGGTCATGCCGGGCCTGCACTGGAACCCGCCGATCATCGATCGGGTGGAAAAAGTGAATGTCACCCAGGTGCGCTCCAAGAAGCACCAGGCACTCATGCTTACCGAGGACGAGAACATCGTTGATGTGAGCATGACCGTGCAGTACGTCGTGGAGGACCCGGTAGCATTCCTGGTCAAGGTACGCAACCCCGAGGTGAGCCTGGATCATGCCACCGAGAGCGCCCTGCGCCACGTGGTGGGCGGCTCCGTCATGGATCAGGTGATCACCGACGGGCGCGCGGCCATCGCCATCGAAGTGCAGGAACGGCTGCAATCCTATCTGAACCGCTACAGCACCGGCATCCTGGTGAGCAAGGTGAACATCGATGAGAGCGCGCCGCCCACCCAGGTGCGGGATGCGTTCAATGATGTACAGAAAGCCAAGGAAGACGAACAGCGCGTCATCAATGAGGCGAATGCCTATGCGGAGAGCATCATCCCCACCGCCAGGGGCGAAGCGCAGAAACTGATCGAGGAAGCCAATGCCTATCGCGACCGGGTGGTGGCCAGGGCGCAGGGCGAGGCGCAGCGCTTCGAGAAGCTGCTCGCGGAATACACCGTGGCCCAGCGGGTGACCCGCGACCGGCTGTACATCGATGCCATCGAGGCGGTACTGTCCAATAGTTCCAAGATCATGGTCGACGTGGAAGGCGGCAACAACCTCATGTACCTGCCTCTCGACCGCTTTTCTCAATCTGGAGTCGGCGGCCCGGCGGGACAGGAAACGGTGCGATCCCTGGCGGATGCGGTGATGCAGGAAATCAACAACCGCATCGCCAGCGGCCGGACAAACCGTGACTCCCGGTGAAGGGCTGGCCGCACCTGAGTGCAACGAGAGGGCGGTCGTCGGCTTGACGGTTGACTCATTAGTAAACGTGATTCGCGAACGAAAGGCATAGTCATGAATCTTCGCAATTTTATTTTCCTGGTAATCGGCGTGGTGGCGGTGCTGCTGCTGTTGCAGAGCATCTACATCGTCAGGGAAACCGAACGGGCCATCCTGTTGCGGTTCGGCGCGGTCAGCCGCGCGGACGTGCCGCCGGGCCTGCACCTGAAGATGCCGATCGCCGAAGAGGTGAAAAAGTTCGATGCCCGGGTGCTGACGCTCGACTCCAGCCCCGAGACCTACTACACGCTCGAGAAAAAGCCGCTCATCGTCGATTCTTTCGCCAAGTGGCGCATCATCGATGTGGAAAACTACTACACCGCCAGTACCGGCGATGAAAGCCGGGCCAACCGCATACTCCAAGAGCGGGTGAACGAGGGGTTGCGCAACGCCATGAGCCGCCGGGACATGCACGAAGTCATCTCCGGTGAACGTGATCAACTCATGCAGGAATTGACGGCGGACCTCAACCGGGTGATGAAGGAAGCGGTCGGCGTCGAGGTGATCGACGTGCGGGTGAAGCGCATCGATTTACCCACCGAGGTGTCCACGTCCGTCTACGAGCGCATGAATTCGGAGCGTCAGATCGAAGCGCGCCAGTACCGCGCCCAGGGTCAGGAACTTGCCCTCGGCATTCGTGCCGATGCGGAACGTCAAACCGTTGTCATCGAGGCCGAGGCGTACCGCGAGGCCGAACAGATCCGCGGTGACGGCGATGCCAGCTCTGCCTCGATCTATGCGGATGCCTTCAACAAGGATCCGGAGTTCTACGAGTTCACGCGCAGCATCAATGCCTACGCCAAGGTGTTCGGCGACAAAGGCGACATGCTGGTGCTCGATCCCAACAGCGAGTTCTTCAAGTATCTGAAGGACGACGAGGGCTGATCCGGGCGCCGTCAGGCCAGAACAACATGACAAGACATTGCCTCAGTTCGCTCGGCCGGGCGGGCAATTCGCTGCCGCCCGGCGTGCCGCTGTCGCCTGACGCCAAATGCCGCATGGATGCTGGTCGCGTGAAGCAATGGGAAGGGCCGCCAGGGGCGACGATTCGTTAGCCATGGGCCGCAATGTCGTAGTTCTGGGCACCCAATGGGGTGACGAAGGCAAGGGCAAGGTCGTAGACCTGTTGACCGAGCAGGCCGCCGCCGTGGTGCGCACCCAGGGCGGCCACAATGCCGGCCACACACTGGTGGTCGATGGCCGGAAAACGGTGCTGCACCTGATTCCCTCCGGCATCCTGCGACCCGGCGTGCGATGCCTGGTCGGCAACGGCGTGGTGCTCGAGGCGAATGAACTGCTCGGCGAAGTGGCCGGACTGGAGGCGCAGGGGATACCGGTGCGTGAGCGGCTGCGTATCAGCCCCGCCTGCCAGCTCATTCTGCCCTATCACCAGAAGCTCGACCTGGCCAGGGAGCAGGCGCGCGGCAGCGACAGGATCGGAACCACCCTGCGCGGCATCGGTCCGGCTTACGAAGACAAGGCGGCGCGGCGCGGCCTGCGCCTTGGCGACCTGTATCACTGGCAGGGTTTCGCCGCCAAGCTGGCCGAGGTCATGGATTACCAGAATTTCATTCTGGAGAAGTACTACAAGGCCGAGCCGGTCGACTTCAATGCAACGCTGGAAGGTTGCGCGTCGGTGGCCGAGCAGATTGGGCCGATGGTGGCCGATGTGACGTCCTTGCTGCACGAACTGCGCGAGGCCGGGGAGAACATCCTGTTCGAAGGCGCCCAGGGCACCTTGCTGGACATCGACCTCGGCACCTACCCGTTCGTCACCTCATCAAACACCACTGCCGGCGGTACATCGGTCGGCAGCGGCTTCGGCCCCGTCTATCTCGACTATGTGCTGGGCATCACCAAGGCCTACGTCACGCGGGTGGGCGCCGGGCCGTTCCCGACCGAACTGTTCGATGACACCGGGGGCCGCCTGGCTGAACGGGGCGACGAATTCGGTTCCACCACCGGCCGACCGCGTCGCTGCGGTTGGTTCGATGCAGTGGCCTTGCGGCAGGCGGTGCGCATCAACAGCGTATCGGGCCTGTGTCTGACGAAACTCGATGTACTCGACGGACTGGAGAGAATCCGCATCTGTGTCGGTTACCAAGGGCCGCACGGCGACCCGGGTACCCCCCGGTTCGGCAACGAGCACTATGCCCAGGTCGAGCCGCGCTACGAGGAATTGCCGGGCTGGGAAGAATCGACGATCGGGTTGCGGTCGATCGACGGGCTACCGGCAAACGCCAGAGCCTACATCGAGCGCATTGAGAGCGCCGTGGGCGTGCCCGTGGATATCGTTTCCACCGGCCCGGACCGGGAGCAGACGATCGTTCTCAACAACCCTTTCGACCATTGAGACAAGAACGCGGAATGTCTCGCCCGAGCAGGGGGTTCTTACCTCATGCCCACTCGGCCTCCGAACGAAGGAACCCGTTGGCAGACCGACGCTGTAAACAGAAAATTATTAAAAATCAATGAGTTGAAAATTTATTCCATGCGAGTCGGGAACCCGGCGCGCCGGGACGCTTACATGCGGGGAACCGCT
>CAZNFI010000070.1:0-15203 GCA_964572185.1 uncultured Pseudomonadales bacterium
GCATCCTGGGGCTCGGCCACCACTACTTCTGGATCGGCACGCCGGAGTACTGGCTCGGCATCGGCGGCTTTTTCTCGGCCCTGGAGCCGGTGCCGCTGGTGGCCATGGTGGTGCACGCGGTCTACGACGCCGGCCGGCACGCCTTCCGCGCCAGCAATCACCCGGCGCTGGCCTGGCTCATCGCCCACGCCTTCGGCAACTTTCTGGGCGCCGGCGTGTGGGGGTTCATGCAGACGCTGCCGCAGATCAACCTGTATACCCACGGTACCCAGTGGTCGTCGTCGCACGGGCACCTGGCCTTTTTCGGCGCCTATGTCACCATCATCGTCGCCCTCATCTACATCGCCGTGCAGCGCCTGCGCGGCAATGTCTGGATGTCCGCCGGCATCGCCGGCGCCTGGCGCTGGAAGTGGGCGCTGGGGCTCACCCATATCGGCATGCTGGGCATGACGGTTGCGCTGCTGATCGCCGGCTACGAGCAGTCGTTCGTGGAGCGGGCCATGGGCGGTTCCACCTGGCAGGCCTATTTCGAGGGGCAGACGCGGCCCTGGTTCGTCGAGGCCATGTGGTGGCGCATGGGCATGGGCGTGGTCATGACCGTTGGCGTCGTGCTGTTGCTGTGGGATTTCCTGAGGATCGGCGTGGGCGAAACCCGCGCCATGAAATCCGTCGGGGAGCCGGAAACGGATGCGGCAGTCATCGGCAACGACCTGGCGGATGCGCCATCGGCAAGCGTTTGATTGCAGGAGAAAGCGATGGGAAAGAGAGTGTTTCGCAACAGCAAGGCAAGCCGGGCGCTAGCCGCTTGTGCAACCCTGCTGGCGGTATTGTGCACCGCACTCGGTGTCGGCGCCGCCCAGGCCGAAGCTGGCGATGCCGCGGCCGGCAAGTCCTTGGCCGGGTTGTGCGCCGCCTGCCACGGCCCGAACGGTATTTCCGTCAACCCGCTCTGGCCGAGCCTGGCGGGGCAGCAGCAGGCTTACCTGGCCACCCAGATCCGCGCCTTCCGCAATCGTGAACGCGACGAAATCACGATGCAGCCGTTCGTCGAGAATCTGAGCGACGCAGACATCGACAATCTGGCGGCCTATTATGCCGGGCTGTCACCCTGTCCCTGAGGAGGAAGCACCATGGATCTAGGACTCACCGGCGCCCGGGCGGTCATCTCCGGCGGCACCCAGGGAATCGGCCTCGCAGTGGCCAAGGAACTGCTGGCGGAAGGCGCTTCGGTCGGCATCGCAGCGCGCAGAGCCGAAGGAGTGGAAGCTGCCCTGCGGGACCTGTCGCAACTCGGCACCGCTGTCGGCCAGGTCTGCGACGTGAGCGACCATGCCGCCACCGTGGCCTGGATGCAGAATGCCGCCGAGGCCCTGGGCGGCATCGACATCGTGGTGCATAACGCCACTGCCAGCGGAGCGCCCGGCCCAGGGCCGGAAAGCTGGATCAACAATTTCAACGTCGACCTGTTGGGCATGGTCGGCATGAGCGAGGGCGCGCTGCCCTTTCTGGAGCGGTCCGACCGGGCGGCGCTGGTGCAGATCGCCACCATAACCGGCATCGAGCACCACGACGTGCCCATCAGCCCCAGCTACGGCTCCATCAAGGCCGCCTCCATCCGTCACATGGCGCAGCTCGCCCAGCAGTGGGGCGCCAAGGGCATACGCGCCAACAGCGTCTCGCCCGGGCCGATCTTCATTGAAGGCGGCGTTTGGAACCAGATCAAGGACAACATGACCGCACTCTATGAGCGCGACCGCGACTACCACCCCAGCAAGCGCATGGGAACCGCCGAAGAGGTTGCCAGGGTAGTGGCGTTTCTCGCCAGCCCGGCGGCCAGTTGGGTAAACGGCACCAATGTGCGCGTGGACGGGGCCTTCACGCGCGGGGTGAATTTCTGATCGGCGCAGGCTCCTAACGCGCCCGCATCGAGTTGAAGAACTCGGCGTTGGTCTTGGTGTCCTTGAGCTTGTCGATCAGGAACTCGATGGCCACCAGGTCGTCCATGTCGTGCAGGATCTTGCGCAGGATCCATACCCGCTGCAGTTCTTCCTCGCCCATCAGCAGTTCTTCCCGGCGGGTGCCGGAACGACGGATGTTGATGGCCGGGTAGACGCGTTTCTCGGCGATCTTGCGCTCGAGGTGCAGCTCCTGGTTGCCGGTGCCCTTGAACTCCTCGTAGATGACTTCATCCATCTTCGAGCCGGTGTCGATCAGGGCGGTGGCAACGATGGTCAGGCTGCCGCCCTCCTCGATGTTGCGCGCGGCGCCGAAAAAGCGCTTGGGACGCTCGAGCGCATGCGCATCGACACCACCGGTCAGCACCTTGCCCGATGAGGGCACGATGGTGTTGTAGGCGCGCGCCAGGCGGGTGATGGAGTCGAGCAGAATCACCACGTTTTTCTGGTGCTCGACCAGGCGCTTGGCCTTCTCAATCACCATTTCCGCCACCTGAACGTGCCGCGTGGGCGGCTCATCGAAGGTGCTGGCCACTACTTCGCCGCGCACCGAGCGTTGCATCTCGGTGACTTCCTCGGGCCGCTCGTCGATCAACAGCACGATGAGCACCACTTCCGGGTCGTTGGCGGTAATGGACTGGGCGACGTTTTGCAGCACCAGGGTCTTGCCCGCTTTCGGCGGTGAGACGATCAGCCCGCGCTGGCCCTTGCCGACCGGTGCGACCAGGTCGATGATGCGGGCGGAAAGATCCTCGGTGCTGCCATTGCCGCGCTCGAGCTTCAACCGCTCATTCGGGAACAGCGGCGTCAGGTTCTCGAACAGCAGCTTGTGTTTCTTGGAATTCGGCTCGCTGAAGTTGATTTCATCGACCTTGAGCATGGCGAAGTAACGCTCGCCGTCCTTGGGCGGCCGGATCTTGCCGGCCAGGCTGTCGCCGGTGCGCAGGTTGAAGCGGCGGATCTGGCTCGGAGACACATAGATGTCGTCCGGCCCGGCCAGATAGGAACTGTCGGCGGAACGCAGAAAGCCGAAACCGTCCTGCAAAATCTCCAGGGTGCCTTCCCCGAAGATGTCTTCACCCTGCTTGGCCAGCTTGCGGACCATGGCCGCAATGACTTCCTGCTTGCGCGACCGGGCAAGATTTTCGAGCCCGAGGTCGCGGGCCATGTCCACCAGTTCGACCACCGGCTTGGTCTTCAGGTCTTTCAGATACATCGACATGTGGAAGTTGTGCTCTTGTTCGTGCCTTGCGGCATGGTTTTTGGGTGCAGGAAACCGGTCCAATCGACGCGCCTTTGCGCGCTTTCTCCAGGGTCTACTGCCAGTGCCTGTGGGGGTGTAGTGAACTTGGATTCAGTTGGACCGAAGCGGTGTTCCCGCCTCTGATTGGCAAGTGTAGCCCTTTGGTTGCCCCCGTCAAGCAGCAGTTTTGCGCCGTCTGAAGCTGACGACGCTGCCCCTGGGGTCGGTTGCGGGGTCTGTCGCCACCGCGTCCGAGCGCCCGGACATCCGGTGCGATCTTCGCGCCTGCCCGGGTGCGATCGCCTGTAGTCGGGCATCCCGGGCGCCGCGGCGCCCTTGTCTCGCCCCCAGCAAGCGGGCTTGCCGGATCAGGGTCGCGTGAACTCGAGATTCAGCTTCATGGTTCCCAGCATGATGCCCGGTTGGTGCAGGAAGTCGTTGTCCTCTGCGTAAGAAAACCGACCGACCCGGTCGAGCAGGGTATTCCAGGCAATGGTCTGCTCAAGCCGGGAAATGTGCGCCCCGGGGCATACGCGCGGCCCCTGTGAAAAGGTCAGGTGCCGAGTGCCGGCGCGCCGGTCGAGCTTGAGCTGCTGCGCGTCCTGCCACTCCTGCGGGTCGATATTGGCTGCCGCCCAGCGCAGGTGCAGGTACGAGCCTTTGGCGACGTGCACGCCCTGGAACACTTCGTCCTGACTGGTGATGCGGGTCGACAGGCCCTGGGTGGGCGAGCGCAGGCGCATGCCTTCCTCGGTGAAGGCGCGAACATGGCCCCGGTCGGCCTTGAGTTCATCCCAGACGCCTTCGCGCTCGATCAGCAACTGCACCTGCTCGGCCAGTGCGTACTGGGTGGTTTCCAGTCCGCCGATGACCATCGCATAAACGATGCCATTGATTTCCCCGTCCCTGAGCTTGCGCCCGAGTGGCGAATACTCCACCTGGGTGAGGAACGAAATCATGTCATCGGCCGGGTGTTCGCGCTTGTGCCGGATCAGCTCATCGGTGTACTGCTTGAACTCCGCGAGCACCTCGAACTGGCTCCTGATTTCCTCCTCGTTCAACAGGTTGTTGTGCTTTCGCCCATACACGAAGGGCTTGACCGTGCCGTCGCCAAAGTACTTGAGCAGCTTGAGATCCTGCAGCGGCCAGCCCAATACGTTGGCCATGACCGTATGCGGCAGTGGTTGTGCGAATTCGGAGACAAACTCCACCTCGCCGCGGTCGATCCACCGGTCAACGAGATCGTCGGCGACCTGCTGCACCATCTCCCGGTTGCGGCCGGCGCCGGGCCCGACCCAGGGATCGGTGAGTTCCTGGCGGTGGGAACGCCACATTTCAGGGTTGGGCCGCAGGGTGACCATCGATGCCACCAGCGTGTTGACATTGGGCAGTTCGAACGGATCGCCGCCGGCCTCGATGACCTGCTTGAGCGCCACGCTGGTGACCACCGGAAAACGCTCCTGATCGCGGACCACCAGGGCGATGTCGTCGTGCCTGGAGAGAATGAAGGCATCGGTTCCCGGTTCGAATCCCTCGCCCGGTATGCGATGCACCGGCGCCTCGGCATGCAGGATGTCGTAGGACTCGTACCAGTATTCCTGTGCCCCCGGCGCAAAGAGATCGACATCGTCGAGATGCATGGGGCACCGCATGGGGCTCAGTTCGTGGTCGGGATGCTTCGCCTCCACAGTCTTCCCTCGTCAAAATTGTCATCAGTTCCAACATGCTATCCCGGCAGGGCGAAGCGACGCAAAGGCGGCGTGGCTCCGGCAAGTCGGCCGATAGGTGAAGGTCAGGGCGCGCCTGCAGGCGCATCATGCTGCGGTGACCCGAAGTTCAGGCGTCTTCGCCGGGCTGGCCTGCGGAGCGCACCGACTACACCGAAGACGTCGAGTTCGAAGGCCGCGGCGACCTCCGCCTTTTCGCCGCTGCCGGCTGCCTCGACCGGTGCGCGAACCCGATCTTCAACGAGCCGATTTCGGCGGCGCCGGCCGCGTGAGCAAAAACACCGCCGCGCCGACAAGAACAGTGCCTTCCAGAGCGAGCGCCCAATTGGCGACGTCGAGTAGCACCGACAGGGCAAAAATGCCCGCCATGGCAATCATCGCCCAGAACTTGGCCGGCCGGGACACCGCACGGTGTTCGCGCCAGTTGCGCAGGAACGGACCAAGCAGGCGATGATCGACCAGCCAGGCATGCATCCGCCGCGACCCCCGGGAGAAACAGTAGGCGGCAAGAATCAGGAACGGTGTCGTCGGCAACAGCGGAACCACGATTCCGATCGCGCCGATGCCAAGCGCAATGCCGCCCACGGCCGTCCACAAATGTCGGGACGCCGCGTTACTCATGTGACCGGCGCGCCGCCCATCATTCTCGTGACAATCACTGCATCGCAAAGCCGGAACATGAGCACAGGGTTACATTTTTTCGGTCCGTCTTCGACGCCCTGGCGTGAAACGAGCCACAACGGCCTCGCCCACCCGGAGCCTGGCAGTCCGTGGCAGAAGTCCCGCAGCCTCCAGCGCCGGCGACCTATTGCCGGGCAAACGGTACCACTTCCGCAATCGCTGCCGCACCCACCGCCAGCATCACCAAGCGGTCCAGTCCGAGGGCCACACCGGCGCAATCCGGCAAACCGGCACGCATCGCCGCCAGCAGGCGCTCGTCGGCTTGCATCGGCGGCTTGCCGAGGGCGCGGCGTGTGCGATTGTCCCGCTGCATGCGCATGCGCAGTTCCTCCGCGTCGGTCAGTTCGTGATAGCCGTTGGCCAGTTCGAGGCCATCCACAACCAGTTCGAAGCGGGCAGCCAACTGCGGGTCGTCCGCGCGCAACCGGGCCAGCGCCGCCTGCTCCGCCGGGTAATCGGTTATGAACGCCCGACCCTTGCCGAGGCCCTGTACGGCTTCGACAAAGTGCAGGTCCGGACACGCTGCGCCGCCCGAGCGGGTTGCCAGCAGTTCGGCGTGCGTCAGGAACCGGTAGGGTGCCGGCCCAAGAATGTCATCCACCAACTCGGAGACCTCGCGCATCAGTGCCCGGTCGTCAAAGTCGAGCCGGTACCACTCCACCAGGGTAAACTCGGTGAGGTGCAGCCGCCCCGACTCTTCAGCCCGGTAGGCCGGTCCGATGCTGTAGATTGACGGCGCGCCCGCAGACAGCAGGCGCTTCATGTAATACTCCGGGGAGGTCTGCAGAAAGTCGCCGGCGGTAGTGCGCAAGCTGTCGATGTGCACGTCCGAGACCGAGGTTCGACCCAGTGTCGGCGTCTGCACCTCGACGACCTGCCGCGCTGCGAAGAACCGGCGAATCGCGCCAAGAATGTCGGCACGGGCGTTCAGCATCCCGACGCTACAGGTCGGCTCCCAGGAATTCGACACGTCCTCAATCGCTCCGTTCGATGCCTGATGGCCCGGCAACCTTAACCCGCATATTGCACCAGGGGCCGTTCGACAAGCGACCCGGTGCAAACTGCCGGTTGACCCGCCTGGCCGGAACAGCGGGAAAGGACCACGGCGCCATGCCGGAGTTGCCGGATCTCACCCTCTACATGGAACACCTCCACGGGCGCCTCGTCGGCGAGCATCTGATCGACATCCGTCTGGCCAGCCCGTTGGTGTTGCGCACGGTAGCGCCGCCGATCGAAGCGGTGCGGGGAAAGCGGGTCACTGGCCTCGAGCGAATCGCAAGACAACTCGTGCTCGAATTGGAAAACGACTGCTGCGTCGTTCTTCACCTGATGATCGCCGGGCGCCTGCGCTGCACTGGCTGCAGGTGCGTTGAGGACTCTCGCCACCGGTCAGCAGACGAGATTTGATTTGTGCTCGACCCTGGGAAAAGATAGCCGATCGGCAATTTCTAACCCTGGAGGTTGAACATGGCGGTATCGGCGGCAGACCGGGCGACGGCCGACTTACCTGACAGCGAATCGCGTCTCCGCATTGCCGGCCGGATGTGGGGATGCCTGACAGCCCTGCTGCTCGCGTTTTCCAGCAGCGCAGCGGTGCAGGCTTGCGCAACCCTGCAATCCAAGGACTGGCTGGAAGCCGCTGCCGCCGCAGCCAACCGCACCCCCGAGTACAGCGCCCGCGATGGCTACCGGCATCCGGTCGAGGTGCTGCGGTTTTTCGGCGTGCAACCGCAATCCAAGGTGGTGGAGATCTGGCCGAGCGGCGGTTGGTGGACCGAGATTCTGGCGCCGGCATTGCGTGACGAGGGCGTCTATTACGCCGCCGGGTTCGCGTTGAGCGCCGAACGCACCCCGCAGTACCGCAGGAACGCACAGCAGCGATTCGAACGGAAGCTTGCCGCCGCGCCCGAGCTGTACGGCGCCGTGGTGGTGACCGAACTCAGCATTCCCGAGCAGACCGAGATTGCTCCACCTGGGTCGGCGGATTTCGTGCTGACCTTCCGCAACGTCCACAACTGGCTGAATGGCGACTACGCCGCGCAGATGTTCGAGGTGATTGCCCGCGCCCTGCGGCCGGGCGGCGTACTCGGGCTGGTCACGCACCGCGCCCCCGAGGGGCACAGCATCGAGGACATGAAAAACAGCGGCTACGTCACCGAAGCGCTGGTCATCGAAATGGCCGCGGCCGCGGGGCTGACATTGGACGAATCCTCCGAGATCAATGCCAACCCGCGTGACACCAAGGACCACCCCGCCGGTGTGTGGACGCTGCCCCCGTCGCTGGCGCACTGCCGGGATATGCAAGACGATGCCGAACGCGCCGCCTGTCAGGCGCACTACCGTGCCATTGGCGAATCCGATCGAATGACGCTCAGGTTCCGCAAACGGGAAGACCAGGCAGACAGTTCCCAAGACTGAGAACCCAGACGTCGGCTTTCTCGCACACGCCTGCGTTTCCATGTTCATCCTGACCTGTGGCCGCAACGAAGGTTCGGCGCCGGCTTTCCTTGGCAGGCGCCGCCAATGCTGCGCACCGAACTGTGCATGGCCCCTTCGGCATCTACCCAACCCTTCACCAATTGCAGCTCGCCCAGAGGCGTGGCGCCGATGCTGTTGGCGGGGCGGCATCGAAGGAAAAGCCGGTGTGCACGTGCAGGTCGCCGAACAGCGGCTGACGCAGCGGCGCATGGTTCAGGCATGGCTCCCGGTCCTCGGTGTCATGCACCCCGCGCCCCGCCAGCGCCGGCACTTTCCCGGACGTCGTTTCCTCCGGCATCGCAAAAGCCGCGGCTTCCTCACCGGTACCGGCGCCGCGTTCGCACCCGCCGGCAAAAAACAGGGCAATCCACGAGACAGCGAACAGACGTGCGGACCGGTTCATGCTGGAACCTCCGGGCGGGAAGGCGCACCCTGACACGGGCTCATTCGACTCCCGCACCGCCGGGCATGGGCATGGGATCGGCACGATGACCGCAAACACCGGTAACTGCCGCGCCCGGGTCCGGGCATTTCCGGTCGATCACATGGATTGAGGCCGCGAAGCATTGCCCCGACCGGCGCTTTGCTCCACCATCGGCGGCGCGGGAGGAGCAAATGCGCGATTACCGAAGGTTGCGGCGGCTCGCCGCACGAAATCCGCTTCGCAGCCGGCATGGGTTGCAGATGTCCGTCAGTCGGCGGCGCTTCGTGGCGGGCATGGCCGCGGCGGCGGGTGCCGCCCTGGTCGGCTGCGCGCCGGCCGGCGAACGCCGCCGCGAACTGGCGTTGCTGACCTGGGATGCCTATGCCGACCCCCGGTTGCTGGACCTCTGGCGCGAGCAGACGGGCGGTTCGATCCGCTACGAGATTCACGTCTCCGACCCGACCTCGGTCAATCGCCTGCGCGCCGGCGAGGCGGCGGTGTGGGACTTCGTCAACCTGAACAATCCCTGGGCGCGCAAGGAACTGTGGCCGGCGGGGCTGATCCGCGAGCTGCCGCGCGACCGCTTCGAGCCATTGTTCGAGGCCATGTTCGACAAGTTCGCGCCGCCCTACCACTGGGCCATGAGCGAGGACGGTGAGCATCTGCTGGGCGTCGTGCAGCGCTTCGAGACTTTCGACTTCGTGGTCAACGCCGATGTCATATCCCCGAGAACCGCCAAGGACGAAGGCTGGGACATATTCAACAACCCCGACTTCGCCAACCGCTACGGCATGCTCGCCTACGAAGACTGGAACGTGATGGACATCTGCATGGGCGCCGGCATCGACCCGTTCGGCGAAAAGACCGAGAGCGACTTTGCGGCGTTCGAGGCCACCGCCCGGCGCTGGATCGACAACGCGAGAATGATCACCACCGATTTCGCGCAACTGAACCTGGCCATCATCAACGGAGAGATCGATGCCTATTTCACCGGCGGCACCTATTCGATCACCTCGGCGCGGCTGGAAGGCGTCAACAACCTGGTTGCGGTCACGCCCTACCGCGGGCCGGCCCGGGGCAAGGGCGGCATCAACTGGATCGAACTGAACTCGGCGGTCGCCAACCCGGACCCGAACGACGACGTACTCGACTTCCTGGAATGGATCACCGAACCGGACCCGGCTTACCTCATCGCCAATGGCAACGGCAACCTGCAGCCCATCAGCCAGATGGCCCAGCCCGAAGTGCTGGCCCGGTTTACCAGGGAACAGCTGGCCGCCCTGCAGTGGGACGAATTCGAGGAACGCATCGCCAACTCGGTCGAATTCGACATCGTACCCGGCTATGACCGGCTCTATGACCTGTACTCGGCCGCCCTGCGCGCGCGCGGCTGAGACGGCTGCCGCCGGACAGCATGGCAACCATCCTGTCGACAACGGCGATCTGCAAGCGTTTCGGCGACGTGGCCGCCCTCGACGGCGTCTCCCTGGAAATACGCGACGGCGAGTTCTTCACGATCGTCGGCCCTTCAGGCAGCGGCAAGTCCACGCTTCTCAGAATACTCGCCGGGCTCGAGGCACCCAGCAGCGGCCGCGTTCATCTGCGCGAGGCGGACATCACGGAAGTTCCCGCCAACCGGCGCCCGACCTGCATGGTTTTCCAGAACCTGGCGCTGTTCAACCACCGCACGGTGGGCGAGAACATCGAGTTTTCCCAAAAGATGAAAGGCGTGCCGCGGCAAACGCGGCGCCGGCACGCCCTGGACACGATGCGCATCGTGCGCCTTCCGGAGACCTATTATTCCCGGCGCGTGACGCAGTGCTCCGGCGGCGAGCGGCAACGGGTCGCGCTCGCCCGCGCCCTGGCATCGGACCCGGACATCCTGTTCTTCGACGAACCTCTGTCCTCCATCGACTACCGGCTCAGAAAAATCCTTGAAGTGGAGATGAAGGACCTGCACCGGCGCACCGGCAAGACCTTTGTCTACATCACCCACAGCCTCGAAGAGGCGATGGTGATGTCCGACCGCATCGCCATAATGAAAGAGGGCCGCGTCGTGCAGACAGGCACCCCGACCGACATCTACTACCGGCCGGCGAATCGCTTCGTGGCCGAGTTCATGGGCGAGGTCAACATTCTCGAAGTTGCCGGCGGCCAAATCGTGGAACTGGAGGTCGCTGCACCCGGGAATGCATCCGGGTACCTGGTGGTAAGGCCGGAATTCGTGCGCAGGCTCGATGACGGCGAGCGGGCCGACTTTCGTTTCACGGCCACGGTTGCCAACGACTACATGCTCGGCTCCCGTACCCACTATCACCTGCAAACCGGCGCGGTCATGCTGGTGGCGGAAGTGGCCGCCGGACAAGCCGCCGGCCTTGCTGCCGGCGAGCGGGCCGACTGGGGCTTCAACCTCGCCGACGCGGTGCTGCTGGACCAATGAAGCACCGCATCAACCCGGGCATTGTGGCAATGCTCCCCTGCGCCGTACTGCTGCTGGCGGGTTTCGTCGTGCCCATTGCCATCGTCGGCTGGACCAGCCTGATGCCGGCACGCACCTTCGAACTGGCGGCGAGCCCCACCTTGTCCAACTACGCATCCGCTTTCGCGCAAGGCTACTGGCGCCCGCTGACCTGGTCGGCGCTCGGTGCGGCGATCACCACGCTGGTCTGCCTGGGAGTGGCCTGGCCCACGGCCAGGGCCATGCTGCGCGCCGGCCGTTGGGCAACCCCGGTTGCGGTACTCATCGCCCTGCCGATTTTCATCTCGGAAAGCGTTCGCCTGTTTGGCATGGCGTTGTTCATGATGCCCGCCGGCGGCATCCTGGCCGGAAGCATCGAGGCGCTGACCGGCGCCACGATCGGCTCGATTCTGTATACCCGGCTGGCGGCCCTGCTTGGCCTTGTCTACATCCACTTCCCGTTCGTGCTGTTTCCGCTGCTGCTCGGACTGTCGCTGGTGCCGAAAGAGCAGGTCGAGGCAGCCCGCGACCTCGGCGCATCCGGCTGGCAGGTATTCCGGGAAGTCGAGGCGCCGCTGGCCGCGCCAAGCGCCGCCATCGGCGCGCTGCTCTGCTTCGTGCTGACTCTGGGGGCGAACGCTGAAATGCGCATCCTGGGCGGCCAGGCAGTCACCGTGATCACGCACGCCATCGAGCAGCGGTTCAACTATGCCCAGGACTGGCCGCTGGGCGCCGCGCTCACCGTACTGACCATCCTGCTGACGGCGGCAGTGGTGTTTCCGGTGCTCAGGCGCATCGACGTGGACAGCCTGGCGCGTCGATGAACGGCACACCAAGCGCATCCTTGGGCACATTGCGAACCGGCTGGCTGCTGCTGGTGCTGGCACTGCTGTATGTCCCCATGCTGTCGGTGGTGCTGGCATCGCTTTCCAACACCCGCTACATGCGCTTTCCGCACAAGGTCTGGAGCACGGATGCCTATGCCGACGCGCTCGGCGGCTACACCACCGCGACCCTGCACCTGACCAGCCTCAGCATCGCCCTGGTGGTGGTCGTTGTCGCCGTGGTTCTCGCCAGCTTCGGCGCCCTCGCCTTCGTGCGTTACGACTGGCGCGGACGCCGAGCCTTCCAGCGCTGGCTGCTGCTGCCGCTGTTCTTCCCGCAACCGGTGCTGGGGCTGGCGCTGCTGGTCTATTTCACGGCACTGGGCATCACCCCGAACTGGCAGACGGCCGCCTTCGCGCACCTGGTCTGGATCGTGCCCGTGGTGACGCTGGTCATCTCCATACGCCTGTACAACTACGACGTCGTGCAGGAGGACGCCGCCTTCGACCTGGGCGCGACACGGGTGCAGGTGCTGCGCGAAGTCACGCTGCCGGCGCTGTTGCCGGGCATCGTGTCGGGCGCCCTGTTCGCGTTCCTGCTGTCGTGGAGCAATCTGCCGCTTTCCGTGTTTACCAGCGGTGCAGACACGACCCTGCCGGAATGGCTGTTTTCGCGCACCGCCACCAACTACTCGCCGCTGGTGCCGGCCGTCGCGGTGATTGCCACGGCAGCTTCGGCCGCGGTGGTCGCCGTTGCCGCTCTCGGCCTGGCATTGATGAGGCGGGGCGAGGCGCGGCGCGGTTGATCTGCGCCGGCGGGTAGCGAATGGACTCTTTTGTTAATCTCGCCCCGGAATCACAAGCTGCGACGGCGTCAATCCCGGCAAGCGCAACGGGCAGCTTCCGACAAACACTGTGCTTATCGGAATCCGATCAATGAGCGAAACAGACCTGGATGCAGATCTCACCGTCACCCTGGGCATCGAGGAAGAGTTCTTTCTCGTCGACCCCACCTCCGGCGACCTGCTGCACGACCCGGACCGGCGAATCTTCGCAGCGGGTGCCGAAAGCGCCGGGCCGCATGGGGTGGTGCAGGAGTTTCTGCGCACCCAGATCGAGACCAATACCGAGGTCTGCGATTCCATCACCAGTCTGCGCGAGGCGCTCAAGACAACCCGGCGGCTGGTGGTCGAGGCGGCCCGAAAGTACGGCGCCGAGGTCATGGCCGCATCGACCCACCCGTTCGCCGCCTGGCAATCGCAACTGCCGACGGCAAGCCAGCGTTACGAGGATTTTGCCGTCACCTTCCAGGAGACGGTGCGGCGCCTGGTGGTCAACGGCATGCACGTGCATGCGGGATTCGGCGATGCCGACAGCCGCATCCGGGTGATGACCGCGCTGCGGCGGTACCTGCCGCTGTTGAATGCGCTGTCGGGCTCTTCCCCGTTCAACGACGGCCGCGAATCCGGCTTCAAGTGCGGGCGGCTCAACCTGTTCGAGGCCATGCCCCGCACGAGCATTCCGGGGCCCCTGTATTGCCGGGCCGATTTCGATGCACTGATCGCCGAGTATCAGCGCATGGCGTTCATCGACGATGGCAGCGAGATCTGGTGGGACATCCGGCCATCGCACAAGTACCCGACGGTGGAACTGCGCATCTGCGATGTGTGCCCGCGCATGGAGGATGCGTTGTGCATCGCGGCCGTCTATGCCTGCCTGATTCGCATGCTGCTGCGCCAGTACCACGCGGGCGCCCTGCCCGACGAACCGCCAACCGAGATCATCGTGGAGAACAAGTGGCTGGCGCAGCGCTACGGCATGCTGTCGTTTCTGGGGGACACCCGCCGCGGCGGGCGCATCGATATCGCCGAGGAGGTGGAAACCCTGGTGGAAGAACTCGCCGGCGATGCCCGCGCCCTGGGTTGCGAAGCCGAACTCGGGCACAGCCTCAGCATCGTGCGCGAAGGCGCGAGTGCCGATGAGCAGATCGACCTGTTCCGTTTGCGCCGCCTGGAAGGCGCGACCGAACAGCAGGCGCTGCGCGCGGTCGTCGACCTGGTGGTCGGCCAGACCAGCGCCGGGCTGGGCCTTTAGGCGAACCGTGGGGGCCTTGCGAACACAAACCCAATGCGCATCCGCAGCCTGCATCCCTGCAGTCTCGACCCGAACGGCCTGACAGCGCTGTGACGGGAGGCGCTTCCGGCACAGGCGGAGCTCGAGCGCGTCGACGCCGGAGCGGTGTGCGACGGATACCGGCGGCATCGCCCGCTGGCAACCGTGCTGATCCAAGACGGAGGTGACGGTGATTCCGGGCATCGCGCCCTCGGAGCTGCTCGAACGGTGTGTTGAACCCAACTGGGCTCAGGTCGACCCGGACGCGCGGCTGTTCCTGGCCGTACAGCTCGAAGCCGGCCGGCGCCTCGATGCCGGCGACAGCGCCCGCCTGAGCGCGTGGCTCGCGCAACAGCCGGTTCCGGTGATCGGTGTAACGGGCGATGCGTCCATCGACCTCGCGCACGCCACCGACCTGATCGTGAACGATGCCGATGAACTGGAGCGGGTCACCAAGAACATCGAGCGCTGGCCGCACGCCTGCGCCGTGCTTGTGCAGGTGCTGCGGGTCACCGGCGAGCTCGATGCCTACGATGCGCTTGCCGTGGAGTCGATGGCCTACGCCACCTTGCAGGGCGGTGCGGAATTCGGCCGCTGGCTGCAGTCGCGGCCCGCACGGCGCCCCGGGTTGGCTGCAAAGGAAGATGTCGTGCTGCTCGACCGCCGCGACGACGCACTGCGCATCGTCCTGAACAGCCCGGGCAACCGCAACGCCCTTTCCGTGACCATGCGCGACGCCCTCGCCGACGCATTCCGCCTGGCCGTTCAGGACAGTGCCATCGGCCGCATCGAGGTCTCGGCCAACGGGCCCTGCTTCAGCGCCGGGGGCGATCTGAGCGAATTCGGCACCATGACAGATCCGGCCAGGGCACACGGCATCCGCATGACGCACATGCCGGCCCGTTACCTGGCGGCCTGCCGCGAGCGCTGCGCGTTTCACCTGCACGGGGCCTGCATCGGCGCCGGCATCGAGTTACCGGCCTTCGCCGCCCGCGTCGTCGCCCGGCCGGACACCAGGTTCCGGCTTCCGGAAGTGAGCATGGGCCTGATCCCCGGCGCCGGCGGATGCGTCAGCCTGCCGCGCCGGATCGGGCGACAGCGCACCGCGCTCATGGCCATTCTCGGGGAACCGGTAGACGCCGAGCGGGCGCTTGACTGGGGGTTGATCGACGAGATCGTCGATTAACGGGCTCGCATGGAACGAACGCTGACGATGTAATCTCTCCAACCACCGAACGGGCATGAGCGTCGCCACCGGTCGGGCGCAGCCCGAGCCGAAGCAAGCTTCGGCAGGTGGCGAC
>CAZNFI010000071.1:0-15000 GCA_964572185.1 uncultured Pseudomonadales bacterium
GCATGCCCCACCTCGCCCATCCGCTCGTCCGGCGCCCCCACCACGGCAACGTCGGCGATGTCCGGGTGGTCGAGCAGCAGGTTCTCGATCTCCGCCGGGTAGCAGTTGAAACCGCCGCAGATGTACATGTCTTTCAGGCGGTCGGTGATCTTGAGGTAGCCGCGCTCGTCCAGCACTCCCACATCGCCGGTCTTAAGCCAGCCCGAGGGAGTAATGGCCGCGGCGGTCGCCTCCGGGTCATCCAGATAACCTTGCATCACGTTAAAGCCCCGCACCCAGACCTCGCCCGGCTCGCCTGCGGGCAACGCCTCGCCCTGCGCATCGGCAATGCGCACCTCCACACCGCGCATGGCCCGCCCGCAGGTCTTGGCAATGGTCTCGAAATCGTCCTCGCGATCGCACAGGGAAACGACGCCCGATGACTCGGTGAGGCCATAGGCCGTGTACACCTCATCGAAGCCGAGTTCCCGCTTCATGTCCTTCACCAGTTGCACCGGCACCACGGCGGCGCCGGTCACCGCGCAGCGCAGCGAACTCAGGTCGGCCTCCCGGGTGGCGGGATGGGTCAGCAGCGACTGGAACAGCGTCGGCGGCCCCGGCAGCATGGTGATGCGGTGGCGCTCGATCTGCTGCAGCACCCGCTGTGCATCGAAGCGCGTTTCCGGGTAAATGGTCGCGCCGCGCAGCAGTGCCGCCAGCCAGCCCGCCTTGTAGCCGAACGAGTGAAAGAACGGGTTGACCACCAGGTAACGGTCGCCGGCACTGAGCCCCACCGCCGCCGACCACTCCTCGAACACGGCGATGTTCTGGCCGTGGCCGGTCATCGCCCCTTTCGGCGCCCCGGTGGTCCCGGAGGTGTAAAGAATGTCGGACAGGTCGGTGGGTCGCAGCGCCTCGATGCGCGCATCGAGGGCCGCGTCAGACACGCCGTCTGCCAGGCTGGCGAACGCTTCCAGGGTTTGCTCCCCCTCGGCCGCACCCAGCCGCACCACCTGCTCGAGTTCCGGGCAATGCTGCTGTTCCAGGGTGGCGGCATGGTCGATGCCGAGAAACTCGCCCATGGCAAAGGCCAGCCGCACCCCGGCACGGCGCACGATGTCCGCCGCTTCCCGGCCCTTGAAGCGTGTATTCAGCGGCACCAGAACGCCGCCCGCCTGCTGGCCCGCCAGCGCCGCAACCACCCAGTCCGGCACATTCGGCGCCCAGATGGCAAAGCGGTCGCCCGGTTGCAACCCGGCGCCGATCACCGCCTTCGCGATGCGCCGCGACCGCTCCCGCAGTTCGCCGAAGCTGAGCACGCCCGCATCGTCGACGATGGCCGCGCGCTCGGGAAAACGCGCCGCGGCATCGTTTAGCAGGCCGGGAGTGGTGCGGTCGAGGTCCATCGATGAAGTCACCCTGAATTGCCGTAATCGACAATTCTAGCGGCAATCAGTGCGCAAACAGTGAGGATCGGCCCAATTCAATTGTAAGATACGCAGATTCGGCCCATGCCATCGACACGGTTTTCCAGTTGACCGCCAGCCCGCTCAGCCCGCCGCCCGACTTCGAGCCCGATGCCCTCGATCAGCGCATCATCGCGCTGCTTCGCGAAGACGGCCGCATGCCGGCGCGCGATATCGCCGAGGCGACCGGCTCCTCGTCGGCAACCATCCGCAAGCGCATTCGGGCCATGGAAGACAGCGGCTTCATGCGCGTGGTGGCGGTCACCGATTTCGCCGCCGCCGGCTACGACCTGCTGCTGGCCATCGGCATCGAGGTCGAGAACCGCAGCGCCGAGGCGGTGGGGCTGGAACTCGCCGAATTGCCGGAAGTGTTCTCCGTCAACCTCACCACCGGGCCCAACGACCTCGAGGTGCTGGTCGCCGCCCAGTCGTTCGATCAGCTCGCCACCTTCCTGCACGAGGAGGTCTCCCGCGTGGACGGCATCGGCCGCCTGACGCCGGCGCTGACGGTGGATGTGCGCAAGTACGAGTCCGGAAACGTGCCGAGGCTATG
Organism: uncultured Pseudomonadales bacterium; assembly: GCA_964572185.1. Taxonomy (GTDB): domain Bacteria; phylum Pseudomonadota; class Gammaproteobacteria; order Pseudomonadales; family Azotimanducaceae; genus Azophilus. The sequence goes on from CAZNFI010000071.1 coordinate 1,999, forward strand.
AGCGGGCGCCGATTCGATGCCGTGGACTGGCAGATTCTGGAACACCTGTCCAGTGATGCGCGCATCAGCAACCGGGAGATCGCCCTGGCGCTGGGCCTCGCTGAAGGCACCGTGCGCGGGCGCATCAAGCGCCTGCAGGCCAACGGCATGATCCGCATCACCGCCGTCACCCGCTTCGCCGGCGTCCGGCAACCGGTAATGGCCTACATCGGCGTGCGCGTCGACCTGCAGCACATCGCCGAGGTGGTAGACCACATCGCCAACCTGCCGTTCATCGGCTTTGCCGCCACCATGCTCGGCCGCTACGACATACTGGCCATCACCATCGTCGAGGACGGCGCCGAACTGGTGCGCCTGGTCAACGACGAGATCATGCCGCTGGACGGCGTGCGTCACGCGGAGACCACGCTGGCGGTGAAAAACCTCAAGTACGACTACAGGTGGGGGCGCATCGTCCGCCACTGAAGCCCGACCCGATACGGAGACACTCGATGAACACACTCGAAGCGATGGAAACCTGCACGGCCATGCGGTACTTCAAAGACCAGCCGGTACCGGCGGAGGTGATCGAAAAGCTGATCTACGCCGCCACCCGCGCCTCGAGCCCCGGCAACAGCCAGGGCTGGTCGTTTCTGGTCATCGACGACCCGGCCATCAAGGGGCCCATCGGCGAGAAGGTGATGGATGGTATGGGCCCGTTCTTCGCCGACCGTCCTGCCGGAAAAGACGGCGTCGAAGAGCGCATGATGCTCGGGGCGGAACACCTCGTCAGCAATTTCGCCCGGGTGCCCGCCTGGATCGTCTGCATGGCGCGCAAGGTCTATCCGCCGCAGGATCCCCAGGAGTCATTCATGCACTCCACCGTCTACCCCGCCGCCCAGAACCTCATCGTCGCCGCGCGCTCGCTGGGCATGGGCACCTGCTTCACCACCTTTCCCGGCCACGCGGAGCCCGAGATCCGGGCCCTGTGCAACATACCCGACGATCTGCACCTGTTTGTGTATGTGGCGGTGGGCTACCCCGAACGCCGGTTCATGCCCGTCAAGCGCAAGCCCATCGACGAGGTATTGACCTGGAACCGTTTCCGCAGCGCCTGATCGATGCTCGGCGCCGGTGCCCGAACCCCAAGCCGGTCGGGTTGCCGTTGACGCCAGCGGATGACGCGGCCAACCCGGCCGTGCTCTCACGAATTTTTGACCGCTTCCTCCACGAACGACAGGAAGCTCGGCGGTTCGCCGCCGCCGAACACTTCCAGGGACGCACCGGAAACATACGCCGCCTCGTCCGAAGCCAGGTACAGGCAGGCCGCGGCGATGTCTTCCGCGGTACCCATGCGCCGGGCCGGCAGCCGGCGTTCGATCGCCTCGATGCCGGCACGCCCGCCGTAGTGCTCGTCGGCCGCATCCGCCGCCGTCTTGATCAGGCCCGCGACGATGGCGTTCACCCGCACTTCCGGACCCCACTCCTGGGCCAGAGAGGTGGTCGCCGACAACAGGCCCGCTTTCGCCGCCCCGTAGGCCACGGTACCCGGCGACGGGCGGATGCCGGAAACGCTGGCGATGTTGACGATGGCGCCTTGCGTGGCTTTCAGGTGCGGATAGGCCTGCTGGCTGACCAGCAGCGGAGCCAGCAGGTTCAGCCGTATGATGGCTTCGGTGAACCGGGGCGAAACGGTCGCGGCATCCACCGCCGGGCTGCCGCCGGCGTTGTTGATCACCACATCGAGGCGGCCTTCCCGTTCCGCGATGGTCTCGATCAGGCCCTTCACCTGGCCCACATCGCGCACATCCGCCCGCAGGAACGCCGCCGGGCGCCGGCTGACCGGTTCCTGTGCAACGGCTTGTGCCGGCGCGCTGCGCGCACAGGCATACACCCGGGCCCCCGCCTCGAGAAAGGCGGCAACGATTCCCCGCCCGATGCCGCGGCTGCCGCCGGTGACCAGAACCACTCTGTCGTCGAATCGCTGCACAAGGCCCCTCCGCGTGCTGGCGGCCGGCGCTCCCGTCTCACCGGCAATCGTCGAAATGGTATCCTGAAACCGCTGCCCGGTGCTGCACCCCGGCCCGCGCCGTGATGCAGCCGGCCCGGCAGCCGATGGGGCATTGCCACCGAACCCAGCCCGCAATGGCGCCGGGTCGGCGGCCCGCCCGCGATTGGCTGACTGTGCAGCATCGTTGGCGGCAGGCCGGGTGTGAATCGGAACCGGCCACAGCCGGGACGGCGGCCGGCAATGGGTGGCTCTGTCGTCGCCGACGGGAACACACAGCAGCGACAAGGCCTGGCGCCAACCATCCAGGCATGTGGAGGTAACGGCCAATGCCCTTTGAAGTGGATGTGCGCGACCGCATCGGCGAGATCGTCTTCGATCACCCGCCGGTCAACGCCTTCGATGCCGGCATGTGGCTGCAGTTGCCGGGCATCGTGCATGGGCTGGCCGAGCGCAAGGAGGTGCGCTGCCTGCTGATTCGCGCCGAGGGCCGTGGCTTCTGCGCCGGCGTCGACATCAAGGAACTGCAGGCCGACCCCCAGTGCATCGTCGAGGTGAACCGGGGCAACTACCTCAGCTATCGCGCCGTGCACCGCTGCGAGGTGCCGGTGGTGACAGCGCCGCACGGTTACGTGCTCGGCGGCGGCATCGGCCTGTGCGGCGCCAGCGATGCCATCGTCGCCGCCGACGATGCCTATTTCTCGCTGCCGGAAATCGACCGGGGCGCCATGGGCGGCGCATCGCACCTGCAGCGCATCGTGCCCCATGCCCAGGTGCGGGCCGCCTTTTTCACCGGCGGGCAGATCTCCGCGCAGGAAGCGTTTCGCCTTGGCGGCATCGCCAAACTAGTGCCAAGGGCCGAACACCAGCAGGCGGCCCGCGAATTCGCCGCCGTCATTGCCTCGAAGAGCCGCGCTGCGCTGCGCATCGCCAAGCAGGCGCTGAACGGCATCGAAAGCTACGATGTCGACCGTTCCTACCGCTGGGAACAGGGCTTTACCCTGGAGATGTACATGCACGACGATTCGCAGACCGCGCGCGATGCCTTCGTCGAAAGCAGCGAAGCGGCGGCTTTCGACGCCAAGCCCGAGGAAGGCTGAAGCGGCGCGCCCGCCAACCGGAACCGTTGCCGATGCCCGATCTTTCCCTTCCCCCGGAATACACCAGCAGCCACAACCTGCTCGAAGGCCGCAACGTGGTCATTACCGCCGCCGCCGGCACCGGCATCGGCTATGCCGCGGCCAAACGCTGCGTGGAGGAAGGCGCCCGGGTGCTCATCTCCGACATCCACCCGGGCCGCACCGACGATGCCGCCGCACGCCTCGAAGCGGCCACCGGCTACCGCCCGCCCACGGCGCTCTGCAACGTCACGGTGCAGGCAGACGTCGATGCCCTGTTCGCGCTGGCGCGGGACGCTCTCGGCAGCATCGACATAGTCATCAACAACGCCGGCCTCGGCGGTACCGCCAACCTCATGGACATGACCGACGAGCAATGGTCGGCGGTACTCGACGTCACCCTGAACGGCACCTTCCGCATGACCCGGGCGGCCATGCAGGCCATGCGCGAGTCCGGCGGCGTCATCGTCAACAATGCCTCGGTGCTCGGCTGGCGGGCCCAGCAGGGCCAGAGCCACTATGCGGCGGCCAAGGCGGGCGTGATGGCGCTCACCCGCTGCGCGGGCCTCGAAGGCGCCGAGTTCGGCATCCGCGTGAACGCCGTGGCGCCGAGCCTGGCCATGCACCCTTTCCTCTCCAAGGTAATCGAACCGGCAGTGCTCGACGAACTGGTGACCCGAGAAGCCTACGGCCGCTCCGCCGAGGTGTGGGAGGTGGCCAACGTGATGGTATTCCTGGCCAGCGACTATGCGTCCTACATGACCGGCGAGACGGTCTCCGTCTCCAGCCAGCGCGCCTGATCCGCCCACAACGCCTGCCCGCACTCCGTCGCGGGCGCCTCGGCCACCGCAGCCGGCGACACGGGCCGGCGCCATTCGACCCCGGCCGGCAATCCATATAGCATTCGCGCCCGCACGCAACGAACACCCCGGAGGGCAGGCCGCCGTGGAAAGCCCCAACATTGAACAGACCCCACCTGCAGGCGACCGCGCCTTCCCGGCCGAGGGCGCAGGTTGTCGGCTGTCCATTGCCGCTCTCCTCTCTGGCGGAACGCCGTCATGACCGGCCTGCTCAAGCTCGGCATCCCCGCCGGCAGCCTCAAGGATGCCACCCGGGAGCTGTTTCGGCGCGCGGGCTACCAGATCTCGTTCACCTCGCGCTCCTACTATCCGGCCATCGACGACGACGAGATCGAGTGCATGATGATCCGCGCCCAGGAGATGGCCCGCTACGTGGAGCAGGGGGTGCTGGACGCCGGCATCACCGGCCGCGACTGGGTGGTGGAAACCGGTGCCGACGTACACGAGATCTGCGAGCTGCGCTTCTCGAAGGTGAGCCGCAAGCCGGTGCGCTGGGTGCTGTGCGTACCCAACGACTCCGACATTCGGTCGGTGGCAGACCTGCAGGGCAAGCGCATCGCCACCGAGGCGGTACGGGTCACCCGCGCCTACCTGGAGCGGCACGGCGTCAGCGCCACGGTCGAGTTCTCCTGGGGCGCCACCGAGGCCAAGCCGCCGAAGCTGGCCGATGCCATCGTCGAAGTGACCGAAACCGGCAGTTCCATCCGCGCCAACAACCTGCGCATCATCGACGAAGTGCTGACCAGCACGCCGCGCCTGATCGCCAATCACGCGACCATGCAGGATGCCTGGAAGGTCGACAAGCTGGACAACATCGCGCTGATGCTGCGCTCGTGCCTGGCGGCGGAAGGCAAGGTGGGGCTGATGCTGAACGCGCACCGGGAAGATATCGACGCCATCACGGCGGTGCTGCCGGCGTTGCAGACGCCCACGGTGTCGCGGCTCTCCGACGAGGGCTGGATCGCGCTGAACACCATCATCGACGAGGCGACGGTGCGCTCGCTGATTCCGAAGCTGAAGGCTGCGGGCGCCCGGGGCATCGTCGAGTACGCCATCAACAAAATCATCGACTGACCGGTGGTCGTCAAGCCGATACCCGGAGGTGACTGCCATGCCTGAGAACGACAGCGGCAACGGCAAACGGGCCGGGGCAGGCTCCGGGAGGGCGGCAGGCGAGGCAGTCGTACAACCCGCCGCCGGGGAAGTCGCTGGCGGGGAAGTCGGCGGGCGCTACGCCAGGTATGTGCTCGCCGTGCTGCTGGTCGTCTACATTTTCAACTTCATCGACCGGCAGATCATTTCCATTCTCGCCGAGGAGATCAAGGCCGACCTCGGCATCTCCGATGCGGACATCGGCTTTCTGTACGGCACCGCTTTCGCCGTCTTCTACGCCGTGTTCGGCATTCCGCTGGGCAAACTCGCCGATGTGTGGACGCGCAAGAGCCTGATTTCCATCGGCCTGGGTTTCTGGAGCCTGATGACGGCCCTGTCCGGAACCGCACGCAACTTCACCATGCTGGCCACCTACCGCTTCGGCGTCGGCGTCGGCGAGGCGAGCGCCTCGCCCGCCGCGTTCTCCATGCTGTCCGACTATTTCTCGCCCAGGGTGCGGGCCACGGTGCTGGCCATCTATTCCAGCGGCGTCTACATCGGCGCCGGCATCGGCCTGTTTCTCGGCGGCATGATCGTCGATGGGTGGACCGAGGCGTTTCCCGACCCCGCCCTGGCGCCGTTCGGGCTGAAGGGATGGCAGGCGGCCTTCCTGGCCGTGGGGTTGCCGGGCCTGCTGGCCGCCATCTGGGTGTGGACACTGCGCGAGCCGGTGCGCGGCCAGAGCGAAGGGCTGGTGATGCAGCCGGAACCGCACCCCGTTCGCGAGACCCTGCGCTCGCTGTCCTCGGTACTGCCGCCGTTCACGCTGTACAACCTGGCTCGGCTCGGCGGTACGCGCGCCCTGGTCATCAACGTGGCCGCGGCGCTGCTGGTGGTGGCGGTGGCTTACGGCGCCAACCTGCTGATGCCCAGCCAGATCCAGTGGACGGCGCTGGGCGTCGGCGTGTACGCGGCGGTTTCCTGGGTGCATGCGCTGGGGCTGCGCGACCCGGACACCTTCGCCATGATGTTCCGCTCCCGGGCGTTCGTGCTGGCCACCTGCGGCTTTCCCTGTATCGCCTTCGTCACCTACGGTGTGGGCTTCTGGAGCCCGCCGTTCATGCTGCGCGTGCACGGCGTCGAACTGGCCGAGGCCGGCACCCTGCTGGGCCTGGGCGCCGCCCTCGGCGGCTGGCTCGGCGTCACCGTCGGCGGCATCATGGCCGACCGCCTGCGCGACCGTTCGCGCAATGCGCGGCTGTGGATGGCCGTCATCGCGGTCACCGCATCGATACCGTCCGCGCTCCTGTTCCTTTTGACCGACAATGTCTGGGTCGCCTACGCCTGCAGCTTCCTGTTCAGCACCACCTCGCCCATGTGGCTGGGCGGCGCCGCCAGCACCGTCAACGACCTGGTGATGCCACGCATGCGGGCGACGGCATCGGCCTACTACATCCTCATGCTCACCTTCATCGGCCTGGCGCTGGGGCCGTTTGTCATCGGCCAGATCAGCGACTTCTACATGGCCGGGGGCCTGGCCGACGGCGCCGCACTGCGCAGCGCCATGCTGTGGGGGCTGCTCATGCTGGGCGCCAGCCTGCTGCTGATCGCAATGGCCATGCGCTACCTGCCCGGCGACGAAGACGCGCGCCTGCGCCGGGCAGAACAGCAAGCTGCCGCGGTCTAGCGGGTTTGACTGGCGGCCGTAGCGGTCACACCATGCTGTTTTCGGGTGGGAGCGGCTGATTTGGCACTTGAGCAAGTTCTGAACCCCATCAAGATCGGCGGCGTCGAGATTCGCAACCGGGTCATGCGCACCGCGCACGGCACCAGCATGGGTTACGGCGACCTGTCCGACGACCTGATCGCCTATCACATCGCCCGCGCCCGGGGTGGAGTGGGGCTGTCAATCCTGGAAGCGGCCAGCGTGCACTGGAGCGGGCCCATGACGCTGCACGCCTGGGACGACTCGATCATCCCCCGGTATGAAAAGCTCATGGCGCAGGCGCGACCCCTGGGCATGCGCGTATTCGCCCAGATCAACCACATGGGCCTGTACGGCGGCGCGCCCTGGCAGCGGCCCTGGTCGGCTTCGGAAAATCCCGTGCCCGGCTCCCCCATGCAGTCCCGCGCCATGTCGCTGGACGACATCGCCGAGATCACCCACGCCTTCGTGCAGGCGGCCCGGCGCGTCAAGGCCGGCGGCCTCGATGGCGTCGAAGTGCACTGTGCTCACGACTTCCTGCTGCAGCAGTTCATCTCCCCGCGGCACAACCGCCGCGACGACGATTACGGCGGCAGTTTCGAAAACCGCATGCGCTTCTTCCTGGAAGTGCTGCGGGCCGTGCGCGAGGCGGTGGGCGACGATTTCGTGATGGGTACCCGCGTCGGCCCGCACAATCTGCCCGGCGGGCTGAACGTCGCCGAGCACATCGACATCGTCAACCGGCTGCTGCAGGAAGACCTCATCGACTACCTGAACGTGTCTCACGGCAGCTCCCTGAACAGCCACAAGATCATCGCCGCCATGCATGAAGACACCGGCTACGAAATCCCGTTCAGCGAGCAGGTAACGGCGCTGACCAGCCTGCCCACCATTGTCACCGGCCGTTTCACCACCCTGGAACAGGCCGATGCCCTCATCGCCGCCGGCAAGGCCGACCTGGTGGGCATGACCCGCGCGCACATCGCCGACCCCGACCTGGTGCGCAAGACTGAAGCCGGCCGCGCCGCCGAAGTGCGGCCCTGCGTGGGCTGCAACCAGGGCTGCGTGGGCGGCTTGAGCCGCGGCCGGGTGGGGTGCGCCGTGAACGTCGCCGCCGGCCAGGAACTCAGGTTGTCCGAAGAATTGATCGATCCGGCGCCGGACAGCAAACATGTCGTGGTAATCGGTGGTGGCCCCTCGGGCATGGAGGCAGCCCGGGTCGCGGCTCTGCGCGGCCACCGCGTAACGCTGCTGGAAGCCGCGCCATCCCTGGGCGGTACCCTGCGCGCAGCCCGCCTGGCGCCCAAGCACGCGCCCATCGGGCAGATAGCGGACTGGCTGGAGCACGAAATCCGGCGCCTGGGCGTCGAGGTGCGCCTGGCAACACCAGCAAACGCAGACACCGTTTCCGCCCTGAATCCCGGCGCCGTCATTGTTGCCGTGGGCGCTCGCTCGACCATTCCCGAACTCCCCGCCGGAGCCACCCCGGACCGGACCATGACCGCCGCCGAGCTGCTGATCGGCCGCCACAACGAGATCAGGAGCACCGCCCTGGTGTTCGATGACGTCGGCGGCTACGAGGCCATCGGCGCCGCCGAGTTCCTGCTGGAACAGGGCGCCGAAGTCACCTTCGTTACCAGCCTGGACGGTTTCGCTCCACAGATGATGGGTATCGGCGTCGGCATTCCGGCCATGCAGCGCCTGCAGGCAAGCGGCCGCTTCAAGCTGTTGACCCAGGCAGCCCTCGCCTCCGTCAGTGGCGACAAGGCCGCCGTTGCCTCAACAGCCGGATGGCCCGACCTGGAAGTGGACGCCGAGACCCTGGTGCTGGTCACCGACCGCGGCGCCGACCGGAACCTTGTCGATGACCTTGGCGCACTGCACTGTCCTGTGCAGGTGGTCGGCGATGCCGCCGAGGCAGGCTTTCTGCCCGGTGCGATCAGCACGGGGCACATGGCGGCCCGGTCGCTGTAGCCTGACGGCTTGGCCGGCACCGAGTTGGCCTACGGTGCCGGTTTGCGTTCGGGGGTTCTGCTGCGGGCGTCAGGCGCGCAGCAGAATCAGGGAGAAGTGCTCGTCCTTGTCCGACCAGGTGCAACGGCAGGCGAAACCCGCTGAGCCGGCCAGGGCGAGGAATTCATCGAGGTCGTACTTGTAGGAGTTCTCGGTGTGCACCGTCTCGCCCGGGGCAAAGCGGATGACGGCGCCATTCAGGCGCACGATCTGGTCCGTGCGGCTTTCCAGGAACATCTGGATGCAGCCCGCCTGTTCGTTGTAGAACGCCAGGTGCCGGAAGGCGTCGGGGTTGAAATCGGCGTCCAGAGCCCGGTTCAGGTGCCGCAGCACGTTCAGGTTGAAATCCGAGGTGATGCCCTGTGCATCGTTGTAGGCCGCCTCCAGCAGCGCCCGGTCTTTCTTGCGGTCGACGCCGATCAGCAGGTGCGCGCCGGCGCCGAGCGACCGCGCCACATTGCGCAGGAAGGCCGCCGCCGCATCGGGTTCGAAGTTGCCGATGCTGGAACCGGGGTAGAAACCCACCTTGCGGTAGCCGGCAACCAGGGCCGGCAAGCGCAGCGGCGCGGTCAGGTCGGCACAGGTCGGGTAAACCCTGAGCCAGGGGAAATCGGCGTGCAGTTCGGCGGCGGTGCGTTCCAGATGCTGCCTGGAAATGTCGACCGGCAGGTAGGCGTCGGGGCGCAGAATTTCCAGCAGGCGGCGAATCTTCAGGCTGGAGCCGGCGCCGTATTCCACCAGGCAGCCGCCCTCGCCGATGGCATCGCGGATTTCCGGCAGGAATCGGTCGAACAGGTGCATCTCGGTGCGCGTCAGGTAATACTCGGGCAGGCGCGTGATGGCCTCGAACAGCTTCGAGCCGCGCTCGTCGTAGAAGTACTTCGGGTGGATGGTCTTGGGGTTGCCGGTGAGGCCGGTCAGTACCTCCTGCAGCATGTCGGCGGCGGCCGGTTCGTAGTCGAAGAACCGGTACGGTACGGAAGCCATTTATCGCGGGTCCCTGGCCAGGCGTATGCCGGAAAACTGCCACCGGGCGGGCGGGTAGAAGAAGTTGCGGTAGCTGGCCCGCACATGGCCGCGCGGCGTGGCGCAGGAACCGCCGCGCAGCACCAGTTGGCTGCTCATGAACTTGCCGTTGTACTCGCCCAGGGTGCCGGCTGGCGCCCGGTAACCCGGATAGGGGCCGTAGGCGCTCGATGTCCACTCCCAGGCATCGCCGAACAACTGCTTCCGCCCGGCGGCCCGTTCGCCTGAAACCGGGCCGGCGCTCTCCGGATGCAGCGCCCCATCGTCGGCAAAGTTGCCGCGCAATGGGTCGAGCGGCACCGCGGCCACTTCCAGCTCGAACTCCGTGGGCAGACGGCAACCGGCCCAGCGGGCATAGGCATCGGCCTCGTAGGCGCTGATGTGCACAACCGGGTCGTCCGCCACCAGCGCCCGTTCGCCGCCCAGCCGGTACTCCAGCCACTGCCCGTCCCGGCAGCGCCAGTACAACGGGCAGTTCCAGCCACGCGCACGCACGGTCGACCAGCCGTCCGACAGCCACAGGGCCGGGCTTTGGTAGCCGCCGTCTTCCATGAACGCCAGAAACTCGCCGTTGGTCACCAGCCGGTCGGCCAGGGCAAAGCGTTGCAGCAGCACGGTGTGGCGCGGCAACTCGTTGTCGAAGCAGAACGGCGCGCCGGCCCCGACCGGAAAGACGCCGCCCGGATGCTCGTCGAACGCCAGTGCCGTGGCAACGCCGTCGGAGCAGACCAGGTCTTCCCGGTAAGGGGGTTTCAGGGGGTTCAGCCCCAGGTTGTACTTGAGGTCGGTGAGCATCAGTTCCTGGTGCTGCTGTTCGTGGTTCAGCCCCAGCTCGATGCGCCGCCGCAGCTCGTCGTCATCGCGGGTCAGCAGCCCCTGCATCGCCGCATCCACGCTTTCCCGGTAGTCGTGGATCTCGGCAACCGTTGGCCGCGACAGAAAGCCCCGCCGGGGACGCGGATAGGGGTCGCCAACGCCGTTGTAGTAGGAGTTGAACAGGTGCTCGTAGCGCTCGTCGACCGAGCGGTAGCCGGCGGCGAAAGGCCGGAGCAGAAAGGTCTCGAAGAACCAGGTGGTGTGCGCCAGGTGCCACTTCGGCGGGCTGGCGTCGTCCATGGGCTGAACACCGTAGTCCTCGATGGCGAGCGGCCGGCACAGCGCCTCGGACCGCGCCCTGACCTGGGCATAGCGGTCAGCCAGGCCCGGGCGCTCCCCGGTACCGGCCGTATCCGGGTTGGTCTGGTTATCTGAGTCCTGGTGCGCGGCGCCGCGGGAGGGGCTCATTGCGGGATCGCTCAAGCACTCCAGACAGCGCTGAACCAGTAATGGTCGAGCAGCAGGAACACGAACAGCGCGAACAGGTAGGCGATGGAGTAGCGGAAGGTCTTTATCGGCGCTTCGCCGTCGCGGTTGGCCAGCACCGCCAGCGACCAGTACAGGAAGCCGCCGCCGAGCGCCAGCGCCGCTGCCAGGTACAGCCACCCGCTCATGCCGATAGCCACCGGGCCGAGGGTGGAGGCGATGAGCAGCAGCGTGTAAACCAGAATATGCCGCCGTGTGGACTCTTCTCCGTGGGTTACCGGCAGCATCGGAATGCCGACGACTTCGTAGTCTTCCTTGCGGTCCAGCGCCAGCGCCCAGAAGTGTGGCGGCGTCCAGGCGAAGATGATCAGCACCAGCAGCAGCCCGCCCGGTTCCACCGCGCCGGTTACCGCCGTCCAGCCGAACAGTGGCGGCGCCGCGCCGAACAGCCCGCCGATGACGATGTTCTGCGGCGTCGCGCGCTTGAGGAACAGGGTGTAGACCAGCCCGTAGCCCACCCACGAGGCCAGGTTGAGCCAGGCGGTGAGCGGGTTGATCCACAGGAACAGCACGGCCATGCCGGTCACACCGAGCGCGGCGGAGAACACCAGGCCCTGGGCGATGCCGACCCGGCCGTTGGGCACCGGCCGACGCTGGGTGCGCGCCATGCGGGCATCGATCTCGGCATCGGCGATGTGATTGACCACCGCCGCCGACGCGGCCACCAGGCCGATGCCCAGGGTACCCAGCACCAGCACGTCGAGCGGCACCATGCCCGGGACGGCGAGGAACATGCCGACCACCGCGCACACCAGCATCAACGCGACCACGCGTGGCTTGCACATCTCCACGTAGTCGCGCCAGGAAGTGGCCTGCAGGGCGATCTCGTTCAAGTGGCTGTCCCCCGAAAAGCGCGATAGTTTACTGAAACCAGAGCCAGCAACAAGAGCGCGCCGCCCGCATTGTGGGAAACAGCCACCCACAGCGGCAGCACCAGCAGAACATTGGCGATGCCGAGTGACAGTTGCACGGCCAGCAGGCCCAGTACCCAGTAGCCGAGCCGGCTGCCCTCCGCCAACAGCCGCCAGCCCAGCCAGCCCGCCGCCAGCAGCACCGCGACGGCGCCCAGCCGATGCGCGAACTGAATGGCGATGCGCGCTTCGTTATCCATGATGCCGCCGAGGTAGTTGGGGCCAACCGACTGAAAAATGTTGAATCCCGCGCCCAGGTCCATGGACGGCACCCAGGCGCCGTGACAGGTGGGAAAGTCGGGGCAGGCCAGGGCCGCGTAGTTGGAGGTGACCCAGCCGCCCAGGGCAACCTGCACCACCAGCACCGCCAGGGCAATGCGGGCCAGCCGCAGATGGCGCCGGTGCACGGCGAGCCCGGCGCCGAGGCCCTGGCGCAATGCCAGCAACCACAGCAGGCCGAGCGTCGCAAAGCCGCCGAGCAGGTGCGCTGTGACCACCTGCGGCCACAGTTTCAGGGTGACCGTCCAGGCCCCGAAGGCCCCCTGCAGCATCACCAGCAGAGCCAGCGCCACGGATAGTTTCAATGGCGCCCGCGGCCGCAGGCGCCAGGCCTGTACTGCAATCGCCAGTATCAGCAGCCCGAGGCCGGTGGCGGCATAGCGATGCACCATCTCCGTCCAGGCCTTGTCGGCCTCCACCGGCGTGTCGGGAAAGCGCGCTGCCGCGGCCTGGATTTCCTCTGCGGTCTGCGGCACCCCCAGGTGGCCGTAGCAGCCCGGCCAGTCCGGGCAGCCGAGGCCGGCATCCACCAGGCGCGTGAATGCGCCAAGCACCACCACCACCAATGTCAGCGCAATGCCAGCCAGAGTGAGCCCCGTTCCACGGCCTCGTCCGCCCCGCTTGCGGGCAGCCCCCTGTCCAGCAGCTG
>CAZNFI010000072.1:0-14911 GCA_964572185.1 uncultured Pseudomonadales bacterium
GGGAAAGGCGGCATTTTATCGGGGTGTGGGGGGTTTGCCCAACCGGTGGCGCAGGGTGCGCAACTGTTCCGGGGTGCCGATGTCGGTCCAGTAGCCGTCCCACACATCGGCGGTGACCTGCCCACGGGCGACGGCCTCGAACATGGGTTCACGCAGCGAGAACGGTTCGGCGCGGCGCCCGGCGAGCAGTGCCGGGTCGAACAGGGCGAGGCCGCAGTAGACGTAGTCGTTGCCGCGGCCGGTGACCCGCCCGTCGGCCCAGTCGAAATCACCGTGTGTCCGGAAACCGGGGGTCGGCGTCAGCAGCATGTGCATGCACGATCCCTCCGGCAGCGTGCCGGCGAATTGCGCAAACGGAAAGTCGGTAAAAATGTCGCCCAGGAGGATGAGGAAAGGTCGGTTTCCCAGCATCGGCAGGGCTGCCACGATGCCGCCGCCGGTGTCGAGAAGGGTGGCTTCCGGGCTGTACTGCACGTTGAGGCCGAATGCCGCGCCGTCGCCCACATAATCCCTGATCTGGTCGCCAAGGTGGTGCAGATTGATCACTACGTCGGTCACTCCGGCACGGCGGAGCCAATCAAGTTGATACGCGACCAGCGGCTTGCCGGCCAGGGTCTGCATGATCTTGGGAACTTTGCGGCTGTAGGAACGCAACCTCGTTGCGCGGCCGGCCGCCAGGATCATGGCTTTCATGTCACTGGCGCCAGGCCGGCCTGGAAGGAGGGCGGCCACTCATCGGTTGCTTGCGGGGCTCCGTGCACACGGTCATTGCAGGGCGCGGTCCGCGCGCGGGCCAACCTGTGTCAGCCAGTGGCCCAATTCGACGCTGTCCGGATAGGCCAACGCGATGCGCGTCGCGGAACGCAGCACGGGTGCGATATAGCGCACATGGGCCGGCTTGCCGTCGCGGAGTTTGAGCCGGGCGAAGATACCGATGGCCTTGAGCTGCCGGTGCAGTCCGGTCAGGTCCAGAGCCCTTGAAAGTGCGCCCGGCTCGAAGGAGAAAGGCGACCTGCGTTCGTAGTAGCGCTGCCAGCGGCGCCGTTCGTCCGCTTCGAAGTCGTGGTAGCAGTCCCACAGCAGGCAGGCCAGGTCATAGGTCGCGGGACCGATCAGGGCATCCTGGAAGTCAACGATGCCAAGGCCCTCTTCCGGGGTCAGCAGCAGGTTGCGGCAGTGGTAGTCGCGGTGTATGAGGCATTGAGGCTGGCCGAGCGCATTGTCGATCAGGGGCTCGAATGCGGCATGCATGGCTCTTGGCAACGATTCGCCGAGCAGGGCGCCGAGGAACCACTCGACGAAAATGCCGAGTTCGTCGCGCAATCGGGATTCGAGGTAAGGTGGAACCTCGGGGGCATCGATGCGTTGCAGGCGCGCCAGGTTATCTATGGCCAGCTCGATTGCCGTTTCCTGCAGGGGGCTGCCGTACACGTCTTCCAGGTGCCGGTCGCCGAGATCGCCGAGCAGGAAAAAGCCGCGCGCCATGTCCCGCGCAATGATTGGTGGCACCGGCTGGCCGTGGCCGGCGAGCAGCTTCTGCACAGCGATGAATGCATCGTTGTGCTCGAGTTTCGGCGGTGAATCCATGACCACCAGGCTCTGGTGACCGCCCTCGGAGGCGTCCAGCCGGACCCGGTAGAAAAGCCGATTGCTGGCCTCGACCAGAAGCGGTTCGACGGCGGCAATGGAGGCGTTGGCACTGGATTCGACCCATTGGGCGAGGGTGGGCTGCATGGGCCGATGGTATCATCTCCGCCGTGCCTGCCGCCTATCCTGTACACGGCTTTGTTGCCGCAAACCAAGCGTTGCGCCGCCTGCTGCCGGAGACCTCCGGCGCTGCGCCATGCACAGCGGTTGCGCCGCGAACGCCAAGGTTGACCGGAGTGCCCGGCCATTGAAGCCGCGCGTGCGGATGCGGGGCGCGAGGTCGTGCGCCTTGGCGTTGCTGGCTGCCGGCGGGGCGCTCGCCGGGGAACCGTCGTTTCCGGCATCCGCCGCGCAGCCTGCCGGCGGCCCCGAAGCGGGTTCCGCGGCGGTGCTCGCCGGCCGCCGCGCGGCGGCTTCGCAACGACCGCCGGATTCCGACATCGAAGGCCTTTCGAGCCGCTCTCCGGCGGCCAGCTTCTGGGTGCCCCGAAGCAACCTCACCGGCGCGCAGCGGGCCGGGCTTCCGGGCCACTGCAGCGGCCGCTACCTGTTGCCGCCCTTGCCGTTCCCGGAAGACGTTGACGATGACACCATGCCCATCGAGGGCGAAGCAGACCTCGTGGATTACGAGACCGATGGCGACATCACCCTGCAGGGCGATGTGCTTCTCACCCAGGGAAACCGCACGATAACCGCCGGGCGCGCGGTGCTCGGCCAGGCCAGCCGCCAGGGGCTGCTGCAGCAGGGCGTATACATTCGCGAGCCCGACCTGGTGATGCGCGGCACCCACGCCGAGGTCGACCTCGACCGGGAGACGGCGACCGTGCACGACGCGGAGTTTCTGCTGCCTGTTCCCGAATTCCGCGGCGAGGCCGAGTCGGTGGCCCGGGACGAAGCGGGCAACGTGGTGCTCTCGCGGCAGACGTTCACGCGCTGCGAACCCGGCAACAACAACTGGCGGGTGTCAGCGCGCAGCGTGCGGCTGCCGGAGAAAGCGGTTTTCGGGACGGCCAGGCATGCGGTGATTCGATTGAAGGGCGTGCCGGTCATGTACACGCCCTACATCAAGTTTCCGGTCACCGACGACCGCCAGTCGGGCTTCCTTTTTCCCAACCTGGAGTTTTCCGGCGAGGATGGGCTGGACCTGTCGACGCCGTATTACCTGAACCTGGCGCCGAACCAGGATGCCACCATCTCTCCACGCATCATCAGCAAACGGGGTATCGGCCTGCAGGGCGAATACCGGCGCCTGTCCCGCTGGGAACGCTCGAGTGTCTCCGGTGCCATCCTGCCCGGCGATGACCTCTACAACGGCACCATGGAACGGGACGACTGGGAAGATCGATTGGCGGCCGGACTGGAGGCGCCCGAAACCTTCGAGGCGGCCGACCGCTGGCAGGTCAATGTCGACCACCGGGGCCGGCTTGGACGCTTCGCCACCGCCGTCAACTACTCGGAGGCCAGCGACCGGGACTATTTTCGCGACCTCGGCTCAGACCTCGGCGAGTCGAGCCGCATCGCCCTGCAGCAGTGGGGCCAGCTCAGCTACCGCTCCGGCGGCCTGTTCATGCGCCTGTGGGGGCAGGCTTTCCAGCGCCTCGACGAGATCGAGCGCAACGAGTACAAGCGGCTGCCGGAACTGGAAATCCTGTATACCGGGCGCGGGCTGGGGCCACTCGAATACAGCGTCTGGGCGACCGGCTCGTCTTTCGACCGCAATACCGATGGCCTGCGCGGCATCAATGCGCTGACTGGCGAGCGCATGCACGTGGAACCGCGCCTGGTGCTGCCGCTGCGCCGGCCGTACGGGTTCCTGAAGGCCAGCGCCGCCTACCGCTACACCGAGTATCGCCTCAAGTCCGCCGCCGGGCCGCTCGACGAGCGCAGCCCCAATCGGGGTGCGGCCACCGGTTCGCTGGACGGAGGGCTGATTTTCGAGCGCAACCTCGACTGGTTCGATGCGCCCCTGGTACAGACGCTGGAACCGCGGCTGTACTACCTGTACCAGGAATACGAACATCAGGACGACCTGCCGCTGTTCGATGCGAAAGACCTCACCGCCGGCTACCTGCAACTGTTCCGGGAAAACCGCTTCTCGGGCCTCGACCGCATCGGCGATGCCAACCAGCTGGCGCTGGGCGTCACCACGCGGTTCTTCGGCCGCGAATCGGGCCGCGAGTACCTGCGCGCCAGCGTTGGCCAGATCCGGCACTTTCGAAACCGCCGGGTGACGTTGCGGGGGCGGGAAACACAGAGCGAGCGCCACAGTACGTCGGCCATTGCCGGCGAGCTCGCCGGTCGCCTGGCGAACCGCTGGAAAGTGCTGGGCAGCCTGGTGTGGGACCCCAACGACAACCAGATCGACGAGGCCGCCGGCATGATCCAGTACCAGGTGGACGGCCGCCGGGTGATCAACGTCGGCTACCGCAACCGCCTGCTGCAGGACATCGACCAGACCGACCTGTCGTTCTACTGGCCGGTTTCCGACCGCTACGCGGTTTTCGGCCGCTGGAATCACGACCTGGTGAGCGGGCGTATCATTGAGGGCATGGCCGGAATCGAGTACAACGACTGTTGCTGGCGCATCCGGCTGCTGGCGCGGCGCTTTCTGGACCAGCCCGCGGCACGCAGTTTCGAGAATGTCGATGCGGACGAAGGTGTTTTCCTGCAGATTGAACTGAAGGGCCTGGCGGGTATCGGCGGACGCATGGACTCGGTGCTGCAGCGCGGCATCCGCGGGTACCGGGGGCCGTGAACAGCAGGGTTTCATGTACCGGCGGGTGCCGGTTGCTGAACATTGCCGGAAACCGATTGTCGAATGCCGCTGAGCGACCCCGTGGGCGTCGGCAGCGGCGCAGGTGGTGAGGACCAACAAAATGCAGACGATTTTTGCAAGGGCTGATTGGCGCCGTGGCGCAATCAGGCGGTTGAGCCAGGCCGCCCTGGCGTTTTTGCTGATGCTGGGCGCCACAGCGGGCGCGCAATACGAGCAACTCGACACCATCGTCGCCATCGTCGATGACGACGTGGTGCTGGCTTCCGAACTGGTGAGCCGCATGGACGCCGTAGCGGACCAGATCGAACGCCAGGGCATTGAAGCGCCGCCGCGCTCGGTGCTGCTCAGCCAGATCATGGAGCGGCTGATCCTGGAGAACATCCAGGTGCAGCAGGCCGAGCGCCGCGGCGTGCAGATCGATGACGAAACCCTCACCCGCGCGGTGCTGGGGTTCGCCGACCAGAACCAGCTGAGCCTGGAGGAGTTCCAGATGGCGCTGGCCGAAGACGGCATGAGCTACCGCGAGTTCCGCGAGGACATCCGCCGCGAGATGCTCATTCAGCGCCTGCAGCGCAACATGGTCAATCGGCGCATCACCATCAGCGAACAGGACGTGGTAGACCTGCTCGACTCCCCCTACTACCAGCAACTGCTGTCCGATGAGTTCCGGGTGGGGCACATTCTTCTGGCGGTGGAGCCGGGCGCCAATGAAGCCACCATCGATGCGGCCGGCAGGGAGGCCAAGGGCATCGTCGATGACCTGCGCCGGGGCGCCGATTTCAAGCAGACGGCGATTGCGAAATCGGCTGGTGCACGGGCGCTGGAAGGGGGCGACCTGGGCTGGCGCCGCGCCGGTGAACTGCCGTCGCTGTTTGCCGAGCAGGTTCGCGCGCTGGCCGTGGGCGATACCGCCGACCCGATCCTGAGCCCGAGCGGCTTCCACATCGTGCAGTTGCTGGAGCGCCGCGGCGCCGGCGTGCAGACCGCCGACCAGACCCTGGCCCGCCACATCCTGGTGCAGCCCTCGGCGATTCGCCCGCCGGCAGAAGCCGAGGCGCTGATTCGCGACCTTCGCGGGCAATTGCTGGACGGCGCGGATTTCTGCGCCCTGGCTGCGGAACACTCGGAAGACCCGGGCAGCGCGCTCAACTGCGGCGACCTGGGCTGGAGCACCGGCGAACAGTTTGTCGAGGCGTTCGTCGAGGCCATGGATGCCACACCCACAGGTGAACTGTCGGAACCCTTCGCGTCCACCTACGGCTGGCACGTCATCGAGGTGCTCGACCGCCGCACCGAAGACATGGGCGAGGAAACCCGGCGCAACATGGCGGTGCAGATCCTGCACCAGCGGCGCTTCGAGGAAGAACTGCAGAAGTGGCTGAAGGAGATTCGCGACGAAGCCTTCGTTGAAGTGCGGCTGCCGGAGGCTTGAGCACATTGTTCAACAAACCAGGCGGTCAAGTTGCCCCGCGAACTGGAGAAGTCTGTGGTCAATGCCAGGTGCCGATCACGCAAACGCCGCTCGAGGACTGCACGCGCCTCGATGCGGCGCCGCGGGTCAGGTTGTCGAGTGAGCCGGGTTTGTACCCGTCCGCCGCTGTCTTGCCGGGCTGAAGCATCGCCCCGTTAGCCATCACGCCGGGGGAGCCCGCCGGCGTCGGGCCCGATCTGCTGGTCGCGCTGGCGCAGCAGCAACGCCCGGCCGACTGGGTGGCCATCGCTGATCCCGACATGCTGCGTCAACGGGCGCGAATGCTGGGTTGTCCGCTGCGGGTTCGGTCGACGCCCACCGGCCGTGCCGGCCAAATCCAGGTTGAGCCCGTGCCGCTTGTGGAGAAAGCGCTGCCCGGGCGCCTGAACCGGGCCAATGCGGCGCGCGTTGTCGACAGTTTGAAGATTGCCGCCGACGGCTGCCTTTCGGGGCGCTTCGCCGGCATGGTGACCGGCCCCGTGCAGAAGTCGGTGATCAACGATGCCGGCATCCCCTTTTCCGGCCACACCGAGTTCCTGCGCGATGTCAGCGGTGCGCGGGATGTGCTGATGCTGCTGGTGGCCGGCGGTTTGCGTGTGGCGCTGGCGACCACGCACCTGCCGCTGAAGGATGTTGCCGATGCGATCACGGCCGAATTGCTGGACTCGAAGCTCGTCCTGCTGCTCGACGGCCTGCGGCAGGGGTTCGGCATCGACCGCCCCCGGGTGCTGGTCACCGGCCTCAATCCCCATGCCGGGGAGGGCGGACACCTCGGGCGTGAGGAGATCGACGTCATCGAACCGGTCTGCCGGCAACTGCGCGCCGTCGGTGCCGATGTGGTGGGGCCGTTGCCCGCCGACACGGCGTTCACCGCGCGCGGGATGGCGGGCGCCGATGCGGTGCTGGCGATGTATCACGACCAGGGTCTGCCGGTGCTAAAGCACGCCGGCTTCGGCACCGCGGTAAACGTCACGCTGGGGCTGCCGTTCGTGCGCACCTCGGTGGATCATGGCACGGCGCTGGACATTGCCGGCAGCGGCCGGGCCGATACCGGAAGTCTTGCGGCAGCGCTTGCCCTGGCGACCGACATGGTCAATGCAGCGGGCGCCGCGGCGAGCGGGGTGCCGGCCGCCGGCTTCGGGCAGCCGGTGCGCCAGTGAGAGCCCGCAAGCGCTTCGGCCAGCACTTTCTCAACGATGCATCGGTGCTGGCGCGCATCGCCGAATGCATTGGTCCGCGGCCTTCGGACCGCCTGCTGGAAATAGGGCCCGGAAGGGGGGAGCTCACTGAATTCCTGCACGCCGTCCCGTCCCGTTACCGGGCCATTGAAATCGACCGCGACCTCGCCCCCCTGTTGCGGGCGCGTTTTCCGGGGCTGGAGCTGATCGTTGCCGACGTGCTCAAGTTCGATTTTTCCGAACTCGCCGGGCACGCGCCCTGGCGTGTTGCCGGCAACCTGCCCTACAACATCAGCACGCCGCTGCTGGCACGGCTGATGGCGGCCCGGGCGCACCTTCAGGACATGCACTTCATGCTGCAGAAGGAATTGGCGGAGCGGGTCAATGCGGCGCCGGCTACCAGGAACTGGGGGCGGCTGTCGGTGCTGGTGCAGTATCACTGCGAGGTGGAACTGCTGTTCGACGTGCAGCCGTCGAGCTTCACGCCGCCGCCCAGGGTACTTTCCTCGCTGGTGCGTCTGCTGCCGCGCGCCAGGCTGCTGCCGTTGCGCGATTCCGCCTGCCTCGACCTGGTGCTGCGCACCGCCTTCTCCGCCCGCCGCAAACGTCTGGGCAACGCCCTCAGGTCGATTGCCGTGGATTGGGACCAGGCAGCGGTCGACACCGCGGCGCGGCCCGACCAGCTTGGCGTTGCCGACTTCGTGCGTATCGCCAATGCGACCGGTGAGGTGGCCGCGAAGGTTGGGGGCGGTGACTGATGGCGACCTATGCCGTAGGCGACATTCAAGGCTGTTACCGGGAATTCGCGCAACTGCTGAAAGTGGTTTCCTTCGACCCCGGTCGCGACCGGCTGTGGCTGCTGGGCGACCTGATCAATCGCGGGCCGCAATCGCTGGCGGTCATGGAACTGGTGATGTCGCTCGATGACTGCACGGTCACCGTACTCGGCAACCACGATCTGCACTTCCTGGCCATACACTACGGAGGGCACTCGCCGGTTTCCAGCGACACCTTTCACGACCTGCTCGATGCGCCCAATGTCGATGCGATCGCCGCCTGGGTTCGCCGCCAGCGATTTTTCCATTTCGATGCCTCGCTCGGCTACGCCATGGCGCACGCGGGCCTTCCCCCCGGCTGGAGCATGGGCATGGCGGATGCGTTCTCGCGCGAACTGATGGGCGTGCTGCAGGGCGCCGACCATGTCGCCTACTTCCGCGAGATGTACGGCAACCACCCGGATACCTGGTCGGACGCGCTCACCGGCATGGATCGCTGGCGCACGCTGACCAACTACTTCACGCGCATGCGCCTCATCGACCATACCGGGCGCATGAACTTCAGCCACAAGGGGGCGCTGTCGGGTGCGCCCCCGGGGTGGAGCCCCTGGTACGAACTGATGGGCCCGGTACCGGATGGCGCGCGGCTGCTGTTCGGGCATTGGGCGGCGCTTGAGGAAGAGACCGGGCGCGATGACATACTGGCGCTCGATGCTGGCTGCGTGTGGGGGCGATGCCTGACCGCACTGTGTCTGGAAACCGGTGATCGGGTGCGCGTTCCGGCCATGCGTTCCGACACCTCTCCGGCGGCATGGCCGGCGCTTCGATAGAATCCGGATCCCATGGAAATCTATCTGGTGGGCGGCGCGGTGCGCGATGAACTGCTCGGTCGCACCGTCCCTCAACCTGAAAGGGACTGGGTGGTGGTCGGCGCCACCGCCGAAAAGATGCTGAGCCGCGGCTACCGGCCCGTCGGCCGTGACTTTCCCGTGTTTCTGCATCCGGAAACCAGCGAGGAGTACGCGCTGGCGCGCACCGAGCGCAAGACGGCGCCGGGGCACCGGGGCTTTGTGGTACACGCGGACCCTTCGGTGACGCTTGAAGAAGACCTTGCGCGGCGCGACCTCAGTATCAATGCGATGGCAAAAGGCACGGACGGACGGCTGATCGACCCTTACGGTGGGCAGCGCGACCTGGCTGACCGGGTTCTGCGCCATGTGGGAGAGGCATTTCGTGAAGACCCGCTACGGGTGTTCCGGGTTGCCCGGTTTGCCGCCGAACTGGTGGATTTCTCGGTGCACGATGCCACCGGCACGCTGATGTCGGACATGGCGCCGACACTCCCGGAACTGTCTGCGGAGCGGGTGTGGGCGGAGTTTCGCAAGGCGCTGGCGGCGCCAGCACCACAACGTTTCGTACAGACTCTGCAAGCGTGCGCTTGCCTGGAGCACTGGTTTGCGGAACTCGACGGCGTACAGATCGACACCCGGGCCGGTTCCGCGCGGGCTCGGTTCGGTGCCCTGGGCTGGGTGCTCGACGAATCGGCGGCGCAATCGTTGAGCGAACGGCTCAAGGTGCCCAACGACCATTCCGACCTGGCAACCCAGGTCGCGCGCAATGGCCGCGTCCTTGCCGCCTGGCGCAAAGCGCAACCGGAGCGCCTGCTGGCGGCGGGAAAAACCATGGGCGTCTTCCAGCACCCGGCCCGGTTCCGGCGCGTCTGTGCCGTGGTCGGCGCGATTACCGGGCAGCGCCTGGAGACACTCGAGCAGCTGTTCGAGCAGGTCGGCGCACAGGTCAGCGCCGCCGACTTCCAGGCGGAAGGCCTGGCCGGGCCGGCGCTGGGGCAGCGCATCGAAAGCGCCCGAGTCGAACGCTTGGCGGCGCTTCGCGACAGGTGGCCGGGCTAACCTGACCCTGTCACGATCATTGGATCAGGTCGCCGAAGCACCCACGCGGGCTGCGCAAAGGTCGGTGATCGGCCAGCGCGCCCGGGTGCTGATGCTGAGCGGTTCGGTAAGGCCGGCCAGCAGGCGCTGACAGCCGGCGAATGCCACCATGGCGCCGTTGTCGGTGCATAGTGCCGGTTCCGCGTAATGCACGGTACAGTCGAGCCGGTCTTTGAGGCGCTCGCGCAGGCGCCGATTGGCGGCGACGCCGCCGGCCATGATCAGGTGCCCGGCGCCGGTCTGCTCGATGGCCCGGCGGCACTTGATGGTCAGCGTGTCGACCACCGCTTCCTCGAAACAGCGGGCGATGTCGGCGCGGTCCTGCTCGGAAAGCGGCTCGTGGGCCTTGACCGTGTTGAGCGTGAAGGTCTTCAGCCCGCTGAAGCTGAAGTCCAGGCCCGGCCGGTCGGTCATGGGCCGGGGAAAGCGGAAGCGGCCCGGGTCGCCACGGGTTGCGCATGCGGCGATGTGGGGGCCTCCCGGGTAGCCGAGGCCGAGCATCTTGGCGGCCTTGTCGAAGGCTTCGCCGGCGGCGTCGTCGAGCGATTCACCGAGCATGGTGTAGGCGCCGATGCCGTCGACCCGGACCAGCTGGGTGTGGCCGCCGGACACCAGCAGCGCCACGAACGGCAGCGGCGGTTGTGTTGCTTCCATCAGCGGCACGAGCAGGTGCGCCTCCTTGTGGTGGACGCCAATTGCGGGAATGTCGAGGCTCCAGGCCAGGCTGCGGCCGAATGCCGCACCGACCAGCAGCGCGCCCAGCAGGCCCGGGCCGGCCGTATAGGCGATGGCGTCCAGGTCGCGCAGAGTCTTGCCGCACTGCTGCAATACCGCCCGCGTCAGCGGCACTACCTTGCGGATGTGATCGCGCGAGGCCAGTTCCGGCACCACACCGCCGTACTGCATGTGCAGGTCGACCTGGCTGTGCAGCACATTGGCGAGCAGCCCGGCCCCGGAATCGTAGACCGCGAGCCCGGTTTCGTCGCAGGATGTCTCGATTCCCAGTACCAGCATTGCAGGTTCCCGCCGTCCGTTGGCCGCGCCATTTTGCGCGCGCCGGGTTTTCCAGTAAAATCGCCGCCCTTTCCGCCAAAGGGTCAACTTACATGCCGCATGTTCGGGTCAAGGAGAACGAACCTTTCGACGTCGCCTTGAGGCGCTTCAAACGCTCCTGCGAAAAGGCCGGCATCCTGTCGGAAGTGCGGCGTCGCGAGTATTACGAAAAGCCCACCTCGGTGCGCAAGCGCAAGGCGGCCGCGGCGGTCAAGCGCCACCTCAAGAAGCTGCAGCGCGAAGCCCGCCGCTTCGAGAAATCCTACTGATCCGCACAGGCCGGCATGCCAACCGGGCCGGCAGATGAGCCAACTCAAGCAGAACATCCAGGACGCCACCCGGGCGGCCATGAAAGCCCGTGACAAGCGGCGCGTGGCGGCCCTGCGGCTGATCAACGCCGATCTCAAGCGCGTGGAAGTGGATGAGCGCCGGGAATTGAGCGACCGGGATGTACTCGCGATCCTGACGCGCATGGTGAAACAGCGCAACGACAGCCTTTCCCAGTACCGCAATGCCGGGCGCGATGACCTTGCCGCCCAGGAGCAGTTCGAGATCGATGTGATCGGCGCCTTCCTGCCGGAGCCGCTGTCCGATGTGGAAATCGATGGCCTGATCGATGCCGCCATTGCGGCGGTCGGGGCATTGGGAATGCGCGACATGGGCAAGGTGATGGGCAGGCTCAGGGGCGATGTGCAGGGCCGCGCCGACATGGGTGCGGTGAGCGCCCGGGTGAAAGCCAGGCTCGCCTGACCGATCGCTTGACAGTGGCGGCCGGCTGGCGGAGTCGGCCGCCAGCGTGAGCGCTTTTCCTGTTATCCCGGACGGCGCTCAAGTATTCTATTCCACATGTTCGCGGGAGTGGGTTGTCAGGTCAGTCAGTGTTACGGCCGACAACCGTTCCGGCGTGTGTCCGACGTCCTGTCTCGCCCGGCATAGCCATGGCCGGCCAGATACCACAGTCTTTCATCAACGACCTGCTCGGCCGCGTGGACATTGTCGGCATCATCGGTGAGCGCATCGCCCTCAAGAAGGCGGGCAAGGACTACCAGGCCCGCTGCCCCTTCCATGACGAGAAGACCCCATCGTTCACGGTCAGTCAGGACAAGCAGTTCTATTACTGTTTCGGCTGCAGCGCCAGCGGCACTGCGCTGACCTTTCTCATGGAGTACGAACGGCTGCCCTTCGTGGAGGCCGTGGAAACGCTCGCAGGGGTGGTCGGGGTGGAGGTGCCGCGTCAGAAATCCGGCAAACCGCAGCGCGACAACAGCGATCTGTACGCGCTCATGCGCAAGGCCGAGCGCTACTTCCGCAAGCAGTTGAAGCAATCTCCGGAGGCCATCGGGTATCTCAAGTCCCGGGGGCTGACCGGTGAAGTGGCCGGCAATTTCGGGGTCGGCTTCGCGCCCGACAGTTGGCATGGCCTGCAGGAGGCGCTGGAAACGGGTGCCGGGGGCAAGGCGAAACTGCTCGAGGCGGGCCTGCTCAGCGAGAACGAGAACGGCCGGGTCTACGACCGGTTTCGTGGACGCATCATGTTCCCCATCCGCGACACCCGGGGGCGGGTGATCGGGTTCGGCGGCCGGCTGTTCGGCGATGGTGAGGGCGCCAAGTACCTGAATTCCCCGGAAACGCCCATCTTCCACAAGAGCGAGGAACTGTACGGCCTGTACGAGGCGCGCAATGCCTCGCGCCAGTTGAGCCGCCTGATCGTGGTGGAGGGTTACATGGATGTGATTGCCCTCGCCCAGGGCGGCCTGCCCAATGCCGTGGCAACGCTCGGCACCGCCTCGGGAGAACCCCACTACCGCCAGCTGTATCGCTATGTCGATGAGGTGGTGTGCTGCTTCGATGGCGACCGGGCGGGGCGCCGGGCGGCCTGGCGGGCGCTGGAAAACGCGCTGTCGACCTTGAGCGAAGGCCGGCGGCTGAAGTTCATGTTCCTGCCCGAGGGAGAGGATCCCGATTCCCTGGTGCGTGAAAAGGGCACGGAGGACTTCCTCAGCCGGCTGGACAATGCTCTGCCGGCCATCGAGTACCTGTTCGGAGAACTCTCCTCGGGGCTCGACCTGAGCGCCATCGACGATCGGGCCAAACTGGCCAGTCTGGCCATGCCCTATGTCGACCGCGTACCGGCAGGTGCGCTCAAGGAACTGATGCTTGCACGGGTACAGCAACTCACCGGGTTGCAGGCGCGGCGGACGCCCGCTTCGGGGAGTGCCGCCACCCGTTCGCCGACGCCGGCGGCGCGCCGCGCCGCTCGGCGGCTCGACGACCACCTGCTGGGAATTCTTGTCAAGCGGCCGGAACTCTTGCGAAAACTGCGAGACGAACAAGTAGAAGCAATCGTCAACCGCCCCGGCGAGAGCCTGTTTCGCGATGTGGTCAAGTATGTGGCAGAACATCCGGATGCGGAATCAGCGCGGATTCTGGGCCGCTGGTCGGGAGACCGCCACCATGAAGACCTGGTGCGTTTGCATGCGCGGCGCCGAATGCTGCCGGCCGATGCCGAGTGCGCTGAGTTTCTGGATGGCGTTCAGCGGCTTATCGCCGCGGATGACAAGCACAACCGCAGGAGGTTGTTAGAGGCCATGCGGGAAGACCCCTCGCAGGAAAAGCTGGCGCGGTTCTGGTCGCTGAAGCAGCGCTCTGGCGCCAAGTCGCGCCCTTGAAATTAGCTCTTAAATCCCCAATTCAGAAAGTATATAATTACCCGTTTTTTCAGACAGGGCAGGATGGGTTGCAGGGTGCGCCGCTGGTGGCGTGCGGCCCTTCGTTTCGTAGCAACTCCGCCGGCCCCCCCAACCCATTGAGGCGTTATGAGCGATAACATCCAACAACAGCAATCACGTCTCAAGGAACTCATCGCCAAGGGCAAGGAACAGGGTTATATCACCTACGCCGAGGTGAATGACCACCTGCCCGATGACATCTCCGATCCGGATCAGATCGAAGACATCATCCGCATGATCAACGACATGGGCATTACCGTCTACGAGACGGCGCCCGACCCGGACGAACTGCTCTCCAGCGAAGAGAACACGGCGGATGAACTGGCCGCCGAAGAAGCGGCGGCGGCACTGGCGGCCGTGGAAACCGAGGCTGGCCGAACGACCGATCCGGTGCGCATGTACATGCGCGAGATGGGCACGGTGGAGCTGCTCACCCGCGAGGGCGAGATTGCCATCGCCAAGCGCATCGAGGAAGGCATTCGCGACGTGCTGGCGGCGCTGTCCGGCTATCCGGGCCCGGTGGAGTACCTGCTTGACACCTACACCCAGGTTACCAAGGACGGCAAGCTTTCCGACCTGCTGGTGGGGTACCTGGACCCGGCCGATCACGTTCCCCAGGCGGCACAGGTCGTCCCCAATGCCCAGGCCGCGAAGAAGGACGATGACGACGACGAGAAAAACAAGGGCCCCGACCCGGTAGAAGCCAAGCGGCGCTTCACGGCGCTGCGTCGTCAGTACAACAAGACCAAGCGGGCCATCAAGGAACACGGGCGCAAGAGCGACCAGGCTCAGGCGCAATTGAAACTGCTGGGCAAGAAGTTTCACTCCTTCAAGCTGGTGCCCAAGCACTACGACACAATCGTCTACATGGCGCGGGAAGGCCTGGCCCGGGTACGCCGCCAGGAGCGCGCCATGCTGGTGGCCTGCGTGCGTCAGGCCAAGGTGCCAAGAGACCTGTTCCGCAAGGAATTCGTCGGCAAGGAAACCAGCATTGCCTGGGTGAACAAGTTGATTCGCGCCAAGCGGGATTATTCCGCGGCGCTCGAGCGCCAGCGCGACGAGATCAACCGTGCCCAGAAGAAACTCAGGACGCTGTCAGCCGAGACCGGGCTGACCATCGCCGAAATCAAGGACATCAATCGCCGCATGTCGCTGGGCGAAGCCAAGGCGCGCCGGGCCAAGAAGGACATGGTCGAGGCCAACCTGCGCCTGGTGATCTCGATCGCCAAGAAGTACACCAACCGGGGCTTGCAGTTCCTGGACCTTATCCAGGAGGGCAATATCGGCCTGATGAAGGCTGTGGACAAGTTCGAGTACCGGCGCGGATACAAG
>CAZNFI010000073.1:0-317 GCA_964572185.1 uncultured Pseudomonadales bacterium
GGATGCTCACCCCTTCGGTGACTAACACCATGTCCTGCTGCATCAGGTTGCGCTCGCGCATGGCGCCGTGCGCCTTGTAGCCGATGATGGCGATGGCCCAGAACATGAGTACGAAGCAGGACTCCTGTTCAAAGTCCTTGAGCATCACGTAGATCGATTGCTCCTGCTCCACCAGCTCGCCGGCGGCTTCCTGCGCTGCCCGCGCATCGAGTATCGCCTGGGCGTTCGGGCGAATGGTGGTGATGTAGATCAGGTGCACGACGATAAGGGCCACCACCAGGGCGCTCGCCTGGTAGATGAATTCCGTGGGAAGCTGC
>CAZNFI010000073.1:402-14776 GCA_964572185.1 uncultured Pseudomonadales bacterium
TGTCTACCGGAAAGGGCGCCGCGTAGTCTTCCGAGATCTCTTCCGTCGGCAGAAACACCTCGGCTGCGGACGCATCCTCATCGGCGGATGCGGGCCGCGCCTGCTCCGTTTCCTGTTCCTGCCGCTGTGTGTCGTCCGTGTCCTGATCGGTGGCGCCGTGGCTACCCAACGGCAGGAGCAGCAGGGCTGCCAGCGCCAACGTCCAGGCCGGCCGTGACCGGCTTGCGCATGCTCTGTGGTGTTGTCGAGTTCTTTTCATCTGTTCGACCCAGCCGGGGACGACGGGTTCGATCTGCCGTTACTCGGCGAACCGGGCGATTCTAAACCCGACATCGCGCCTGCCGTCGATGCCGTAGTCGCGAAACGACAGCCGCAGGTCGGTGGTGGTCCCGTGCATCCAACTCGAGCCTCTGATCACATGATACTCCCCTTCGACCGGTCCGAGCGGGCCGGTGCCCGGTGTGGGGGGATGCTTGTAAAAGTCGTGCGTCCACTCCGCGACATTGCCGCCCAGGTCGTAGAGGCCCTTGACATTGGCGGCGAACGAGCCGACCGGGGCCGCTACCGAGTGGTTGTCGTTGTAGCCGAAGATGATGCGGCCGACCAGGTGGGCGGCGGCCCGGTCGGCGTAGTTGCCGTGTCGGGGCGGCGGCGGCAGGGCAGGCCCCCAGGGAAACCGCAACAGTTCGCCGGTATCGTCCCGGTGGCGCGCGGCCCAGGCCCATTCGGCTTCCGCGGGCAGGCGGTATCCGGTTGAGTTTGCGTTGAAACCAACCACCTTGCCGAACTCCGCGGTGTAGAAAGGCGGCAGGTTGTCCTGTTGCGACAGCCAGTTGCAGTACAGGGCCGCATCGTGCCAACTCACCTCGACCACCGGCTGCTTGTCCTTGTCGAGGCGCTGGTCTTCATAGGAACCGCTGTCGTGACCGCTGGCGAATGCCTTGAACTGGGCATTGGTGACCTCTCTTACACCCAGATAGAAGAGGCGCGACAGCGCCACCTCACGCAAGGTTTCGTTGGCGCGCCGGCCGGGCTCGCGGCGCGATGCGCCGAGCGTGATCGGACCAGGCTCGAACAGCCGCAGGTGCTGGCCCTGGGCGGTGACGATTTCCGGGCGCAGTGCGGCCAGCCGTGCCTCCTCGAGGGTCAGCAGCTTTACGCGCACCTCCTGGGTGAGGCCGCTGCGCGGCTGTATCTCCTTGCGGTATCCGGCGTAGCCGTCCAGCCGGATCTCCAGCCGGTGCGGCCGCACCGGCAGTTCCAGGGTCTGGTCGGCGGTTCCCGCCGCACGCCCGTCGATGTAAAGGCGGGCGCGGGGCGGGTCGGCTTGCACCACCAGCCGCCCGGTCAGTTGCGTCAGGTCGAGATCGAGGGTGCGTTGTTCGCCCGAGCGCAACCGGACCCTGGCGCTGCGGGGCGCAAACCCGCCCTTGAAGGCCTGTACCTGGTAGTCCTTGCCCGATTGCAGGTCGAGGCGTACCGGCGAATCGCCCTGATATTGACCGTCCACGGTGACGCCCGCGCGGCTCGGCCGGGTGCGGACCACGAGCGTGCCATCGGCCCGTTGCAGCCGGACGGTGGGCAGGGTCCTCTCTTCCTGGGCGGCAACGAGCAGGCGCTGCCGGTGTGTCTTGTGGCCAGGCAGCAAGAGGCTTATGTCGTGCTCGCCGGCGGCCACCTCCACGATGCCGTTGGTGACCAGGCCGGTGTCGGCATCATCGACGAAGATGCGGGCGCCGGCCGGTTCGCTGGACAGCGCGATGTTGCCCCAGTTGGGCAGCAGGGTGGCGTTTACCTGCTGGCGCCGTTCGCGCCCTTCGATGAGCACCTGCTGTTCGAGCGGCTGGTAGCGCGGGTGCGTGTAGTGGAACTGGCGCGCGCCGGCTTCGATGCGCAGGTCGTCCAGCGGCGTGTGCCCCAGTGGCTTGCCGTCCACCGCCAGTTCGGCGCCCGCTGGTTCGGTGGCGACGGTCACCAGGCCCGGCAGCGGCACAAACTCGAATGCATGGAACTGGTTACGTTCCGGGCCGACCTCCAGCGCCATTTCCAGAGGATAGTAGCCATTGGCCTCGGCGCTCACCCGGTATTGCCGCTGCAACAGCAGGTGTATCTCTCCAAACGCGAACGACGGGCCGCCGGCGATGCTGATGCGGCCGGCCGATGGGGTGAACTGAAACTCCACCGATCGCGCCGTGAAAAGAAACAGCAGCACCGCGGCTGCCGCGATGGCCGCCGCCAGCAGCAGGGCCTGCAGTGGCGTTATGCGGCGGCGGTGCCGGCCACCGGGGGTGGGCGGCCGGTAGCCGACGGGCTGGATGACCGGGTTGCCGTCAGTGTGCATGGCTTAACGGGCCAGGACCTCCAGACAGCGGATGTCGACCGGCGCCATCCCGGTTCGCACGGTAATCGACTGGCGCACGTCGCGGCATCCGTCGCGACTGCCGACCAGGGTGTAGGCTCCGGGCCTGAGAGCGAGCCGCTTCTCGAAAAACTTGCCTAGCGGCCCGACGTTGGAGAGCAGTACCTCGGTGGCGTTGTCGGATTGCAGAACGACCGGCACCGGCTGAGCGTAGAACAGCAGCATCTGTTCGACCTGGGAGATCTTCTCGGCCAGCTTGGGTCCGCGCGGCTCGAGTTTCCTGGCGCGCGTCAATGTGTCCTGCGCGCTGGCGTAACGGCGGTCGGAGGACAGCAGATCGGCGGCGGCGACGACTTCAGCCAGTGTTTTGAGAGCGTTTGCCTGAGCGTTGGCATTGGTCAGGCCGGCGCGGGCGAACTGGATGTTGGCATCCAGTGCCAGGATGGCCTGGTAGGCATCGGCAGCGGCCGGCCAGTCTTCCCCGGCCGCGGCAGCCGTCGCCTGGTCCTGCAGCGCCTCGACGTGGTTGACCAGGCCCTGTTCCGCGACCTGCTGCAGCCCGCCGAGCGCCGCCCCGTTTCCCGGGTCCATGGCCAGCGCCCTGTTGAACGAAACCTCCGCATCGCCCAGGCGCCCGTTCGCCAGGTGCGCGAATCCGGTAGAAAGGAAGGATTGCAGGCGTTGTGACGAACGCCGCTCACGGGCGGCGGCCACCGCCGCGCCGGTGCCCGGAGTCGCCGGGTCCAGCGCGCGTATGCGCCCGTAGGTGTCGAGCGCAGCGTCCCACTGGCCGGCAAGTTCCTGGTTGTGGGCCTCCCTGAACAGCGCCAGGATTTCCGGCAGGCTCGCAGCCCGTGCCAGAGCGTGCTGCAGGTCCGGGTGATCCGGCTTGACCAGGGCGGCCTCGGCCAGCCGGGCCTCCGCGATCTTGTGATCCCGAGCATCGATGGCTTCCAGCGCCGCCGCCAGAGCGGATGCGAAACGCTGGTGGCCCTCATCGATCAGCCGCTGCAGGGTATCCGCCGCTTCACGGTAGCTGGCGATGGCTACGGCGTAGCGCTCGTCGACGAATGATTCGTCACCGGCGTGGGCCAGGTCCTTGGCGCCCTCGTAGGCAGCGGCGGCCCAGCTTTCGACCTGCATTGCGTCACGCAACTCGATTTCCAGTTCAACGAACCGGGCCAGTTGATCCTGTGCTTCCGTTCTGGCCTGTTCGCGCAGGAGAGCCTCGAAGGGTGGTGGTTCGGTGGGCCGGGAAACGGCCGGGGCACTGGTTCGAGGGGCGTTGCCGCCGCCGGCGCCCGACGCGGCGTCGCTCGGCTGCATGTCTGATGTGACAGGCGCAATGAACTGCGGCACGACAAAGAACAGAGCGATGACCAGCGCCGCGGCGGCGCTGAGGAACAGGGCAATGACCAGCTTGCGCCCGGCGCCGGGGCGGCGTTGCCGTGTGGACTCGGTGTGGCTGAGTCGGACCGCCTTCGGCTTGATCAGGCCGCCTTGGTCGGACAGGCTCCAGGCGTAGCGCGCGTGCGTCACTTTGCCGGTCAAGCGGGTTCAGGCGCCTCCGGCGCCTCCGGGGGCGGCAACCCCAGGTCTTCGAAATAGACGTCGCGCAGTATGCGGCGCAGTTCCCGGTACTGTTCCTCGACCGTGCCCTGCAGGTGCACGCTCTGGTTTTCCAGTTCTATGGTGTGCGGAGTGATTTCCTGTTCCGCGGCGACGCCGATCTCCTGGAGCACCTCGGCCTGCATGGCGGCTTCGTTCTTTTTCGCCACGGCGCTCTTGATCAGTGCGGCGCCGGCGGCGATCGATACCAGGCCGGCCGCATCCACATAGGCATTGTCGCTCTCGTAGATGGCGCCGATGCCGCCGATGATGGCGCCGGCGCCGGCCCAGGCCTTGCCACGGGACTGAGCCTCGAGTTCGCGCAGCGCGATGGCTTCGTCGTAAGTGGCGGCGCGCCACTGGTTGTAGGGCCGATACATGTTGCGGTGGAAGTTGGCGTAGTACTCATCGAGCGTATCGATGAACAGGTATTCCCGTTCGCGAACCCGGCGCACCCGTTCGAGCATGGGATCGTCCGGCGCGGGCAGGCGCAGCAGCTCGAAATTGCCGTCGGGAAGATCCTGCACATGGGTGGCAAAGGCATCGGGTGCGAATTCCCGGGCAAACTTCATCTCGGCAGTCGCGCGAATCTGGTGAATCGTGGCCTCATCCAGCGATTCGCGGTAAGCGAGCATGTCGTCCGCCAGGTACTTGTAATTGGCCTGGAAGGGGTCGATGTCCGGTGGAATCGTTTCGGAATAGGCGTACTTGCTGGCAAGGGCCTGGTAGGTGTTGGTGAACCATTCGACACCGCGGGCATCGGTCACCGTCATTTCCAGCGTCAGCCGTTCGCCGTCGGACTCCACGATCTTGCCGGTCACCGTCACGTCCACCGCGTGCGTCGGCCGCGGCACCACGCGCACCGCTCCCCAGTTGCCGGTGCTTTGCAGCAGGTTCTTGGCGAAATAGGGAATGAACTGGGCCTCGGCGCGGCGCAGGTCCGGGTGCACGAGTTGTTCGATCTGCTCATCGAACGTCTCCGGAACGTTGGCGTCCAGAACGGCAATGCCCACGTCCAGCAGGCTCTCTTCGGCCTGTACGCCCTGATACTGCTTGGGAGGCGTCATGTCGACGGTGCGCACGGTTTGCGAAACGCAACCGGCCAGGCCGACCAGCAACAGCAGGCCTGTTGCACACCGGGTGCGGGCGGATGGAGCCCACCGCCCCGGTCGCGACGGTGATTTGCAGTGTCGAAGCAACTTGAGCGAGTGCGGCATCACGGTCACGACCCCTTGTAGCGGCGGTATTCTTCCCAGAGTGCTTCACGCAGCTCCGGGTCGGTTTCGGCCATGGCGGCTTCGCGAAGCTGACGTGCGATGATGTCGTCATCGCGGGCATCGGGAATGTCAGCCGGCGCCTGGCCGCGCGGCATGGGCGGCGTTGGCCTGCTCGATGGGGCGGGCATGGCCGGCCCCCGGGGCGGTGCGCTGGCGTCGCCGCTGCCGCCGGACGGCGCTCCGGAAGGCAGGCTGTTGCCCGCGGTGGAGGCGGAGCCAGGCCGGCCGGAGGCACCGCCGGTGCCGGATGGCGTTTCGTTGGAGCGCCGCTCCAGAACCTCCCGTTCGGCCAGAATCTCGCCGTCGAAGGTGCCGAGCGCTTCCTCGAGTTCCTGGTCGCCG
This sequence comes from uncultured Pseudomonadales bacterium, assembly GCA_964572185.1. Classification (GTDB taxonomy): domain Bacteria; phylum Pseudomonadota; class Gammaproteobacteria; order Pseudomonadales; family Azotimanducaceae; genus Azophilus. The sequence goes on from CAZNFI010000073.1 coordinate 5,989, forward strand.
CCGGAACCCGTTCCCTGTCCGGGCATGGGCGGAGCCGGTCTTGGCTGTGCCGGCGGCGGCAATTCGTTGCTCGTCTCCCAACCTCCTGGGCCGCTTTGCGGCAGCGTGCCGTCGCCCTGGCCCTGCCCAGGGATAGGCGTGCCGGGGGCGCCGGGCGTTCCGTGGGGAGACCCATCGCCGTCCGGGCTGCCGCCTGCGCCCTGAGGCTCGGACCCGGTGCCGCCGGGCAGGCCGCCGCCCGAGCCTTCGGGACCGTTCGCACCGCCCTGGGGCATGGATCCTGGGCTGCCGGACCCCTGTGCGCCGCCATGCGGCCCTGACGAGTCGCCCTGCGATCCGCCCGATTGGCCGGGGGGCGCGCCGGGTGGCGCGGGGATACCGTCAGGCATTCCCGGCATTCCGGGTACTCCGCCGGTCGGGATGGGCATGCCGGGCAATCCGCCGGAGGGGCCGCGGCGTGAACCGCCGGATTGGCCGCTGGGGCCGGGTGTGCCTGGGGAACCGCCGGATTGGCCGCTGGGACCGGGTGTTCCGGGTGATCCCCCGGATGGCCCCGGCATGCCGCCGGAGGGCGTCGAAGGGCCACCTGGCGAGCCGCCGGAAGGCGACGCAGGTCCGCCCGGTGAACTGGGCGCTCCACCCGATGGATTGGAGGGCCCGGAAGCGCCGGACGGTGGCGGTTGGCTGCTCGAAGGCTGTGGATACAGTGGCGTAATGGGCGCGCATGCCCAAAGCGTCGCCGCAAGCACAATCAGGCCCGCGCGGGCGCAGACTCCGGCGAGACCTGCAGCGCTGCGGCGAAGCCCGACAACCGGTCGGGGAATGTCTGCCCGCAGCGGAGCGTCTGAGCTGTCAGGCATCCGCTTTCTCCTTCGCGCTGTTCTCCTGCGCGCGTTCTTTCAGCGCACTTTCCCCCTGCACGGTTTCCGCGTCCACGCTTTCCCGCGGCACATACCGGAACTCGTGACGCCAAGCCTGATTTTCGTAGGGTATGGCCTTGCCGTTGGCCATGGCCGGCCGATACCTGGAGTTGCGCAGGCTGCGGCGTGAGCGGAAGTCCATCAGGCCTTCGGGGTCGGCGGCGACGATCTCGACCTCCTGGACGCTGCCATTGGCAGACACCCGAAACGACGCTTCGATGAAGCCGGTGAGCCGCGTTCGCTCGGTCGCTGATGCCGCCGACCTGCCGCGCGGTGCCTTGGGATCGTCCGGTAGCGGAACATGCAGCAATCTGGGTTCGGCAAAATACTCGCCGGCATCCACCGTTTCGAGTTTGTCCATCTGTGCAAACACGAACTCGTAGAGCGTGTGCGCCTTGCGGAAGTGCTCCCACAACAGGTGCCAGTCGGCGAGATCGAGTATGGCCTCCAATACCTCGATCGGCGTGGATTGCGGATCTTCCCGGCGAATCTGCACGATGTGCTGCAGGGCGCGTTCGGCGGCCGGGAAGTTGTTGATGGTGAACTGTTGCGAGTAGACCGTCCCGCGCGTCGACATCGGCATCGGAGAGCCGCCCATCGATGCCGATGCAGTGTCGCCGACATAGTGTGGCGGAAAGCGTTCCTGCCGATAGGTGAACACCAGCCCCTTTAGCGCCGGCAATGCCGATATCGATCTCTGCTTGCCGTTCGCTTCGTGGATGCGCATGGCGCGTTCGTACAGTGCCCTTGCCGCAAAGATGTTGAAGGATTCTCGGTACCACTGGGCGAGCCGGTAGGTACCGGGCAGGATCTTTTCGTCGAGCGGGCCATAGGCCTTCTGCAGAACGCCGTAGGCGTAGGCTTCGCGGTTGCCCGCCTCCTCGATGTTGCCGATCGCCTGCAGCGCCTGCGACTGCTTGTAGACCACCTCGACCTGCTCGGGCGCGAACAGTCCGTCGTTGACGCGCCGGATGTGCAGGGCGCGGCCGTAGGTCTGCAGGGCGAGGTCGTAGCGCTGTCGGCCGACCTGGGCATCGCCCAACAGGGTGAGCGGCCGAACCAGGCCCGGATCAAAGCGGTGGTGAGCCGATTCGACGGCCCGGATGTAGTGCTCCAGGAACTCCTCGGCACCTTCGTACTCCTGGTTCTCGATGCTGAATGCGACTGCATCGAGCGGCGTCACCTGTTCGTCGAGAGCGTCCTCGATGGCAACCGTGGAGTCCCCTGGGGAGTCTGCCGCGCCGGCGACGGTGACACTCGGGCCGGCGGCAGTTTGCTCGCCCCGCGCAGCCGACCTTGCGACGGGGGCGCTGGGGTTCTCATCGGCATCTCTGTCGCTGCTGCTATCGGCGGCACTTCGGTCGGCGGCGGTGTGCTCGCCCCGCGCAGCCGACCTTGCGACGGGGGCAATGGCGTACTCATCGGCATCACTGTCGCTGCCGCTATCGGCGGCAGTTTGCTCGTCTTGCGCAGTGGACACTGCGGCCGGGGCATCGGAGTGCCCGTCGGCATCACTGTCGTCTACGGCGGTGGATTCGCCAGCCTGGTCGACTGCAGACCCGGCAGCAACTGTTTCATCGAATTGATCGGTGTCGGGAGGAGGCGTCTCGTCGGCCCTGGCGCCCGCACCGCACAGCAGAACCATGCCGATGCATGCCCACATCGGGCGGAACCGCACACGGGTTTTGGCGCAAGCCCGTATCATTCTCTCAAAGCATTGGACAGCAAAGCTTTTCCACAGTTCGAGTGTGGAATTGCGCAACCGGCAAGTCAAGGCAAGTCGCCGCGGCAAAAGCCGTTGCCGGGGCCGCGATGCGGCGCCACGCGAGTGTGCGGCGACCCATGGGGTCCGCCCGTGAATCCCGGATGAAGCGCCCGCTGCGCGAACCGCGGGGCCGCATTGCGGTAGTATCGCGCACACTGATACGGACTCACCGCCGACTGCACATTGACCGCTGAATCACCTGATCGTCAACGCTTCGTGGATGCCGTCGGCCTGGTTTGTCCGGAACCGCTGATGATCGTTCGCAACAAGGTGAGGGAAATGCAGCCCGGCGAGTGCCTGACGGTCGTAGCGACGGATCCTTCCACGGACCGCGACTTCAGGGACTTCTGCCGATTCATGGGCCATGAACTGGTCAGCAAGGAGCAGACCGGCGATCGTCTGCAGTACGTGATCCGCAAGGGGGGATGACAGCGGTGCCTGGCACGGTGATCGAGCACTACTTTGCCTATGGCAGCAACATGAACCCACAGCGCGTGCGTGTGCGCGGCCTGGCGCTGTCGGGCATTCGCCCGGCGCGGTTGCAGCACATGCGGCTGGTCTTCGACAAAGTGTCCCGCAATCATCCGCATGCCGCCCACGCCAACATCGTCTATGCACCGGGCGAATGGGTTGAGGGGGTGCTGTACCGTCTGCGTTCGGCCGATGAGATTCTCAAGATGGATCCCTTCGAGCGGGCTCCCGTGAACTACGGCCGGGATGCCGTGCAGGTCACAAGCGAAGGCCGGCGCATCCCGGCCTGGACCTATTTCGCCAACCCTGCCGTGCGGCGGGATGGGTTCCTGCCGTCGCGCGCCTACCTGGATCACCTGCTGGCGGGGCGCGACTATCTGACCACGGGGTATCTGCAGTGGCTGCAAGGACTCGACTGCGTGACCTGACAACGCTGCTGCTGCTTGCGCTGCCGAGTGTGACGGCAGCGCCGGGCTGGTGGCGGACACCGATGGTGCCGCCATCCCGGCAAACGGCCTGACGTTGCAGGGCGGCACGGTACGGCAGGTCGACTCGACCGTTGACGCGGCGCTCACACATGCGGCGCTGGCCGATCAATCCGGTCACAAGGTGAATGGCGCTGAAACCGATGCGAAGCCGTCCGGAGTGGCCCGTACCTTTGCTTACAACGCTGCCTCGCCCTATGCGGACGACCTGGCGCCCTGCACCTGCCACGGCAGAGGCACCGTCGCTTGCGCGTTTGACCGGCTGCCCTATCTCGGAGCCGATACCGACACCCCGACGCTGGACGATGTAATGAACCGGGTGGTGGTTTCACACCGCTGGATGGGAGCAAACTTTCGCAACCTGCTGGAGCGCATGCCCGCATACCTGCTGCCGCTGTTCAGTTTTTCGGGCTTGACCCGACTGCACAACAACTGGCATTGCGACCGCGCCATGTCGATGCGCAATTTTCCGGCGACCAAGCCGTCGATTACTACTCCTACAGCACCATTCGCGAACACCTGGCGGACTGGTTTCATACCGCCATGATGGATGATGCGTTTGGCTATGAAACCGCAATCGCCTTCACCGCAGTGCCGGATTCGGGCGAGCGCAACGACGCGGTGGTGGTGTGGGGACAGCGGGGTCGAATCGCCGATGCGCGAGTGCTGGCCAGGGCACGGATGGTGGTCGAGGGGGTGTTCGGAAACCGGCAGAGCCGCATCTCGGCAGCCTGCCGGCGCCGCCGGCCATGCAGGCCGGCAAGACCTTCGGCGAACTCACAGACCCGCCAAACGGCCGGGGCCTGACCCCGAAACTGAAGCGTCTTCACCAGGGGGCGGGCGAAGACATCCTGGAACGGAACTGGATCGAGTAGGCCAACGCGAGCTTGCGACTACTGGCGGTAGTGCCGCAGAAACCGCCGCAGGCGCCGCGCCGCCTCGTGCAGGTGTTCCGCGTGCGGCAGGAAGACGATGCGGAAGTGGTCCGGCCGCGGCCAGTTGAAGGCGGTGCCCTGTACCACCAGAAGCTGCTCCTGGCGCAGCAGGTCTAGAACGAACTGCTCGTCGTCGCTGATGTTGAACCGCTCGATTTCCAGCCTGGGGAACAGGTAGAGCGCGCCCTGTGGCTTGACACAGCTTATGCCGTCGATTTCGGTCAGCAACCGCCATGCCAGTTCCCGCTGTTCGTGCAGGCGGCCGCCGGCCCGTACCAGGTCGCCGATGGACTGGTATCCGCCCAGCGCGGTCTGCACGGCGTGCTGGGTGGGCACGTTGGCGCAGAGGCGCAGCGATGCCAGGATGTTCAAGCCTTCGATGTAGTCCCGAGCCTGACGCCTGGCGCCGCTCACGATCATCCAGCCGGTGCGGAAGCCGGCCGCCCGGTACGATTTCGACAGCCCGCTGAAGGTGACGATGAGCAGGTCGTCGGCCAGGGTGGCCATGGGCACGTACTCGGCACCGTCGAAGATTATCTTGTCGTAGATTTCATCGGCAAAGATCACCAGGCGCTGACGCCGGGCGAAATCGATCAGGGATTCCAGTGCCGGGCGATCGTAGACCGCGCCGGTTGGATTGTTGGGATTGATTACCACCAGCGCCCGGGTGCGCGGCGTGACCTTTGCCGACAGGCTGTCGAGGTCGGGCGCCCAACCGTTCTGTTCATCGCACAGGTAGTGCACCGGGCGCCCCCCGCAGAGGTTGGTTGCGGCGCTCCACAGGGGGAAGTCCGGTGCCGGAATCAGCACCTCGTCACCGTTTTCGAGCAGCGCCTGCAGCGCCAGCATCACCAGTTCGGAGACGCCGTTGCCGATGGTGACGTCATCCACGCCGACGTCCGGGATGCCGAGTTGCTGGGCGTACTGCATGACCGCCTTGCGGGCGGTGTATATGCCCTTGGCATCGCAATAGCCCTGGGAGGCTGGCAGGTTGTGAATGACATCGAGCAGCATCTCCTCCGGCGTCTCGAAGCCGAATGGCGCCGGGTTGCCGATGTTCAGTTTCAGTACGCGGTGGCCCTCCTCCTCGAGGCGGTGCGCTTCCTCGAGTACCGGGCCGCGGATGTCGTAACTGACGGCGTCCAGCTTGCTGGACTTGCGGATGGCGCGGTGCGCATCGGCGTGCCGGCCGGCGACTTCCGCCACCTGGCCACCTGCGGGCGCACGCACCGGCGGAGCCGTGTCTTTCATGGGGCAATCCTGGAATGCGATAATCGTTGGCGCGAATGGCAACAGCGGCGACCCCGCCGCGCCACCACGGGACTTCGACATGAGCAAGGTAACAAAGACCGATGGGGAATGGCAGGCGCAGTTAACGCCCCGGGAATTTCAGGTCACGCGCCGGGCCGGTACGGAGCCGGCGTTCACCGGCATGTATTGGGACACCAAGACGCCCGGCATCTACAAGTGCAAGTGCTGCGATACGCGCTTGTTCGATGCCAATACCAAATACGACTCCGGTTCCGGCTGGCCGAGCTTTTACGCGCCCATTACCGCCGATGCGGTGGTTACTCGGGAAGACAACAGCCACATGATGCGCCGCGTCGAGGTGCTGTGCGCGGTCTGCGATGCACACCTCGGGCACGTGTTCCCGGATGGGCCCGAGCCGACCGGCCTGCGCTTCTGCATGAATTCCGCATCGCTGAATCTCGATGCACTGGAAGGCGGCTGAGCCGCGGCCGTCACCGGTCTACGGGCGCTCGCGCCACCATGTACCGCCGAGCAGGGCCGACTCCGCATGCGGCCTGATCCGACCGCGCCCGAATTGCAGTCAGGCGGCATCCGCGTGTCGCCCAAAGAGGCGCAAGCGGTACTGAGCGGCCACCCCGCTGTTCTCGACGTTCGGGTGGTTGGCGTGGCGAGCGACGATCTCGGCATGGAACTCAAGGCGCTGGTGCGGCTGGTCGACAGCACCGCGGCCGGCCCGCTGCTGGCGCTTGAGCTGCTCGACTACTGCGCCGCCCGGCTGTCGCGCATCAAGTGCCCCCGCTCACTGGATTTCTGCGCCGAGTTTGCCGATCCATGACCCATGCAGCGGGTCGGTCACCGGTCGCGCAGCAGGTTGGCCGGTGAATACTGGTCGGTGAGCACCCGGGCGCCAGTGTCCCAGTCCACCTCGCTCAACAGTTCTTTCGGATAGCGCTTGATGTCGATGCCGTAAGGGCGCAGCCGGGTGCGCAATGCGGTGGCCCGTCTGTGCAGCGTCACCAGGTCGGGCAGCGGCTGCTTCGTCGCCAGGATCACGCGGTTCGCGCTGTCCGGCAGGCGCAGGTTGAAAAAGGGTCCGAAAACGGCGCTGTAGGTGGTCGACTCGTGGTCGTACAGCCGGCTCGAGGCAAAGGTATTGGCGGCCAGTGCGCCGTCTTCGGACAGAAGCGTTTTCGCGTCGGCCAGGAACTCCCGGGTCATCAGGTGTTCGGGAATGTACTCGCTGTTGTAGGCATCGAGCATGACCAGGTCGTAGGTTTCACCGTTGCGCACGGCTCGTCGGATGAACGTGCGGGCATCCTGCACATGCACGCGCAGGCGCTCGCTTTCCACGAAGCCGAAGAAACGCCTGGCGACATCGACTACCGCGCTGTCGATTTCGACGACATCGACAGTCGCATCGGGATAGAGTTGACTGATCGCGGCAGGCACCGTGCCGCCGCCGAGGCCGGCGACGAGAACCCGGCGCGGTGCCGGGTTCAACAGCAACGCCGCCATCATCATGCGCGTGTACAGGAACACCATCTCCCGCGGTCGGCCCTGGTCGATGCACGACTGGTTGAGTTGCTGGCGGCGGACACTGAATTTCAGGCACACCCTGGGCCCGGTCTTGTCGACCAGGATGGTCTGGTAAAGGGAGCGTTCCCTGTGAATGACCGCTGCATCGGCGGGTAACGCGTGCGCGCACGCCAGCGAGCCGATGATGGCGACGGCCATCCGGCGCCGCGTGGCGCTGTGCCCGTTCATTCGCGCCTGCCTCCGACAACCACGGCAACCAGGCCTGCCGCCACCAGACAGGCGGTCAGCAGGGTCAGGATGGTGTCGACCTCGAACCACAGTACGAAATAGAAGCTTGTGCCCAGCGTACCCAGCGTACTGCCCAGGGTGGAAACGAAGTACAGTCGTCCGGCCACGTTGCCGGACTCTTCCGTGGTTCTCACCAGCAGCCGCACGGAATAGGGCGAGATCATGCCCAGCATGACGGTCGGCAGCACGAACAACAGGCAGGAAGCGGCCAGCGAACCGTACCGGGGATCTTCGATACGATCGAATATCCACAGCATGGCGGGTTCGCTGAAAAAGACCAGCGGATACAGCAGCGCCGCGCCGGCCAGCAAGATACTCCCGAAGCGGGCCAGCGTCGGATTGGTCAGCGACCAGCGCCCGCCCAGCAGATAGCCGACCGAGAGACTGGCCATGAACACTGTGATGATGCTGCCCCAGACATAGATGCTGCTGCCGAAGTAGGGCGCAAGCACCCGGCCGCCAAGCAGTTCCAGCGACATGATCACGAAGCCGCCGGCAAAGGCCAGGCAGTAGATGAGCGTGGACACCAGCACCGTTCCAGCAGACAGACCCGGGCATTTAAACGCAACTGACCGTCAATGTCTGTGCGACAGCCGCCTGCGGGCAGTGCGCAGACGACAAGCGCGGCAAGCCCGCTCGGTGTCCGGAAAAACCCAATCGCGGAGCTTTGTTCCCTGCGAGGGCATTCGCGCACCGGCTGAACAGATTTTTTGAAGAATGACAAAATTTTGTTACAGTAGGCATGGTCATCGCCCGGTCAGGTGTTTGGTTTCCCGGTCGAGCGACAGGTTGTGACCGCCATTTGCAGGGGACACCATGCGTAGCAACGAAGCTTCCCGGTTGCCGCCGTTTCCGGAGGGCTGGTATTTCGTCGCCAGCCGCGATGCCATCCGCAAGCAGCAACTCATTCAGAAGACCTGGCTGGGCGAAGAAGTGGTCATCTGGTGCGATGAGCAAGGTCGCATCTGCATGGCGGACGCGGTATGCCCGCACATGGGCTCCATGCTCGGGCCGGAGGTGGGCGGTTGCGTGCGCGACGGACGCCTGGTGTGCCCGTTCCACGGGTTCGAGTACGACACCTCCGGCCGCTGCGTCGCCACCCCCTACGCGCCGCCGCCGAATTCAGCCAGGCTGACG
>CAZNFI010000074.1:0-1858 GCA_964572185.1 uncultured Pseudomonadales bacterium
TTCTGGAAGACCCGACCATGTTCGACAGCCTGACCGAACGCCTCAGTGGCACCTTGCGCGGACTTACCGGCAAGGCGCGCCTGTCGGACGAAAACGTTGCCGCGGCGATGCGCGATGTGCGCATGGCGCTGCTCGAAGCCGATGTCGCCCTGCCCGTGGTCAGATCGTTCACTGACAAGGTGCGCTCTCGGGCGCTCGGGCAAGTCATAAACGCCGCCCTGAATCCGGGCGAAGCGTTCGTCAAGATCGTGCACGAGGAACTGGTCGATGTGATGGGCCGAGCCAACGATGCGCTCGACCTGGCGACCACACCGCCGGCGGTTGTACTCATGGCTGGGCTGCAGGGGGCGGGCAAGACCACCACGGCGGCCAAGCTGGCGCACTTTCTAAAGGAACGCCAGCGAAAAAAAGTCGCCCTGGTCAGTGCCGATGTCTACCGGCCGGCGGCCATCGAGCAACTGCAGAGCCTGGCCGGGGAGGTGGGCGCGCGCTTCATCGCATCGGCCGCGCACGAACAGCCGGTGGTCATCGCCAGGCGTGCCATGGACGATGCCCGCAGTCACCTCGATGACGTTCTGATTGTCGATACCGCGGGGCGGCTGGCGGTCGATGCCGACATGATGGACGAGATCAGCGCCCTTCAGGAAACGCTGAACCCGATCGAGACCCTGTTCGTGGTCGACGCCATGACCGGGCAGGATGCGGCCACCACTGCCAAGGCGTTCGATGAAGCGCTGCAGTTGACCGGTGTGGTGCTCGCCAAGGCGGAGGGAGACGCCCGGGGCGGGGCGGCCCTGTCGGTGCGATTCATCACCGGCAAGCCGATCAAGTTTCTCGGCATGGGCGAGCGTCCCGATGCGCTCGAGCCGTTTCATCCGGACCGCCTGGCATCGCGCATTCTCGGTATGGGCGACCTGCTCAGCCTGATTGAGGAAGCCGAGCGCAAGGTCGACAAACGCAAGGCCGACCGCCTGGCCCGCAAGGTGACCCGGGGGCAGCGCTTCGACCTCGAGGATTTCCGCGACCAGATCGAGCAGATGGTCAGCATGGGCGGTCTTGGTACCGTGATGGAAAAACTGCCGGGGGCGCAGCATCTGCCGCCGGCGGCGCAATCGCGCATGGACGACGGTCAGTTCAGGCGCTTCGCCGTGATCATCGATTCCATGACACCCAGGGAGCGCCGCTTTCCGGACCTGCTCAACGGCTCCCGCAAACAGCGCATCGCCCGCGGCAGCGGCATGCAGATCGCCGATGTCAACAGGTTGCTCAAACAGCATCGGCAGATGCAGAAGACGATGAAGAAGGTGTCCCGCAAGGGTGGCATGAAAAAGGTGATGCGCGGCTTGCAGGGCGTCAAGGCACACCCGGGCATGCGCCGGCGTTAGGATGCCGCAGCCACCGTCGCCGGCTTCGGCCCGACCACGCTCAGAGCCCGGGAAAATGCGCGATTCCCGGTAGTTTTCCCCCGATCACACGATTAGAATAGCGCGCCTTTCGACAGAGGGTTCGCTAAACATGGTGACGATTCGGCTGGCACGGCATGGTGCCAAGAAGAATCCGTTCTACCACGTAACGGTTTCCGACCGCGCTGCGCCGCGCGACGGCCGCTTCATCGAGCGCGTGGGGTTCTTCAATCCGGTGGCCAAAGGCCAAAGCGAAGCCCTGCGCATCGATCTCGATCGCGTGGAACACTGGCTCTCGGTGGGCGCCCAGCCGTCCGACCGCGTGCGCAAGCTGATCAAGCGGGCTCGCGCCGAGCAGGCTGCCGGCGCCTCGGCGACATCGGAAGCCGCTGCGGCGTCCGACGACAGCGCCCAGCCGGCAGCGGCAGCGGTGGAACCGGCCGCGCAAGCCGAAC
>CAZNFI010000074.1:1958-4376 GCA_964572185.1 uncultured Pseudomonadales bacterium
ATGCCGGAGAAGCAGACACCCAGGAGGCTGCCGCAGCGGTTGCAACGGAAGCCGGCGCCGAATCGGCCGAAGCCGCCGCTGAACCGGCAAATGCAGGCGATGAGGCCGACAGCAAACCGGCCAAGGAAGACTGACCTGCCAACCGGGTACCTCGAGCGGCATTTGCATGGATCGATGAGCCCCAACCCCGATGACCCTCCCAAAGGCGCCAAGCAACTTGTCCGCCTCCTGTCGACGGGAGGCTCTGTCCTGTCTGAGGGAGGCGCCTGCGCCTCTCGTTAGCGGATCAGGTTGTCAAATGAGCCAGGTCTGTACCCGTTCACTACCATCTCGTCGGGCCGGGGCATCGCCCAGTTAGCCGATGACCCAGTAGTGGTCGGCCGCGTCGGCGGTGCCTATGGCATTCGCGGCTGGGTGCGGATTGCATCCTATACCGACCCGCCGGGCAACCTGCTCGGCTACAGGCCCTGGTTTCTGCGCCGGGCATCGAGCTGGCAGCCGTTGCAGGTGCTGGCCATCGAACCGCGCGGCGACGGGTTCGTGGCATCGCTGTCGGGAATCGACGACCGCGACCGGGCGCTTGCCCTGCGCGGCTGCGAAATCGGAGTTCCGGCATCCTGTTTTCCGCCGGCCGATGCGGGAGAATACTACTGGCGCGACCTGATCGGGCTGCGGGTGGTCAATCGGGACGGCGCCCTGCTCGGCACCATCGAGCGTTTGATCGAAACCGGCGCCAACGATGTAATGGTGGTCAAGGGAGAGCGTGAGAGGTTGATTCCCTTCGTTGCGCACTTTGTTACGGAGGTACTGCCCGGACGTGGCGTCGTGCGCGTCGACTGGGAGGATTTCGACTGATATGTGGATAGGCGTCGTCAGTCTGTTTCCGGAGTTGATTGCCAATATCGGCGCTGTCGGCGTACTGGGCCGCGCGGTGCGCAAGGGGGTGCTGGCCATCGAGGCGTTCAACCCGCGCGACCACGCCACCGACCGGCATGCGACCGTGGACGACAAGCCGTACGGCGGCGGCCCGGGCATGGTGATGATGGCCGAACCGCTGCTTGCTGCCATAGATCAGGCACGCTCGCGCGCCCCATCGCCGCCCCGGACACTGTGCCTGTCGCCCCAGGGATGCCGGCTCGACCAGGCCGGGGTGCAGGAGCTTGCCGACGAGCCTAGCCTGGTGCTGGTGGCCGGCCGCTACGAGGGCATCGATGAGCGCGTGCTCGAACTGTCGCAGGCCGAAGAGGTATCGATCGGCGACTATGTCCTCAGCGGCGGCGAACTGCCGGCCATGGTGCTGGTCGATGCGCTTTGCCGGTTGTTGCCGGGATCGCTCGGCAACAGCCTGTCCACGCAAAGCGAATCACACCTTGATGGATTGCTCGAATATCCGCACTATACGCGCCCCGAGACGGTTGCCGGCCGAAAAGTGCCGCCGGTACTGCTGAGCGGCGACCATGCGGCGGTACGGCAGTGGCGCCGGGCCAAGGCTCTGGAGCGTACCTGGCAACGTCGGCCCGACCTGCTGGCGAAACGGCCCATCTCGGGTGCGGACGCGGCCTTGCTGGCAGCGCGTCTGAACAGCGTGGACGGCGTGAACGAGGATACGGACGATGCGTAGAAACAAGGTTCTCGAGGAACTCGAAAGCGAACAACTCAGGGACGGTTTGCCGGAGTTCTCCGCCGGAGACACGGTGGTCGTGCAGGTGCAGGTGCGCGAAGGCGCGCGGGAACGCCTGCAGTCGTTTGAAGGCGTCGTCATCGCCAAGCGCAACCGGGGCCTGAACTCGTCGTTCACGGCGCGCAAGATTTCCCATGGTGTCGGTGTGGAACGCACTTTCCAGACCCACAGCCCGCTCATCGCCTCGATCAAGGTCAAGCGTCGCGGCGATGTGCGCAAGGCCAAGCTCTATTATCTGCGCCAGCGCTCGGGCCGCGCGGCGCGCATCAAAGAGAAGGTTTGAGCCGCAGCACCGATTCGGACAGCGCCGGCGACGGCGCCTCTCGGGCTGCCGGCGACAAGCGGGCAGCGAACCCGGTCATCGACCAGTACCTCGATGAGATCTGGCTGGAGAAGGGGCTGAGCGAGAACACCCTGGCGGCGTATCGCCGCGACCTCGGGTCACTGGCGCAAGCGCTGGACAAGCCCCTTTTCGAAGTGTCGGAACCCGATCTGCTGCAGGTGCTGGCCCGGCGCTACGACCGGGGCTACCGAAGAACCAGTTCGGCACGCTGGCTGTCCTGCATCAAGGGCTTTTATCGGCACAGTCTGGCTCGGGGCAGAATTGCCAGGGACCCGGCGGCGCACATCGACTTTCCGGTGCTGGGCAGGCCGTTGCCCGGGTCGCTGTCTGAAAGCCAGGTGGTGGCATTGTTGCGGGCCCCCGATACGGACACCCCGGTGGGGCTTCGAGACCG
>CAZNFI010000074.1:4386-14237 GCA_964572185.1 uncultured Pseudomonadales bacterium
TGCTGGAGTTGCTGTACGCCACGGGCTTGCGCATCACGGAACTGGTGTCGCTGGGTACCGCTTCGATCAACCTGCGCCAGGGCATCGTCCGGGTGCTGGGCAAGGGCGGCAAGGAACGCCTGGTGCCGGTCGGCGAGGAGGCATTGGCCTGGGTGGAGCGTTTTGTCCGGGACGGCCGCCGCGAACTTTCCGGCGAGGGCACCGAGGCGCTCTTTCCCAGCCGCCGCGGCCGCACAATGACCCGGCAGACGTTCTGGTATGCGGTCAAGCGTTATGCGGTCAGGGCCGGCATCCAGCAGTCGATCTCGCCGCACACCCTGCGGCATGCGTTCGCAACCCACCTGTTGAACCATGGCGCCGACCTGCGCGCCGTGCAGATGATGCTCGGGCACGCCGACCTGTCGACCACGCAGATCTACACCCACATCGCCCAGGCACGGCTCAAGGACCTGCACCGTACCCATCATCCGCGCGGCTGAGCGGCTGACGCCGAAGTGGGGACCTGCATGCACCGCCTGGACCGTCGGCTGTTGCCGGCAATCTGCAGGAACGTTCGGCGCTGCGGCGGGTCTTATCCGGGGATGCGCCTCAGCAGATGCGCCTCTGCGGGTGCCCCCGTTCGGTGCGGCGCTTTCGGGTGAGCTTCCGCCGGCGCCAGGCGGGAAAGTGAGCGAGAAAGGCAACAGAGTCTGCCCGCAACCCCGCGAAACGGCTAAACTGCGTGGCTTGGGGCCTTCCGCGTGCGGTGGGCAACCGACCTGTACTCTCGTTGAGGCTCTCATGACACGATTGTTTCGGTTGATTCTCCAGGTGTTGACGGTGCTGGCGCCGTCTCTGGTCATGGCGGCGCCGGGCGATGAATTGATTGCCAAGCTGAAAACCCTGCAACCGAACCTGCCCGTCCAGTCGGTGCAGGAGACACCCCTGAACGGCGTGCTGGCAGTGGAACTCGAAGACGGCGGCCTGCTGTACGCGACCGACGACGGCCGCTTTCTGTTCACTGGCGACATGTACGCGGTAGAGGCCGAAGGGTTCGTCAACCTGTCGGAGGCGGTTCGTTCAGAGCGCCGTCGGGCGCTGCTTGCCAGCGTGAGCAGCGAAGACCTGATCGTGTTCGCCCCAGAGGGTGAGCGTCGCGCCCACATCAACGTGTTTACCGACGTGGACTGCGGCTACTGCCGGAAGTTCCACCAGGAGATGGCCGATATCAATGCCCTGGGCATCGAAGTACGCTACCTCGCCTTTCCCCGCGCCGGCGTCGACTCCGAGTCGTACGACAAGATCGTGTCGGCCTGGTGCGCCAAGGACCCGCAACGGGCCATTACCGAACTGAAACTGGGCAAGTCCATCCCCGATCGCTCGTGCTCCAACCCGGTCGCCGCGCAACTGGAACTGGGCGGCCAACTCGGCGTCCGGGGCACGCCCGCACTAGTCACCGAAGATGGTCGGCTGATTCCCGGATATATCCCCGCAAGCGAACTGGCTCAGACGCTCGGCCTGTAGGTGAACGAATCGCTGCCCCCGTTGCGCCTCGGCATTGCCGGCCTCGGCACGGTCGCCCGTGGCGTCCTGGAACTGCTTGCCGCCAATTCACGGTCCCTGCAGCGGCAGGCAGGGCGCGGCATGGCCGTGGTCGCGGTCGCCAGCCGCACCCCCCGCCCGGAGGTGGACCTGGCGGGCGCCAGATTCTCGACCGACTTGAGCACCCTGCACCATGCCGACATCGATGTGGTGGTCGAACTCATCGGCGGTGAAGACCGGGCTTTGGCCCTGGTGCGGGCGGCGCTGGACGGTGGGCAATCCGTGGTCACCGCCAACAAGGCCCTTATTGCCGCTCACGGCGAGGAACTGCTGGGCAGGGTTACCGGCAACGGGGTGAGGCTGGGTTTCGAAGCTGCCGTGGCCGGGGGCATACCAATCATCGGCGCACTCACGCGGGGGCTGGTGGCCAGCCGGGTGCAAACCGTTGCGGGCATCATCAATGGCACTTCGAACTACATACTCACGGCGATGGCCAACGAAGGATCGACCTTCGGCGATGCGCTCGCCAGGGCCCAGGCGCTCGGCTATGCGGAAGCCGACCCGAGCTTCGATGTGGAAGGGATCGACGCCGCTCAGAAACTTGCCATTCTGGCGGCGCTGGCATTCGATATGGGGCTGGCAACCCGTGGGGTGTTCACCGAGGGAATCGCCGGCGTCACCAGCGAAGACATCGGCTATGCCGCGGAGTTGGGTTACCGCATCAAGCACCTCGGCATAACGCGTCGCGCCGCGGGCGGCATCGAAGCCCGGGTACACCCGACTCTGGTGCCGGAGCGCAGCATGCTGGCCAAGGTCGACGGCGTCATGAATGCGGTGCTGGTGGAGAGCGACGCGGCCGGGCCGACCCTGTTCCACGGTGCGGGCGCGGGCGCCGCGCCGACGGCATCGGCGGTGGTGGCCGACCTGGTTGCCATCGCCCGCGGCGAAGCCCTGAAACACCGCATCGGCGGTGAACGGCATGACATGGTTTCCATCGATGACGTGCAGTCGGCTTTCTACCTGCGCATTCCGGCCCGCGATGTCCCGGGCGTATTCGGCAAGCTGGCCAACATTCTGGGCGACCGCGACATCAGCATAGAAGGGGTGGTGCAGCGGGAACGGGCCATTCGCATCAACGGTGACGGCGACGCCTCTTCCTGGGTGCCGATCGTCATGGTGACCAACAGCGTTCGCCACCATGTTGTCGACGAGGCGCTCGCCGCGGTGGCGGCCATGCCGGAGGTGGTGGGCCCGGTTACCCGCATGCGCGTGGAGCACTTTGACTGACACACTGCCGACCATAGTCGAACGATCCGGTTCGTTACCCGATCTCCGGGGTGTTTCCGGCCTGCTGCGCAGAATCTACGGCAACCGCGGGGTGCGATCCGAAGACGACCTGAACCTGTCCCTGGCGACGCTCGCCGACACTTCGGGCATGCGCGACCTGGAGGCCGCGGCATTGCGCATTGCCGATTCGGTGCAGAACGGGGAGCGCATCCTGTTCGTGGGCGACTACGACGCGGACGGCGCCACATCGGTGGCGCTTGGCGTGTCGCTGCTGCGCGCCTTCGGGGCGGCCCGGGTCGAGTTTGTGGTGCCCAACCGTTTCGAGTACGGCTATGGGTTGTCCGAAGCGATCGTGCGCGAAGCCCTGCAGGCCGGGCCGGATCTGCTGATTACCGTCGACAACGGCATCTCCAGCGTTGCCGGCGTCGAACTGGCCAATGCCAACGGCGTCGACGTGATCGTCACCGATCACCACATTCCGGGCGCCGAGTTGCCGGCGGCTTACGCCATCGTCAACCCGAACGCGCCGGGCTGCGCGTTTCCAAGCAAGGCGATCGCCGGGGTCGGCGTGATCTACTTCGTGATCAACCGGGTGCGGCGCATTCTCAAGGCCAGGCGCTGGTTTGAGCAGCAACGGCTGCCGGAGCCGAACCTGGCTGACTGGCTGGACCTGGTTGCGCTCGGCACGGTAGCCGATGTGGTGCCGTTCGACCGTAACAACCGCGTTCTGGTTCACCAGGGCCTGCTGCGCATCCGTACAGGCAGGTGCCGGCCCGGCATTGTGGCGTTGATGGAGTTCGCGAAGCGGGATGCGGCGTCGTTGCGTGCTTCCGACCTGGGCTTCTACCTCGGCCCGAGGCTGAACGCGGCCGGGCGCCTGCAGGACATGAGCGTGGGCATCCGCTGCCTGCTGGCGCCATCGCTTGAGGAAGCGCGGCGCCATGCCCAGGTGCTGGAAGAACTCAACAGCACCAGGCGCGAGTTGCAGCAGGCGATGGTTGCCGAAGCCGAGCTGATCGTGCACCGGGAACGGCAGAACCTGGGCGATCGAGTGGGTGTCTGCGTATTCGATCCGGCCTGGCACCAGGGAATCGTCGGTATCGTCGCCGGCCGCCTGAAAGACCGCATCAACCGGCCGGTCGTTGCCTTTGCCCCTGCCGGCGATGCCGAGCCGCATGCGCTGCGCGGCTCCGCCCGCTCGGTTGCGCAACTGCACATCCGCGATGCATTCGATGCCATCGCCAGCCGCCACCCGGGGTTGCTGGTGAAATTCGGCGGGCATGCCATGGCGGCCGGGCTTTCCATCCGGCGCCTGCAGTACCGGCAGTTCGCCGAGGCGTTCGACCTCGAAGTGCGCAATCGGCTTCCCGGTTCGGCACTCGATGCTAAAATCGAAACCGACGGTCAACTCGACGGCAGCGAAATCACCCTGGAGAACGCCCGGCAACTGCACTTTGGTGGCCCATGGGGCCAGGCATTCCCCGAGCCCCGGTTTCACGGGGAATTCGAGGTCGTGAGCCAGCGAGTGGTTGGGCAGCAACACCTGAAACTGGTGCTCAAGACCGATGGGCGCATTGTCGATGCCATAGCTTTCGGGCAGGCACCGCTCGCCGGGGTCGAACGGGTACGGGCCATCTACCTGTTGGAGGTCAACGACTACGGTCCGGACCCGACCGTGCAACTGGTGCTTCGCCACCTTCAGTCACTGGAGTGATTGCCTTGGAAATCCCTTGTTTGAGGATCGGCCCCGCGAATGAGTCAACCGTCAAGCCGTCTACCGCCCTCTCATTGCCAAGGGGTGGCGCCCCGTTGGCGTCGTGTTCGTGCGCACCGGTTTCATAGGCACTGTGGGTTCTCGATTGCTGAGGAACGGGTTGCCGGCGGTCTGTGCGCTGATTCTCGTGTTCATGCCGGTTGCCGACGACGCCGCGGCGCAATCGGGCACCGTCGAGGAGCTGGTCGTCACCGCCAAGACCGGCAGCCGCATTGGCCGGCAGGGCGACTCGCCGTCGCCGTTGTCGAACTACCATGCCAACGACCTGCTCGATGCGGGCCTCAAGGATCTGCGCGATCTGGTCGGCGTTCTGTCCATCAACGCGGGGGCGGAAAACAACTCCGACAACCTCACCCAGAACTACACGGTTGGCACCGCCAACATCAACCTGCGCGGGCTGGGCGTCGCATCCACCCTGGTGCTGCTGAACGGCCGGCGCCAGGTGTTGTCGGCGGTACAGACCGATGATGGCTCCAGCTTCGTGGACCTTGCCGCGCTGGTGCCGATGCTGGCCATCGAGCGGGTAGAAATTCTCAAGGACGGCGCCGCGGCCATCTACGGGTCCGAGGCGGTGGCCGGCGTCGCCAACTTCATCACCCGCCGCGGATACGAAGGATTCGAGTTTCAGGCGGAGTACCGCAGCCGCAGCAACGACGGTTCCCAGGACGACCTGACCCTGGACGGGGTGTTCGGCGGGCGTTTCGGTAGCGGCGGCGAGTTCCTGATCGCCGCCAGCTATCTCGACCGCACCAGCCTGCTGCTCACCGAGGTCGACTGGTTGCGCCCGGCCACCAGCGGCTTCGGCAATCCGGGCAGTTTCAACGTGCCGTCGCTGGGGCGCACTGTCGCCGATCCGGGCTGCGGCCGTTACCAGGGGCTGGTGCAGGAGTTGGCGGGGGGCAGTGAGATATGCCGCTTCGATTACGGCCCGCAGCTTACCGCCGTGCCCGACGAGCAACGCCTCAAGGCGTGGGGCCGTATGGACTGGCGCTGGGGCAGCGCCGGGAGCCTCTGGGCCGAACTGGGCTATGCGCGCAACGACATCTGGCGTGAGGTCTCGCCGAGCTTTCCGGTACTGAACACGCCCGTGGTGCCGGCCTACCACCCGGCCAATCCGTTCGGCGAAGACGTGTTCTTCCAGGGTCGGCCATACGGTTACGGCCACCCGCCGGAAATCAACTATTACGATCACGAGACCGTTCGCTTCGCCATCGGCCTCGCCGGCAGCGTCAGGGAAACGCTTGCCTGGGACCTTGCGCTGGTACGCGGGACCAACGATGCGCTATTGAATCCCCGGGATGTCAACGCGGCGAATTTTCAGGCCGCACTGCGGGGTTTCGGAGGCTTCGGGTGCGAAGCCGGCCAAGCCGTCGGAGCGCCGGGCCTGGCGGGGCGGGACGGCTGCCTGTTCTTCAATCCATTCAGTACCAGTTTCGAAGCCGCGCCGGGCGATGCGCGGTTCAATGGGCCTGATCTGTACGAATTCATCATCGGCGACTATGCGGGCGACGGGCGCTCGCAACTGACCACGGTGGAGGTGAACGTCTCCGGCGAATTGCCCGGCGCGCGTGGCGGCTTTGCCGTGGGTGCGCAGTATCGCGACCAGTCGCTTGACTACGCCTACGATGCGGTCACCCGCAACGACGGCTGGGCGTTCCTGATCGGCAACCCGGACTTCGCGGCTGCCGACGAGGTGTACGCGGCCTATGGCGAGATCTGGCTGCCGGTCGCGGACCGTTTCGAAGTTACCGGGGCGCTCCGATACGAGGACTACGGCTCGGGTGTGGGCGACACCCTGGATCCCAAGGCGACGCTGCTGTTCCGGGCCACGGACAACTTTTCTCTGCGCAGTTCCTACAGCACCTCATTCCGGGCACCGTCGCCGTTCCAGACCCGCGGGGCGCAGACCAACTTCACCAACATCGTCGATCACGACGGCTCGCGCACCTTTGCGGGGCGGCGTACCCTGGGCGATGCGGCCCTCGAGCCGGAGACCTCCCGGGCATTCAATGCGGGGCTGACCTGGCGCGCAGGGGGCCACTGGGCATTCAGCGCGGATTACTGGCGCTACTCCTTCAAGGACGTGCTGCGCAAGGAGAATGCCCAGGCTATCGTCAATGCCGACCCGTTCGATGCGCGCATCGAACGCACTTCGGCGGGCACCATTGCCATCGTCAACGTCGCCTTCATCAATGCCGACCGCATCAAGACCAGCGGCATCGACCTGTCTGCCAGCGGCACGGTCGCGGCGGGAGGCGGCCTGCTTGCCGGCTGGGCCGAGGCGACCTGGCTGTTGGCCTATGACGTCACCAACGCCGGCATCGCCATCGATGCGCTGGGCAAACTGAACCGTGCCAACCCGGGCGCACCCAATCAGCGGTTCCGCGCCGTCGCCGGCCTGTCCTGGTCCCGTGAACGACTGCAGGTCAACGCGCTGGTGCGACACGTAGGCGGCTACCAGGACGATGGCGGCGGTTCCATCAACAGCTTCACGACCCTGGACGCAAACATCCGCTTCTCGCTCGGCGGCCTGATGGGCGCCGGTGAAACGTCGATCACACTGGGTGCCGTTAACCTGTTCGATGCCGACCCGCCCTACGTCGACATCGCCGGCAGTTACGACCCACGCTCCGCCGATCCGCGTGGACGGCGCCTGTTTGTTTCGCTGGGGGTGAAGATCTGACGTGAGCAGATGATCGTATGGGCAGTCCTGCTGGCCCGCGTGCTCGGAACCGCGGTGCTGTCCTGCGTACCTGGCATGGCGGGCGGTCAGGCACTGATGCGCAATCCGTTTTCGCTGCTGCCGGTAGCGGCGGCTATGATCGTGCACGGGGCGGTGCAGGCCACCTGCAACCATGCGCGCCGGGCATTCCTGCATCGTCACCAGCAGTGGCGCATGGTCCCGCCGTACCTGGCCGGCACAGCCGTGGAACTGTTGCCGTGCGCCGCGGCTCGCCGCAGCCCGCGCCAGCACGGGGGCGGGTCAGTCCTCGGCGGACACCAGCCGGGACATGCCGGCCGCGAAAAACGGCGCCAGTTTATCCACCATCGTTGCCAGATCGGATGACTTGCAGACACCGCCCGAGAGACGGTCGATGGCCTCCGTTTCGGCCATGGTGTTGATGATGGCGCCGGCGAGAAAACAGTGCGCCCAGTAGATGTCCTGATCCTCCGCCTCGGGGAAACACTCCTTCAGCAGACCGATGAACTCGGCGCTGATCGGATTGAAGGTCTGCATGAATGTCTGGACGTACGGCTCGGTGCGCCTGGTATTGCCGGCGCGAGCGAGCAGCCGGATGTAGTTCTTCCATCCGGGACCGCCGTTCAGGGACAGATCCACCATGGGCCGCAGATACGCCTCCACCAGTTCGGCCGGGGAAGCCGTCCTGGCCCCGTTGCCGCCGGCCGCTTGCTGCATCGATGAACGGATGGCGTTGGAGTAATCCTCCGCCCTTCTGGCTATGACGGCACGGTACAGGTCCAGCTTGCTCGGGAAGTAGTAACCGAGCAGGCCGAGATGCACGCGCGACTGCTCGGCGATTTCCCTGGTGGTGGATCCGTAGAAGCCCTTTTCCGCAAAAACCTGTTCCGCGCCGTCCAGTATCTGTTTGCGCGAGTCGGTTCGCGTCGTACCCCTGGCCATGAGGCGTTCAGCGAGGCTGGCGGGCAGCCGGAATCACCGGCCGGGCGGGTTGCCGTCGAGGTAGTCGTGCAGCACTTCGTGGAAGCGCCGTACGCGTGTCTCCTGGGCAGCCAGGTAGGGTTCCTGGTAGCCGCGCGAATGCCAGCCGGTCTTTTGCCCGGCATTGAGCTGCCAGTCCTGAAAGACCACCTGGTCGGACAGGTCGAGCACCCCCTGGCCGTTGTCGTACTCGCGGAAATCGAATTCCGCTTCCTCGACCTTCAACGGGTTGCGGGCTGTGCGGTGCACGTAGGTTTCCTGCCCCTCGACGGGATACGTCATGGACCAGAGGTCGAAGTAGCATTTCTCCGGGTCGGTGGCGTGGGGTTCCCAGCGGAACAGGCCGAAATTGTCCGAAGAGGTGCCGAAGGCGATATTGGGGAAAATCGTCTGAAACGGGCTCTCGGTGAGTTCCTCGTCGGTCAGGTATTCGTAGTGGTGGTAACCCCGGTCTTTCCACAGGCGCCGTTTTGCGGCCTTGAGATCCCGCCAGCCCTGCAAGGCCTTGGCCCGGTAGTCGGGGTAGCTGTCCGGATCCAGGTCCCAGCGGCGCAACTCGTTGTCCCACCAGTCGTTCTTCTCGCCGTGCGGTATGTCCCTGAGCGACGGACGGCCCATCTGAATGATGCGCGCGTGGCCCATGGGGAACATCTCGTAGCGGGAGGTGAAGTGGTCCTGATCGATGATGGGGGGCACCTGGGGGTGCGCCGTGCGGGTGTGGTATGACTCGTTGAAATTGTCCGACCAGAACTTCCAGTTGCAATCGAGCGCGACGCGAATCCAGCGGGACCGCACGGTGCGTTCGAACTGGAAGTTCCTGTACACCTCCGGCAGCGGCGCCAGATAGTCCATGAGTTCCGGTGCCTCATCGTCCATGGTGTACCAGACCAGGCTTGCCCAGGTGCGCACGCGCACCGGCTTGAGCCTGAGTTTGCCGACCGGGTCGCCCTGAATGAAATCGTCGCGGTCGGGACAGTCCTGCAACACGCCGTCAAGGCCCCAGCGCCAGCCGTGATAGGGGCAGTGAAAGCAGTCCTGGGCGCCATCGGACCACACCAGCCGTTGCGCGCGGTGTCCGCAGGCGTTGTAGAAGCCCTTGAGCGAGCCGTCCGGCTGCTTGACGATGATCACCGACTCGCGCATGAAATTGTGGACGATGTAGTCGCCGGGCTCCTTGAGCTGTTTTACTCGCCCGGCGATGTGCCAGATTCTGGTCCACAGGTGGTCCCACTCGCGCTGCATGAAATCGCGGCAGTAGTAACGTTCCGGCGTGATTGGGTCGCCGCGCAGGTTGGCCGCATCCTTGCCGTCCATGGCAAGCGGGTGCTGGATAAAGTCATTCATGGATGATTCCCTTTCCCGACAGGTTCCCCGGATAACTTTAGCAGCGGCGCGGGCGGATGTCAGGAAGAGGGTTTCCCGCACACCGGTGCGCCCGCAGCCCTGATGTTACGCCGGTTTGAAGCGGGTGGCGCGCTGGCTGCAATGGCTGCACGGGCGTGCCGAGCTGGCCGTTCCGCCAATGACCGGACGACCGGTGCATCCGGGAGGTTGCCAGGCGCACGGGAAACTGGAATTCTTCATTGT
>CAZNFI010000075.1:0-4583 GCA_964572185.1 uncultured Pseudomonadales bacterium
CGCCTTGCCCTCGGCGGTTCTGCGCGCTCTGAAAGGCAGCGTATTTGTGACACAGGACACCAAAGGCAGCGCCAGCGCTGCGGCAACGATGCCATCGGTCTGCCCGGATGTCGCTGATGGCGGATCAATAGACCTCCAGCATGCAGCGCGCGGTGGGCTTGATGCGACGCTTGATGTCGGCGAATTGCCAGTCGTCCGGGGACTTGTCGGCAAGGTCCTGGTGAACCGTTACATAGCCGTCGGCGAGACCGTGGCGCGCGAGCGCCTGGAATATCCCGAATTGCATGCCTTCCAGCCCACAGATGTAGATCAGGGTGCGGGGGTCTTCCAGGAGGTCTCTGAAGCTGTCGATCTGCCGTTCGATGAGGCCGCCAACATAGAGGGGGTCGGACTCCCGGCTGATGGCGGTGTGGTAACTGAAACTGGCGTGCTGCCGCTGCAGGCGCTGGAACAGGTCGTCGTAGAGCAGGTCGGTGGTGTAGGGGGTGCCCATGACCAGGGCGGTACGCGCGCCCGCGGGGCCGCCGGGGCCTTCGAGCAATTCCATCAGCATGCCGCGAAACGGCGCGATGCCGGTGCCCGTGGCGATGAACAGATAGTTGTGCGCCTCGATGTCCTCAGGCAGCAGAAACCGCTTGCCGTTGGGGCCGGTCACGGCGACCTCGTCGCCTTCCCTGATGTCGCACAGGTAGTTGCTGCAGACCCCCAGGAAAAGCCGGTGATCGGAGGAGTCGTCGGCAGGCTTCTGGGGCTGGTACTCATCGATCAGCCGTTTGGGCGTGGTGGACACCAGGTTGCCGTCGCCGTCCTCCCCCCAACGGGGGCAGGCGACCGAGTAGAGGCGCACCTTGTGCGGCTTGCCGCGCTCATCGGTACCGGGCGGGATGACGCCGAACGATTGACCGGCCAGGAAGTTGCCGGCCAGCGGGGTGCCGGACACATCGAGCACAAGGTGCTTGACGAAACTCGCCGACTTGCCGTTCATGCACAGTTCGTTGTACACGACCCGGCCCATCGCCGGCGCCTTGGGGCGGATCAGGTTCATCCGCACGGCGGGCAGGTTGGGCGCGTGATCGGGCATGGCGGCAGGGATGATGTCCCGTACCGGGCCCGCGCGCAACCGCGCCAGAACCGGACGGTGTGGGATCGGAACCAGGTTGCCCGCCGAAGTGTCCGGTGCCGGCTACCCGCGCAACCGTACGGGAGCCGGTGGTACCCGCTCCGCGCCATCCGGTGCAAGGCGCCAAACCGCACCTGGTACGCTGTGTGCGAAATCCAGGGAGGTTTCAGGGTCTTTGAAATGGCACAATTCGCCCGTCCAGGGCTGAGTGCAATCCGGGTCGGCGAACAGGCATGAACAACGTATTGGCGTCGAACAAGGCGCGGGTAAGAAGTCACCTGCATCGATTCCGGGGCAGAACACTGGGCCACTTTGTCGGCGGCAAAGACACCGATGGCGTGTCCGGCACGGTATTCGAGAATGCATCGCCCATTGACAATGTCCCGTTCAACAGCGTGGCGGCGGGCAATGCCGAGGACATCGACCTGGCCGCGCGTAGCGCAGCCGATGCCTTTGCCGACTGGCGTGCGCTGCCGGGTCGCCGTCGGCGCGCGCTGCTGCACGCGGTGGCGGATGCCATCGAGGCACGTGCGGAAGAAATCGCGCTCATCGAGTCCTGGGATACCGGCCAGCCGCTGCGCTTCATGAGCAAGGCCGCCATTCGCGGCGCCGAGAATTTCCGCTTTTTTGCCGACCGGGCAGCGGAAGCGGCGAACGGGTTGTCGCTGCCCGCCGAGGATCACCTGAATTATACGTTGCGTCAGCCGGTCGGTCCGGTGGGCGTGATCACGCCATGGAACACGCCGTTCATGCTGTCCACCTGGAAGATCGCCCCGGCGCTGGCTGCCGGCTGCACGGTGGTGCACAAACCGGCGGAGTGGAGCCCGCTGACGGCGCGCCTGCTGGTGGAAATCTGCCACGAGGCGGGCCTGCCGCCAGGGGTGTTCAACTCGGTGCAGGGTATCGGCGAGACCGCCGGCAAGGCCCTGACCGAGCACCCCGACATCAAGGCCATCGCGTTCATCGGCGAATCGCATACCGGCAGCCTGATCATGCGGCAGGGGGCCATGACCCTGAAACGCACGCACTTCGAACTGGGTGGCAAGAACCCGGTAATGGTGTTCGATGACGCGGACCTCGAACGTGCCCTCGATGCGGTCACCTTCATGATCTACAGCCTGAACGGTGAGCGCTGTACCTCGTCGAGCCGGCTGCTGGTGCAGGCATCGATTTACGACGAGTTCACCGCGCGGGTCGCGGAGCGCGCGCAGCGCATCAGGGTGGGCCATCCGCTGGACCCGAAAACCGAAGTCGGGCCGCTCATACATCCGCGGCATGTCGACAAGGTACTCGGCTATTTCGGGGTCGCTCGCGAGGAGGGCGCCACAGTGGCGGCGGGCGGCCGCCGCCCTGAGCATCTCGAATACGGCAATTATGTGCAGCCGACGCTGTTCACGGGCGCGAACGGCGCCATGCGCATCGCCCGGGAAGAGATATTCGGTCCGGTGCTGACCGCCATTGCGTTTCAGGACGAGGCCGAGGCCATACAGATCGCCAACGATGTGGCGTACGGGTTGGCCGCCTATGCCTGGACCGGCGACCTGGGCCGCGCGCACCGCCTGGGCCGGGACATGGAAGCCGGCATGGTATGGATTAATTCCGAAAACAACCGCCACTTGCCGGCGCCTTTCGGCGGCATGAAGGCGAGTGGCATCGGTCGCGACGGTGGCGATTACAGCTTCGATTTCTACATGGAAACCAAGAACGTGTGCATCGCCTACGATACCCACAGGGTGCCGAGCCTTGGCCGATGAGCCTCTACTACGTACAGAAGCTGCTGTACCAACTGAATCGTGACCCGTATATACGGGAACGGTTCGATACGGATTTCGATGGCCTGCTGGCACAATTCGATCTCACCGACGAGGAGAAGTCGGCCCTGCGTGCGCCCGACATCGGCCTGCTCTATGTCATGGGCGTCAACGGCCAGATTCTCATGCACTACGCGGCGCTGCGCGGATTCGAATGGGATGCCTACATCCAGGCCATGCGCGATGGGCTGGCTGAACACGGCCCGGTGCGCAGCGGCCTGTACCTGGCTGCCGAGGGCAGGGGAGCGGTGTGATGTGGCGTGTCAGGGCCGGGATGCCTGACGGCCCGCGCATGCCGGCGTCAGTGCCGCTTCTGCCCGAAGCCACTGCGATTGCGGGAATTGCCCGCGCCGAGACGATCAAGTTGCTCCGCAACTTGTCGAGGTCGATCCAGAATGCAACTCATCTGTACACATCAAGGCCGCTCAAGGATTCTAGATGGCACTGGTCTACGCCGGCATCTGCAGCCATGCCCCGGGCATAACCGGCCGCGCCGAACGAGCCGATCCGGCGCTTCGCGACCCGTTCTATGAGCACATGCTCAAAATGGGCGACGAGATTCGCGCACAGCACCCGGATGCCCTGATCGTGGTTGCGGCGGAGCACTTTGCCAATTTTTTCATGGACAACATGCCGGCCTATTGCATGGGCATGGCCGACTACTACGATGGGCCGATCGAAGACCCGGGCTGGCTGGGCATCGAAGCGCACCGGGTCCCTGGCGATGCGGCGCTCTCCCGCCGCCTCATCGAGCGCATGATGCAGCGCATCGACCTGGCCTACGCCCAGGAATGGAAGTTCGACCACGGCATCATGGTGCCCCTGCACTTTCTGACTCCCGGATACGACCTGCCGGTGATCCCGGTGAACATCAACTGCCAGGGCCCGCCATTGACCCCCCCCAATCGGGCTTACGAGTTCGGTCGCGCCCTGCGCGAAGCCTGCGATGCCATCCCGGAACGCATCGCCCTTGTCGGCACGGGCGGCATATCACACTGGCCCGCCACACCGGACTCCGGAAAGATCAACGAAGCCTGGGACCGTGAATTCCTCGACCACTGGTCGGCCAACGACCGGGCCGCGTTAACCGCATACTCGGACGATACCACCTGGCGCGAGGGCGGCCAGGGCGGGTTCGAGATCCGCACGTTCATCGCCGTTGCGGGCGCCGGGCAGGGCGCTACGGGGGAGATCCGCTTCTACGCACCCATTCCGGTCTTCGCGGTGGGGTGCACGGTGGGTCGGATGTGCATCTGATGGCGTTCTCGGCGACTCGAACGTTGCGCGCGACCTGAATCTGGCGAAGTGCGCAACGAACGATTCGCTGTGATGGTGCCGCTGCCGCCTGCTCTGGTCAGGGCGTCGATCTGATTGATCAGCTGCCCGTCGGCGGTTCTAGTGTCGTCTCGCTGCCATCCGGCGACGACCATGTATCTGGCACGGATGCCTCCTGTGGAGGTGAAGATGTTTGAAACGAGAACGATGGGGGCGACGCCGCTTGCGAAGGTGGCAGTGAATCAGGCGTAGAGGGCGTGGATGGCGGGGATGGCGGGGTCGACTCTTGAGACAGCAGCGGTGGTCGTGGTGACGATTCCGGCGGCGACGGCGAGCGCGATGGTGGCGACGATCCTGTCGGAGACGGTGATCTCGAT
>CAZNFI010000075.1:4683-13628 GCA_964572185.1 uncultured Pseudomonadales bacterium
CGGCGACGGCGAGCGCGATGGTGGCGACGATCCTGTCGGAGACGGTGATCTCGATGGGGAAATCAACCGCTTGACATTCGTCAGTACGCTTCGCCGTTCCTTTCTTCTGGCGTCATTGAAACGCCAATCGATTTCCGGCGGGGCGCGGCGCGACAACAGGTTGGAAGAAGCGCGTTCGACGATTGCGGGCAAATCGACAACACGAACCTGTATCGCTGTCAGGCTTCGGAGGTCGTCGTTCTCGGCTACGGTTCCACCGCGCCCTGGCCGCTGCCTTGGGTCGGGGCTGCCCGCTACACGAGCCCGCCGCTC
The DNA here is from genome assembly GCA_964572185.1 of uncultured Pseudomonadales bacterium. Classification (GTDB taxonomy): domain Bacteria; phylum Pseudomonadota; class Gammaproteobacteria; order Pseudomonadales; family Azotimanducaceae; genus Azophilus. Next base: position 4,996 of record CAZNFI010000075.1, read on the forward strand.
GGCGAAGCCACCGGTTTGCGAGGCCCCGACAGCGGACGCTTGGGCACCGGGCGGGTTGGCGTTCTTGGCGACAACCGCTGAATCAAAGGTATTGTCCATGACTTTGCTTCCCTCCTGTGAGCAATGGCTTCCAAATGATCTGCACCATTCGATGAACCAACCTGAGGGTCGGTGCCACCGGCGCGGCGCAGTGGCTGACAATATTCTAATGTGACGCTGGTATGACACCGGTATCGGCAGAAAGTTTCGTCAGCGACAGTACCAACGGCTGGTGCCGACCGCCCATGCGCGCCCGCTCCGATAATTGCTGTGCCGGGTAAGGCAGGCCCGGCGCGCATCCGATCGCGTCCGCGGCCTCCTCAGGCAAATCGGGTCAACCCGGTTCCGGCAGCAGTTCGTCCTCTACACCGTTGCGCAGCACGCCAATGCCGGGCACTTCGACCTGCACCACGTCTCCGGGCTTGAGGTACTTCGGTGGATCGAACCGTGCTCCGGCGCCGGTGGGCGTGCCGGTGGAGATCACGTCACCCGCATGGAGGGGCATGAACGTCGACAGGTAGCTGATCAGCCGTTCGAAGGAAAAGTAGAGGTTGTCCGTCGAGTCGCACTGGCGCAGTTCTCCGTTCACCCGGGTGCTGAGGTGCAACTGGTCAAATCGCCGGAATTCCCCGGCAGGCACCATCCACGGCCCGATGGCACCGGACCGTTCGAAATTCTTGCCCTGGGTGACGTTGAACCGCGCATGACGGACCCAGTCACGCAGCGTGCCTTCGTTCATCAGGGTGAGTCCGGCAATGTGTGCCCGGGCATCGGATTCGGGGATGCGGCGGCCGGGCTTGCCGATCACCAGTGCGATTTCGCCCTCGTAGTCGAGTTGTTCCGATTCCGGGGGCCGCAGCAGGGGTTGCAGGTGGCCGGTGACCGACTCGGGTGTGCGCAGAAACACACTCGGGTAGGCGGGCGCCGGAACTTCGTCGGCGTATTCCTCGTTACGGTTGGCGTAGTTGACGCCAATGCAGATGATTTTGCCCGGATTGGGGACGGGCGGCAGAAACGTCACCTCGCCAACCCCGCAGTCGGCCGTCGCGCCCGCCACCAGTTCGCTGACGCGGCCCAGGGCATCAGCGGCCAGCGCGGCCTTGAGGCTGGGGTATTGCGGCAGGCGGGCGCTCAGGTTGACGATGCCGCCATCAATGACGAGGCCGAAACTTGTCTGGCCGCCGTGCTCGTAGGAGAGGTACTTCATGTGGTTTCCATCAATACCGCAAGGATGCACTATCGGAGGCTGAAACGCTGCTGCGGCACGGCGGCGAATAGCGTGGCGCGCGCGGCGCTATAATTCCTGTTCCATCAGCAACCGGACCGATCATGCCGCATCTGATTGTCGAATACTCCGCCAATCTGGAGGAGGCCATGGACCTCGACAGGCTGATGGCGAAGCTGCGCGACGGCGCTGCGGCAAGCGGCATGTTCCCGCTCGGCGGCATTCGCGTGCGGGGCGAACGCCGTGACCGTTATCTGGTAGCCGACGGCCAACCCGACAACGGTTTCGTGCACCTCACCGCCAGAATCGGTCACGGGCGCGATGCGGATACCAGGCGCAGGGCGGCGGAGGCACTGTTCGAGGTGCTCTGCAGCCATTTGCAGCCGATGTTCGATAGCCGCGGCCTTGGTGTTTCCCTTGAAGTGGTGGAGATCGATCCGGTGACCAGCATGAAACGCAACAACCTGCATGAGAGGCTCGCGTAGGGCCATGCATCGCGGTGCTCTGCTGCTACTGGCTGCACTGATCTGGCCCGCCGAGGCACCGGCGGCGGGGCCGGTCAATGCCTGGGAACTGATTCATCCCAGGCATTTCGACTGGCGGCAGGAGGCGCATCGCAAGACCATCGCCCGGGACCTGGAACGACGCCTTGATCTGCTGGCATCGGTGGTGCCCTCGCAATCCCCGGAGCAGCGCCAGCACGTTGTCGATGAGATGGCGCAGGTGCAGCACCTTGGAACCGAAGCATCGCCGAGGCGCCGCAGCCGTTTGTACATGTCGCGCGGATACCAGCATTTCCGGTTGCTGGAATTGATCGCCGAGACCAGATCGGACCTGGAGTGCATACTGGCGTCCGTCGACATTCGCAACGAGATGCACTGCTGGGGCCTGGCTGCACAGCATTTCGCGGATGAAGCAAGGCTCGACCTGGCCCTGTCCATGTTGCGCAGCGCCAGGCTGATTCCAAGGGACGGCAATATGCCGGTCACCGCCCAGGATCCGGAAGTGTGGTACGGCGAGTACGGGCGCGGCATTCTGCAATACATAGTGGTACCGTACCTGGGCGATGCCGCGGCCGATGACGAACCCGAGCCGGAGCATGCCGGTACCGGGAATACGCAAGGCGCCGATCAGCCCCCGAATGGTTGAAACTGAGCATGCACAGGTGTAAATGCAGGGTATGAAGACGGTTGTGATCGGCGCGCTGTTGCTGGTGCCCGCTGCGGTTCTGGCGTCGGAGACGTTTCTGCTCAATCGCTCCCCGGCGCACGACTGTTTCATCGTGACGCGCAATGGCGGCAACCCCAGCGCCGGCGACATCGAGGTGTGCACAACCGCCATCGAGCATCAGATGCTGGTGCCGGTGGACCTGGCAGCCACCTATTCCAACCGCGGCATTTTGCACGCGCGTACCGGAGACTACGCGTCTGCGCTGAAGGATCACAACCGGGCACACGATCTGGCCCCGGAACTGGCCAGCATCTACATCAACCGTTCCAATACCCTGGTGGCGGTCAAACGCTATGAGGACGCGCTACGCGATCTGGACAACGCCATCGCCATCGCCGATGCGGCCCTGCCGGTGGCCCACTACAACCGGGCGCTCATGTTCAAGACCCTGGGCGACACCGAAGCGGCCCGTGCAGATGCCGAGCGGGCGGCGCAACTCGCCCCCGAAACCGAGGCGTACCGGCGTTTCATTCAGGATCTCGCCAACTGAGCGTGAGCGGTAACTTTTTCGAGGAACTGCAGGCGGCGTTCGATGGCGCCGCCAAACGGGAATGCCTGCGCCTGCCGGGGCGCGCGTCCTGGACATTCGCAGACCTTTCGCACGCCATAGACCGCATTGCCGGCGTTTTGGGTGAGCAAGGCATCGATGCGGGCGACCGGGTGCTTGCCCAAGTGGAGAAGAGCCCCGAAGCGCTGGCCCTGTACCTGGCCACGCTCAAGGCGGGCGGCGTTTTCGTACCCCTCAATTCCGCTTACACGGATACCGAAGTGGCGTACTTCCTGAACGATGCACAACCCGGCCTGTTCGTGACACGGCCCGGCAAGGAAGTGCCGCGAAAACCCGGAACGGTCCGCTCACCGCGGGACATGCGGGTGATGACGCTGGGTGCCAACGGAGAGGGGACTCTGGCTGATGCGATGTCAGGTGTCCGTCCCAGGCGGCAGGTCGCAGCCCGTGACGCGGGACAGGTCGCGGCGCTCGTGTACACCTCCGGCACTACCGGGCGCGCCAAGGGCGCCATGCTTACCCATGCCAACCTGTCAAGTAACGCGCATGCGCTCAGGGCCTGCTGGGGTTGGCGGGAGGACGATGTGCTGCTGCACGCGCTGCCGGTCTTTCATGTACACGGGCTGTTCATCGCGCTGCATTGCGCGTTGCTCGGCGCGACCCCGACCATTTTCCTGCCGCGATTCGATGCCGACGAGGTGATGCGCCAGCTGCCCGAAGCCACGGTGATGATGGGGGTGCCGACGTTCTACACCCGGCTTCTACAGCAGGCGCGCCTGAGTGCCCGGCACTGTGCCGGCATGCGCGTGTTCATCTCCGGCTCCGCGCCCCTCGCCGAGCAAACGTTTCACGCTTGGCAGGATCGCACCGGTCACCGAATTCTCGAGCGTTACGGCATGTCAGAGACCATCATCAACACGTCGAACCCGTTGCACGGCGAGCGCGTGGCCGGAACCGTCGGGTTCGCGTTGCCCGGAGTGCAGGTTCGTGTCGTGGATGCGGCTGGTGCACAAGCGCCCCACGGCCAGGTGGGGATGGTCGAAGTTCGCGGCAAGAACGTCTTCAAGGGCTACTGGCGCATGCCGGAGAAAACCGCCGGCGAGTTCCGCTCCGATGGCTACTTCATTACCGGCGACCTCGGCACCATGGACGCCGAAGGTCGCCTCGCCATTGTTGGCCGCGGCAAGGATCTGATCATCTCCGGGGGCTACAACGTCTATCCCAAGGAAGTGGAAACGGAGATCGATGCTCTGCAAGGAGTTGTGGAGTCGGCGGTGATCGGCGTGCCGCATCCGGATTTCGGTGAAGGCGTTGTGGCGGTTCTGGTCCCCGATGCGGCGCCGTTGCAAGCGTCATCGCTGCGCGCCGCGCTCGATGGCCGCCTGGCCCGTTTCAAGCTCCCCAAGGCAGTCGTGAACGTTCCCCGATTGCCGCGCAACGCCATGGGCAAGGTGCAGAAAAACCGCCTGCGCGATGACTACGCAATGCTGTTTTCGCCGATTCAGTAAGCTCCGCGCGAACTGTTGGCATGGCTGCCGGAAGCGGGATGGTGCGGACCGGTCGGCTGCGGAACCGGAGTCCGACGCCGGCCGGAAAATCCTCAGTGGTCGATTCCGGTAAGCAGCAGTTCCAGGCGGTTTCCCGGCCTGAGTACGGTTCGCTTGATGTGGAAATCGGGCAGCGCCCTTTCGATCTCGGTCTGGGAGTGGGGGTGGGGTACCGGCCCGGTACTCGGATTGATGGCAATCTCGCGGTGGCTGATGATGCCGTATCGATGGGCATCGAACGCCCAGGCGGAAGTGTAGGCGGCGATCGCATGAATGCGGCTTCCTTCATGCAGGCAACCGGCCATCTCCGCGGCGACCTTGGCCATGTCGGCACCGGTCAGGTGACTGAGGGTGTCCCACAACAGGCAAACGTCGAAACGCAGGCCCCTGGCATCGTCGGGCATCGATTCGAGCAGGCTTGGCGCAGCGCTGGATGTCCACTGGTCGACGGCATCGACAACGCAGATGCGGGCGAAAAAATGGTGATAGAAGGCAATGCTCTGCGGTTCTGCTGAACCGAGATCAAGAATGTTGAGCCGCTTCGACCGATCGAAGCCCTTGAATACCAGAGGCACAATCTCCGTCGTCTCCCTGCGCGCCTCGGCCGGGGGCTGACGGCTGTCTGCAGGTTCCTGAATGGCGATCGACCTCGCGTATCAGATCACGGGCGGGCGCCGGCCTCGGCGGCCTTCGCTCTTTGCGGTGCTGCCTTGTTCAACTCCCCGGATTTGCCCGCCGGGTCGGCGGCAGCGGTGGCGCCGGCTTTCTCGCCCATGGGCATATCGATCATGCCCTTGAACTTGCCGCCATCCTCGAGCACGACGCGGGGCGCCGTTATGGTTCCCTCGACGCGCCCGGTGGTGGCGACGGTAACCCGCTCCAACCCTTCAATGTCGCCATTCACCATGCCTCTGACCAGTACATGCCTGGCAATGACGCTGCCCTCGAGGTGGCCGGACTGGTCGACGACGATGTCGTTGTCCTTGAGCGTTACGCTACCCTCGAGGTTACCCTTGATGGTGACATCTTCACTGCCGACCAGGTCGCCCTTGAGGGTCATGGTGGCACCGATGGTCGGAACCGCGCCGGTGCGCGCCTGCGCGCCAGAGTCTCGGGATGACGCCTTGAGCGCGGACGGCTCCGGCGCGCTCGCCGTGTTCGGAGTGTCGGATTGCTGCGAGCCGAAAAACCGGCCACCGCGGCCATCCGATGAAGTCGGTGACTTGCTGTCGCGCCTTTGAATCATTGTGCAGTCCCAATCTGGTGATGCGGAACAGGACGTTTATCTGGTTTGAGGGCGGTGGTCAAGTGTCATGCCGACCTGCCGCAGCCCGCGATCCGCGGCTTGCAGAGGTCATCTCACGAGTCCCCAGGGCGAAAACAGCCAGTAGATGCCGACTACTGCCAGCAACAGCAAGGCACAGACCGGGCGCGTCCAGCGCCATGGGGTCATGTCCACCGGCGCCGCCGTGGCGGACTGCGCTGGCAGCCCGGGGCAAGAGTCCGCCGGCATTCGAACGCCGCTGCATCCCGCCTGACCGCGTTGCTTGGAAAGCGCCTCGTCGCTCAAATGTACCCGACATTCTCGCTCCTCGCGCCTTGCCAGGCGGGCGCATCGGCGCTCTCGGCGCTTCGCCGGACTCTTGCCACGGGCTGCCAGTGGCTGTGTGTTGCCGGGCCAGAGCCGACTGGCGCCCCACATGATGCCGAGTTCGATCAGGAACAGGATGGCATAGAGGTGCACGAAGTGAATCCCGGTGTTCCAGAAAAAAGTAACGACTGCGTAGGCAGGCAGGTGGAACAGCATCGCGGCGATGGCGCCGGGTGCACCGACCCTGGGCAGGCACAGGGCCGCGACCACAACGGCAATGATCGGCACGTTGTAAAAGCCGGTGAATTTGCGTACCACCTGCCAGAGACCCTCCGATGCGTGTTGCAGCAGCGGTGCCATCGCGAAAGCAATGAGCGCGATGACGATGCTGGCCACGCGCGCCATGCGAATCATCTGCCTGTCGTTGAGCGGCCTGTTGCTCAGCGGGGCCGCCAGGTCGACGCAGACGAGGGTCGCGGCGCTGTTCAACAGCGAATTGAAGGAACTGAACACCGCGCCCAGCAGCACCGCCAGGAAGAATCCGCCCAGCGCCGCGGGCAACACGTCTGCGACCAGCCGCGGATAGGCGCGGTCCATCGAGCCGAGATCGTCGCCGTACAGGTGGAAGGCGATGACGCCGGGCAGCATCATGAAAAACGGAATCAGTACCTTGAAAAACCCGGAGAGCAGTACGCCCTTCTGCCCCTCGGCGAGGCTGCGGGCGCCGAGCGTGCGTTGAATGACGTACTGATTGGTGCCCCAGTAGAAAAGGTTGGCAAGGATCATGCCGGTAAACAGGGTGGCGAACGGCGTGGGGTCCGATCGCGAACCGATGGCGTTCAGTTTGTGTGTGTGCTCGCTGGTCAGTTCGCCCAGGCCCGCCGTAAAACTCCCATCGCCAAGCTTGACGAGGCCGAGTACCGGCACCAGCACGCCGACAATGAGCAGGCCCACGCCGTTCAGCGTATCGGAGACCGCTACCGCCCGCAGGCCGCCGGCCACGGCGTACAGGCCGCCCACGGTGCCGATCAACAGAATGGTAACGGTCAGCGCGCGGGCATCGTCGATTCCGAGCAAATCGCCCAGGTCGAACAGCTGCAATACGGCCAGCGAGCCGGAGTAAAGCACCGACGGAATCGTGACCAGGCCATAGCCGAGAATGAACAACAGCACCGAGAGGCGCCGAACCCGGGCATCGAAACGGCGCCCGAGGTATTCCGGCAGGGTGGTGAAGCCGCCGCGCAGATAACGGGGCAACAGCACGGTCGCCATGATGACGATCGCGAATACGGCAGTCACCTCCCAGGCCATGCTCGACAGGTTGAAGGCATAGGCCGAGCCGTTGAGGCCGATAAGTTGTTCGGCGGACAGGTTGGTGAGCAGCAGCGATCCGGCGATGAAAACCCCGGTCAGGCCGCGGCCGGCCAGGAAATACCCGTCCCGGGTATTGGTGTGTCCCCGTGTCCTGACATAGGAGATCCAGGCCACCAGCAGCATGAAGCCGATACAGGAACCCAGGGTGGTGGCCATGATCAGGGCTTTCGCTGCCAGGCGGGGTGCCTGGCCTGCCTGCGGGGAGTGTTGCGGTCAGGCGCCGGATGCGCTTGGCGCGGCCGCATGTTCCGCTTCCTGGCGAATGCGCGCGACCATGGCGCGCAGGCCGTTGCCGCGGGTCGGGCTCAGGTGCCGCAGCAAGTCGAGTTCATCGAACAGTGCTTCGATGTCGAAAGCGCTCACTTCCCGCGGCGGACGGTCCTGATAGGCGGCCAGAACGATGCCGATCAGGCCGCGCACGATATGGGCGTCGCTGTCGATGCGCAGATGCAGCCTGCCGTCGCGCATTTCCGTTACCAGCCATACCTGGCTCTGGCATCCACGCACGATATGCTCGGGAGTCCTTTCCTCGCGCGGCAGTTCGGGAAGCGTCCTGCCGATGTCGATCACGAGCCGATACTTGTCTTCCCAGCTATCGAAGAACGCAAAGGACTCACGGATCTCGTCAAGCTGCATGGTCAATCGGCTTCCTCAGGTGACCAGGGCCAGTGCCGGAAAAACCAGGCGCCTCGCCCGGCGACGAGGCGATCGAGAATGCTCACGCATTCTCCAAACGGCGTTGCGGAACTTTGCTCAACTGTCAAGACGGGGCATCCTCAAGAACGCTAGGCGCCTCGCCTGGCGGCGAGGCGATCGAGAATGCTCACGCATTCTCCAAACGGCGTTATGAAACTTTGCTCAACTGTCAAGACGGGACATCCTCAAGAACGCTAGTAAAGGCCCAGTTCCAGGCGGGCTTCGTCGCTCATCATGTCCCGCGACCAGGGCGGGTCGAACACCAGTTGCACATCGACCCGGGTGACGTTTGGAACGCTCGAAACGCGGGCCTTCACGTCATCGACCAGCACCGGCCCCATGCCGCAGCCGGGCGCCGTCAGGGTCATCACCACGGTGACCGCGCCGCATGCGTCAATGGCACGGTCATAGACCAGGCCCAGA
>CAZNFI010000076.1:0-13591 GCA_964572185.1 uncultured Pseudomonadales bacterium
CCGGCATCATGCTCGATCACGCCACCGGGCTGGTGGCCGGGGAGACCGCCGTGGTGGAAGACGATGTGTCGATACTGCACGCGGTCACGCTCGGCGGCACCGGCAAGGAAACCGGCGACCGGCACCCCAAGATCCGGCGCGGCGTGCTGTTGGCGGCGGGCTGCAAGATCATCGGCAACATCGAAGTCGGCGAAGGGGCCAAGGTAGGCGCCGGCAGCGTGGTACTGGAAAACGTGCCGCCGCACGTGACGGTGGCTGGTGTGCCCGCGCGCATCGTCGGTCAGACCACCGGCGTTCCGGCCCACATGATGGATCAGCGGCTGAGCTGAGACCGGTGGCGGAACCCAGGTGCCCCGAGTGCGGCGTCGAGGGCGTCGAGCACTTCGTCTCCAAACAGAGCCGCGAGAAATCCCGGGGCGGGCAGCCCTGGTTTCTAATCGTGCACTGCAACGAGTGCGGCCATGTGCATGACATTCTGGCCAAGCATGTGTTCCAGGCACCGACCATGCCCCGGCTGACGTTGCCGGAGTAACGCACCCGCCCCATAGCCGGTAGCGAACCGGACACGCTCAACCGCCGCAGCCGCGGCTATAGACCCGGTTCCCGTTGCAGAGGCGTTGAGGAACTTCGGCCGGTGCAAACCGCCTATGCAGCCAGTGCCTTGGCACGCTCGATGAATTGCGCCATGACTTCCGGCGTCTGTGCCCCCGGAAGGGCGAAACGTCCCGCCAGCAGGTAACAGGGCACGCCGGACACGCCGACCTCGGCGGCGCGCTCGAGCTGTTCCCGAACTGCCGCGGCCTCCTCCCTGCCGCACAGATACTCGTGCGCCAATGTTCTGTCGAGGCCGACCGCAGCGGCCGCATCGGCGAGCACTTCCCGGTCGCCCACGTCGCGCCCGCCGCAGAAGTAGTAATCGAAAAGCACTTCCGACAGGTCGTGCTGCACGTCGTGGCGCACCGCGTATTCCAGCAGCCGGTGCGCCTCGAAGGTGTTCGGCATGCGCCCGATGGCGGCGAATTCGAACTTGAGGCCAACGTCTTCGGCCTCGGCCTCGATACGCTTCGGTATGCGGGCCCGGTCCGCATCGGCCCCGTAGCGAGCCTTCAGATAGCGTTCCCGGTCCACGCCCTCCGGCGGCAGGTTCGGGTACAGCTGATACGGCCGCCAGCGCAGGGTGACGCCATCGCCGATGGGGGTGTCGAGCACACCGTCGAGGCGCTTCTTGCCGATATAGCACCAGGGACAGACCACGTCGGAGAAGATTTCGATTTCCATGATCCGGTTCCACCCGCCTGCCGTAATCTGTGATTATATAGACGGAGCGGGGTTGAAGGTCTGTCTTGATGCAAGTTGCAATGGTTACCGGTAAAGGCCGCGTGGAGTTGCTCGACATGCCGCAACCCGAGCCGGAGCCCGCAAAAGCCGTGGTCGCCATCGACTGCTGCGGCATCCGCGGAACCGACGTGCATGCCTATCTTTCCGGTGAACCCTACAACCCGGCGATCTGCGGCCACGAGTGGGCCGGCAGCGTCAGCGCCACCGGTGCCGGCGTAACCAACGTCAAGGAAGGAGACCGGGTGGCGATTGGCGTGGCCAGCGCCTGCGGCCGGTGCGGCACCTGCCGGCGCGGCGATGCCGGCCATTGCGAGACGGTATTCGCCAGCCTGGTCGGCATTGGGCCCCTGCACACCGGCACGGTGTCGATGAACGGCCTTGCCGGCGCTTTCGAAAAGCTGGCCGAACACCCCGCCGACATCAAGATTCTGCTGGACCCCCGACTTTGAGCGAAGCGCCCGTCAATCGACCCGCCCGCCCCCTCTACTCCGTGGATGGCATCGTTATCGGCACGTTGCTCGGCTCTTTGGTCGCCGGCATCTACATGGTCATGTACAACTACGTGACGCTTGGCAAAGTGGGCCTCGCCCGGCAGTCGGTGGTGGTCGGGCTGGGGCTCTACGCCCTCGTCATGTTGGCGAGCTGGCTGGCGCCGTCGAACCTGTGGATGGCGCTGATTCTGGCCCTGGGGCAGGCCGGCCTCGCTTACCTGCTGGCGGGCCGCCTGCAGGGCGCCAGCATCCGTTACTACGCGCAGCAGGGCAGTGCGATTCACGGCCTGTTCCGCTCCGCGCTGGTGGGCCTGCTGGCGGGGCTGCTGTCGTTCGCCGTTACCCTGGGGCTGTTCGGGCTGATTGTGGGCTAGCCGACGGGCTCGATGCCCCCCATGCACAGGTACTTGATCTCCACATACTCGTCGATGCCGTACCGGGAGCCCTCGCGGCCGATGCCGGACGCCTTGACGCCGCCGAACGGAGCCGCTTCGTTGGAGATGATGCCCTCGTTGATGCCGACGATGCCGTAATCGAGCGCCTCGGCCATGCGCCAGACACGGCCGATGTCCCGGGAATAAAAGTAGGCGGCCAGGCCGTATTCGGTGTCGTTGGCGAGTTCGACGGCTTGTTCTTCGTTATCGAACTTCACCAGGGGCGCCACCGGCCCGAAGATCTCTTCGCGAAACACGCGCATGTTGCGATCGACACCGGCCAGCACCGTGGGTTCGACGAAACACTCGCCGTTTGCGGCCCGTCCGCCGCCGGTGAGCACTTCCGCCCCGAGCCCCACGGCATCCTCGACCATGCCAAGCACCGTATCGGCGGCGCCGCGGTCGATCAGCGGGCCGATCACGGTGCCCGGCGCCATGCCATCGCCGACGTTCATGGCGCCGACCGCCGCCGACAGCTTCCGGGCAAAGGCATCGTGGATTCCGGACTGCACCAGGATGCGGTTGGCGCACACGCAGGTCTGGCCGGCATTGCGGTACTTGCAGATCAGGGCACCCTGCACCGCCGCGTCGAGGTCGGCATCGTCGAATACGATGAACGGCGCATTGCCGCCGAGTTCCATGGAGGTGCGCTTGACCGTGGCCGCGCACTGCTCGATCAACCGTTTGCCAACCTCGGTTGACCCGGTAAAAGTCAACTTGCGCACATCGGGACTGGAGGTCAGTTCAGCCCCGATCTCCCCGGTATTGCCAACCAGCACGTTGATCACGCCTGGCGGAATGCCGGCTCGCAGCGAAAGCTCGGCGATGGCCAGGGCCGAGAGCGGCGTGGAACTGGCCGGCTTGCACACCACCGTGCAGCCCGCCGCCAGCGCCGGGCCGACCTTGCGGGTGAGCATGGCGTTGGGAAAGTTCCAGGGGGTGATGCAGGCAACGACGCCCACCGACTGCTTGATGGTGACGATGCGCTTGTCGTTGGCCGGCCCCGGAATGGTATCCCCATAGATGCGCCGGGCTTCTTCGGAGAACCACTCGATGAAGGCGGCCCCATAGGCAATCTCGCCCCGGGACTCCGCCAGCGGCTTGCCCTGCTCTGTGGTCATGATTACCGCCAGGTCTTCCTGGTGCGCCATCATCAGGTCGTACCAGCGGCGCAGTGCGTGGGCACGCTCCTTGGCGGTGCGCCGGCGCCAGCCCGGCAATGCGTCGCTTGCCGCTGCAATGGCCCTGCGCGTCTCGGCAGCGCCGCAACGGGCTACCTCGGCGATCGTTTCGCCATTGGCAGGATTGGTGACGGCGCTGCTGGCGCCGCCATCGGCAGACACCCAGGCGCCGTCTATGAATGCCCCGGTTTTCAGTAACCCATCGTCCGCCAGTTGCATTGAAATCTCCTCTACGGGCGCTTGTGCGGATATTCGCATATCGCCATCTGCAACGGCGGGATTATACGGAGTACCGCGTGCCGGGGATTGAGGGCAGCGCCAGCCGAGACGCACCGGCCCAACACAGATGCGCTATAGTCCGCCGCCCACACGCCCACCGGAGCCTGCAATGAACGTCAATCGCCAGTGGACTCTTGCCAAGCGCCCGCATGGCATGGTCAGCCACGACAACTTCGAGTTTCGGGAAGTGCCGGTCCCCAGCCCCGGCGACGGCGAGGTGCTGGTGCGCAACCTGTATCTGTCTTTCGACCCCACCCAGCGCGGCTGGATGGAAGACCGGGAGAGTTACATGCCGCCGGTGCAGATCGGCGAGCCCATGCGGGCCGGGTCCATCGGCCAGGTGGTCGAGTCCAATCACCCCGATCACACTCCCGGCCAACTGGTGCAGACCCTGGGCGGCTGGCAGGACTTCCTGGTCGTGCGGCCGGCCGACGCCATGACCAGGCTGAACCGGCTACCCGATGGCGTCGATCCCGCCATGCTGCTGTCGGTACTGGGCACCACCGGGCAAACCGCCTACTGGGGCCTGCTCGACCTGGGCAAACCGCAGCGCGGCGAGACCGTACTGGTGTCCGGAGCGGCCGGCGCCACCGGGTCCATCGCCGGGCAGATCGCGCGCATCAAGGGCTGCCGCGTGATCGGCATCGCCGGTGGCCCGCAAAAATGCGCCTGGCTCACCGATGAAGCCGGCTTCGACGGCGCCATCGACTACAAGAACGAGGAGGTCGATGCGCGTATCGGCGAACTGTGCCCGAACCGGGTGGACATATTCTTCGACAACGTGGGCGGCGGCATCCTGGAAGCGGCGCTCAACCACATCAACATGCGCGCCCGGGTGGTGCTGTGCGGCGGCATCTCCAACTACAACGCCACCGCACCGGTGCCCGGGCCGGCCAACCTGATGAACCTGGTGATCATGCGGGCGCGCATGGAAGGTTTCATCGTCATCGACTATTTCGACCGCATGGCTGCCGCCGCCCAGGAACTGATGGGTTGGGTGCAAAGCGGCGAAATGGTCTACCAGGTCGACCTTCAGGAAGGGTTCGAGAACATTCCGAACACCCTGACGCGGCTGTTCACCGGACAGAACCAGGGCAAGCAGCTGCTGAAAATCGCTGACCCGGCCTGAGGTCAGGCCAGCGCCACCAGCCGCCGTGACCAGGTCGCTTCCCTGAAACGGGAGCGCGCCACCGGTGATGCGCCCGGCCAGGCGCCGGATTCCAGTTCCAGGCGCTCGCCGAGCCAGCAGTCGGCCGCGTCGAGCCAGCGGTGGTACAGGTTTGCGGCCAATGCGCGGGCGCGGTCGCCCCGCCAGGATTGCGGCAGCAGGTCGGCGGGCAGTTCCGGGTCGGTGAGCACGATGCGGCGAAACTCGTGGATCAGCATCAGGCGCAACCGGAAAGCGGTCTGCGGATCGGTTACGGACTCCGCGGCCAGCGGTTCGAAGCGCTCGACGAAACACCGGTAACTCGCATCAAGGGTATCCACCGCCCAGGCCTGGCGGCAGAGGTCCCGTTCCGGCGCGCCGAGGGCATCGCTTTGAGCGCGAAACACCGGCGCGCTCAAACCCAGTTCTTCGAGTACGGCCTGGTGGTCGTCGCCGAAACCGGCACGTACCAGCGTATCGGCACCCACCCGGCCGAAGCCGAGCCAGCCGAGCTGTCGCCCCAGTGCCACGCGGTTTGAGGCATCGAGGTGGTGGGTCATGACAATGGTCCAGCAACCGTCCCAGTCCGGCTTGCCCGGCGCATAGATGCGAGACGCGGCACGCCGGTACTGGCGCGCGCCATGGTCGCTGAAGTGGAAGTAGCTGCGGCGCCCCTTGCGGTGCGACTGCAGCCAGCCTTCGCGCACCAGGCGGTTGCAGGCGGTTCGTACCAGGTGTTCGCCGAGGCCAAGGGCGGCCATCACGTCGATGAGACTGCCCAGCCAGACATGGGCCGGCTGTACCGACATCACGTCGCCGAAGAAGGTGACGAGGAGCGACCGGGCCCTGACCGGTTGTTCGATCAGCGATCGGGCAAGACGCTCGGATTTCATACGTCGAAATCCAGGGCGACCTCGGCGGAGACCGGGTGGCTCTGGCAGGTGAGCACGAAACCGTCGGCCACTTCCTGTTCGGACAAAGCGTGGTTCACGTCCATTTCCACCCGGCCTTCGAGCACCCGCGCCTTGCAGGTGGCACACACGCCATCCTTGCAGGAATAGGGTACGTCCAGCCCCCTGGCACTGGCCCGGTCGAGCAGGTTCTCGCCGTTGTACTCGAGGTCGAAGAAGTGGCGCGTGCCATTCAGGCGAACCGATACCCGGGCTGCATCGCTGCCGTACCGGCGAGCCCGCCGCCGGTGCCTGCGCATCCGCTGCGCCGCATCGTCGGCCGAGGCGGAAAACAGTTCGTAGTGGATGTGCCGCGCGGCAACGCCCTCACCGCGCAATCCCCGGGTTACTTCCGAGACCATCGACTCCGGCCCGCACAGGTAGAACTCGTCGAATCCGTCCAGCGGCAGCAGGCGCTGGATGAATTCCGCACCCTTGGCGTTGTTGATGCGCCCGTTGAACAGTTCGTTGTCCTGCAGTTCCTCGCTGAATACGGGAATCATGTGGAAGCGGTCGAGATAGCGGTTCTTGAGCGCCAGCAGGTCGTGGCGAAACATCATCGAGGCGCTGGTCTTGTTGCCGTAAAGCAGCGCCACGCGGCTGGTCGGATTGTCTTGCAGGGTGGCGCGGATGATCGACAGCACCGGCGTGATGCCGCTGCCGGCGGCGATACAGAAGTAGCTGACGCCGGGCGCGTTGGCATTGGCCAAGGTGAAACGGCCCTCGGGCGTTGCCACATCGAGGCGGTCGCCGGCGCACAGTGCCCGGTTGGCGAAGGTGCTGAAGCGGCCGCCGGGCTGCAGCTTGATGCCCACTTGCAGCGGTTCGCCGGGGATACTGCAGATCGAATAGGAGCGCCGCACCGGATCGGCGTCGATGTGGTGCTCGAAGGTCAGGTATTGCCCCGGGGTGAAGCGATACTGCGGGGCCAGGCGCGCTGGGACATCCAGGGTCACCCGGACCGAATCGGCGGTTTCCGGCTCTACCCGGGCCACCTCCAGGCTGTGGAAGTTCATGGACTGCCCTTCCGGCCCACGCCAGGCGCACCGCTCACCAGCGTGCCCCCGGATAGGCGCGCGGCACCTGTTGCATCTCGGCCAGCATGCTGCCGAGGTGTTCGGTGTGCGCACCGTTGCGCCCGCCGGACTGGCTGCGGCCATTGGCCGGCATTTTGAGCGTGGCGGCTCGGATCGTCTCGCACACCGCTGCCCGCCACGGGGTTTCCAGCGCGGCGCGGTCCGGCAGCAAGCCTTCGCCGACCAGGGCGCGTTCCGACTCGGTGTGGTCGAACAGTTCGGCGTGGTATGCCCACACATCCTGCAGCGCCTTCTGCACACGCGCATGACTCTCCGCCGTGCCGTCGCCCAGCCGCAGCAGCCACTCGCCGGAGTGGCGCCGGTGATAGACCGCCTCCTTGTGGCACTTCCCGGCGATCTCGGCCAGCGTGGCATCGGTGCTTGCAGCCAGTTCGGCGAGATAGAGATCGTCGAACACGTCCACCAGGAACTGCCGGGCATAGGCGGATGCGAAATCGTCGCCGGGCAGTTCGTAGATCAGCAGGTTGCTGTACTCCGGCGCATCGCGAAGATAGGCGTAGTCGTCTTCGCTGCGCCCACCCAGGCTTTCGGCGTAGCCGTACAGCGCGCGCGCACGGCCGAGCAGATCGAGCGCCGTATTGGTAATGGCCAGATCTTCCTCCAGGTACGGGCCCCTGCCGCACCATTGCGACAGGCGATGCCCGAGCACCAGGGCATCGTCGGCCAGCGCCACCACGGCATCGAGCAGACTCACAGGTTCTTCACCCCGTCCGGGAGCCGGTAGTAGGTCGCCTGACGATAGGGTTTGTCGTCGGCCGGGTCGAAGAACGCCGGGGCGTCCTCTTCCTGGGAGGCGACTATGTCGCTCGAGCGCACTACCCAGAGGCTCACCCCCTCGCGGCGCCGGGTGTAGATCTCGCGAGCGTATTGCAGCGCCATTTCCGCATCCTGGGCACGCAGGCTGCCGGCGTGGCGGTGTTCCAACCCGCGCCTGGCGCGCACGAACACTTCGTAGAGGGGCATCAACTCAGCCATCGGCGGCTGCGTGCTTCTCAGCGTAGGCGGCAACGGCTTCGCGCACCCAGGCGCCCTCTTCGTGGACACGCCGGTGGGTAGCCAGCCGCTCCCGGTTGCAGGGCCCGTCGCCGGCGATCACCCGGTTGAATTCGTCCCAGTCGATGGGGCCGATGCGGTAGTGGCCCGCCTGTTCGTCCCACTCGAGTTCCGGGTCGGGAATCTCCAGGCCGATGACATCGGCCTGCTGCACCGCCTGGTCGATGAATCTCTGGCGCAGGTGGTCGTTGGAGAAACGCTTGATCTTCCAGGCCATGGACTGCGCGGAGTGGCGCG
Organism: uncultured Pseudomonadales bacterium; assembly: GCA_964572185.1. Classification (GTDB taxonomy): domain Bacteria; phylum Pseudomonadota; class Gammaproteobacteria; order Pseudomonadales; family Azotimanducaceae; genus Azophilus. The sequence continues at coordinate 8,208 of CAZNFI010000076.1, forward strand.
AATCCTCATCCGGCGGCCCGAACATCATCACGCTCGGCCACCACCAGCGGTTCAGCGCGTCCTGAGCCATGGCTTTCTGTTGCGGCGTGCCACCGGCGAGGGTCGCCATGATGTCGTAGCCCTGGCGCTGGTGGAAGCTCTCCTCCTTGCAGATGCGCACCATGGCCCGGGCATAGGGCCCGTAGGAGCAGCGCTGCAGGGGAATCTGGTTGATGATCGCGGCACTGTCCACCAGCCAGCCGATGGCGCCGATATCGGCCCAGGTCGATGCCGGGTAGTTGAAGATCGACGAGTACCTGGCGCGCTCGGTGTGCAGCGCTTCGATCATCTCGGCACGGCTGGCGCCCAGGGTTTCCGCGGCGCTGTAGAGGTAGAGCCCGTGCCCACCCTCGTCCTGCACCTTCGACAGCAGGATGGTCTTGCGCTCCAGCGACGGAGCCCGGGTGATCCAGGCGCCTTCCGGCTGCATGCCGATCACTTCTGAATGTGCATGCTGGGAGATCTGGCGGATCAGGGTCTTGCGGTAGGCGTCCGGCATCCAGTCCTTGGGCTCGATACGCTCCTCGTTGTCGATACGTTGCTGAAAGCGTGCTTCCAGATCCGGGGCCTCGGACACGGCAAAACTCCCGTGGTGGCGAATCGAACATTAACCTAACACAAAGTGATACAAAATATGCAAGCGAGAACAAAAAACGTATTACATCATTTCGCCACAGGCTCATCGAGTGGCGTTTGCGCGTGCTTTCGAGTTACGTTTCCAAGCAACCTGACGCAGTTGCGCAGCGGCCTGATCAGGTCGCCGCGCCGCGACGCACCTCGACTTGCGGCATCGCCCGGCAACCGGCAACGAGACCCAGCCACCCGCGAACTCGGGCCGACCGCAACATCGAAAGACGCCGTCGGCCGCGCTCCGCCATCGCAACGTCGAGCCGTTGGCATCGTGGCGCACCGGGCAAAATCGTTTAAGCTGCCGGCATGCTTGAGCAAGCCTCCAACCTCAACGAACTGCACTTCGACAATCGTTTTGTCGATGCCATGCCGGCCGACCCGGTCAACGGCAACGGCGTGCGCCAGATCGGCAACGCCTGCTATTCCCGCGTCATGCCGAAGCCGGCGCCGGCACCGCGCCTGGTCGCCTACGCACGCGAGGTCGCCGAACTGATCGGCCTGGACCGCAACGCCTGCGAATCGGACGACTTCGTACAGGTTTTCGCCGGCAACCGCACATTGCCCGGCATGGACCCGCACGCAACCTGTTACGGCGGCCACCAGTTCGGTACCTGGGCGGGCCAGCTCGGCGACGGGCGCGCCATCAACCTGGGCGAGGTGATCAATGCCCGGGGCCAGCACTGGACCCTGCAACTGAAGGGCGCCGGCCTCACCCCCTACTCGCGCACGGCGGACGGCCTGGCGGTGCTGCGTTCCTCGATTCGGGAATTCCTGTGCAGCGAAGCGATGCACCATCTGGGCGTGCCGACCACGCGGGCGTTGAGCCTGGCGGTCACCGGCGATGAGGTGATGCGCGACATCCTCTATGACGGCCATCCCGCCGCGGAACCGGGCGCGGTGGTGTGCCGCGTGGCGCCGTCCTTCACGCGTTTCGGGCATTTCGAAATGCTGGCCGCCCGTGGCGAAGTCGAACTGCTGCGCCGCTTGGCGGACTTCACCGTGGAATCGGACTTCGCCGACATCGCTGCCACGGCACCGGGTGCAGACCGCTACATCGAACTGTTCCGCGAGGTCTGCCGCAGCACCTGCAAGATGGTGTTGCACTGGATGCGGGTCGGCTTCGTGCACGGCGTCATGAACACCGACAACATGTCCATCCTGGGCCTGACCATCGATTACGGGCCTTATGGCTGGCTGGAAGACTACGACCCGGACTGGACCCCGAACACCACGGATGCCGCCACCCGCCGCTACCGCTACGGCCAGCAACCGGCGGTCGCACACTGGAACCTGCTGCAACTGGCCAACGCGCTCTACCCGATAATCGGCGCAACCGAACCCCTCGAAGCGGCGCTACGCCAGTTTCCCGCGGACTATCAGGCAGGGCACCGCGCCATGATGGCAGCCAAGCTCGGCTTCGCGGCGTTCGACCCAGCTACCGACACGGCACTGTGCGCGGAACTCGAAAAGGTGCTGCGCCTGACCGAGACCGACATGACGATATTCTTCCGGCGGCTTGCCGAGGTCGACCTGCAGGCCGGTGGCGAAGCGGCGTTGCAGACCCTGGTCGATGCCTGGTACCAGCCGGCAGAGGTAGCCGGAGACAGCCGCGATCAGATCGTTGCATGGCTCGACAGCTACGCCGGACGCGCAAGACGCGACGGATTGAAACGCTCCGCGCGCCGCGCGGCCATGAACTCGGTGAACCCGAAATACGTACTGCGCAACTATCTTGCGCAACTGGCCATCGACAAAGCCGAGGCTGGCGACCACGCGATGGTGCAACGGCTGCTGGAACTGGTCAGGCACCCCTACGACGAGCAGCCGCAGCAGCAGGAACTGGCCGCCAAACGCCCGGAGTGGGCGCGCCATCGGCCCGGCTGCTCAATGCTGTCCTGCAGTTCCTGAATCAACTCGGATTCAGGCATTTACGTCCCGCTTGAGCGCCTCGATCTCGTCGGCGGCCCGTGCTCCCGGCACCAGTATCCGACCAGCGCGGCGATACCAGTACCCGGCATTGTCCAGATCTCCTTCCATCAAGTGAACGATTCCGTGCGCCCAACTGCCCTGGGGCGAAGAAATCTGCTGGGCAATGGCGTGGGCGGCGGCCCAATCGCCCTGTTCCAACAGCCGAACCGCTTCCTTGAGGTGCGCCACGAGATAAAAGCTACCCGTTCACCGGCCCGGCCGCCATAGACAACCGGGGCGGTCCCGAAACCCGCAGCCCGCATAGCTGGGCACTGCCACTACGCTTGCGCACCCAGATATCTGACGCTCGCCACTGTCGTTCAGGAAGTTTTCCTTCAACGAAGGGAACAGTCCGCCGGGTTCAACGAGACAAACGCCTGCTGATCGGTCTAAACCGGTGTTGAAATCAAGTGCGCAGTTCAGACCGCCGACCAACCCGGGAGGCATCAGAGCGTGCACGGATCAGACTGATCAGACAGCGTGAAAGAAAACTCGTCAAAGATCGCAATCGCCTTCGTCTCGCTGTTGTCAGCGGTGGCGTCCGCCCACGATACCGGCGATAGCGACCACGGATTGCCCCATTGCGGCCATCAGGGTCACGAGCAGCAATGCGTCCTGCACTGCGTGCCACCAGGTTCGGGCGTCTGCCCCGCTTTTTCCACATTGGCTGAAAGACACGGGATAACAGTGAACGGGGGCCTTTCACTCGGTTTCGGGTGCATGGGCAGTGTCGCCTGGTACGTGTTCCGAGACCGTGCCCAAACGGTTCTGGAGCAACGCACTTGCGCCGGCCTGCCGTCTCCTGGCCCAGAAGTCCCGCCTGTCACTCCTCCCGGCAACAATGACGGGCAGCAGGACATCGATTCACCCCCCGATGTCATTCCGACACCACTGAGACCGCGGCGTTCGACCTGGAGCGCGCTGGACATTCAAAAAGGAGAATCCCAATGACTCATTCAACTACCCGAACACACTCCCTGTTCGCCGCTGACCACAGCAGGATTCTGCCCACGCTCGGCGCCAGCCTGGCAATCGCCGCGCTGCTGTCCTGCCTTCCGGCAACGGCCGCGGGACAAATCCCAGTCTGGCAGCCGGTGCCCAATACGGTCGACAGTCATCGCGCAACCGCAAAGATTGAACGGGTCAGTGTCCAGAACGGTCCGCTGGTGCCCGCCTATGTGCTCACACTAGACATTGATACTGGCGGCGCCGGCACGTGCCCGGAGGGCAACGTCGCGTATGTGCCGACTGGCGATGGCGACCCGTCCGATGCCAACGACGAAGAACTGGCCTGGCAAATCATGGACATCGCCAAGCTGGCCCTGGCTACCGGCCGTGCAGTTCGCGTGGTCATTGACGGTGAAAGCCAACAAGCCGTCGGAGCAAGCGGCGAAAAGCGCTGTGCAGTCGTACGCTTGGCGCTGCTTTGATTCACGCGCTTGCCAACGCGCCGAAAGACCTTCAAAGCGCATAGCACCCGGCACGCATGGGGATCGCCCGGCACCGCGTCCGGTGGCGCCGGGCGCCGCCTGACGTCCCCGGCACGTTGCGGGCCGGCGACAGAATCGACACCACTATTCTGCCCGGCGAGTCGCAAGTAGCCGGCACTGGACAAGGGTCAGGAACCGCGCGTTAAATTAGCGCCTTTTGCAGGGGTCCTGTTTCTTGGCGCAACATCACAAGCTGATCGTTCTCGGCTCCGGACCAGCGGGCTACACAGCCGTTCTGTACGCGGCCCGCGCCAACCTGCAACCGCTGCTGATAACCGGCGTCGAGGTCGGCGGCCAGCTCACCACCACCACGGAAGTCGAGAACTGGCCCGGCGGACACGCCGACCTGCAGGGTCCGGAGTTGATGACACAGATGGCGGAGCACATCGAGCGATTCGACACCGTCGTCGTCAATGACCACATTCACACCGCCGACCTCGCTACACGCCCGTTGCAACTCGTTGGTGACAGCGACACCTACACCTGCGATGCGCTGATCATCGCCACCGGCGCCTCCGCCAGGTATCTCGGGCTGCCGTCGGAGGAGCGCTTCCTGGGCCGCGGCGTCAGCGCCTGCGCCACCTGCGACGGGTTCTTCTATCGCGGGCGGCAGGTGGCCGTGATCGGCGGTGGCAATACGGCTGCCGAGGAAGCGCTGTACCTCGCCAACATCGCCGACAAGGTGCACCTGGTGCATCGGCGCGATGAGATGCGGGCGGAGAAAATCCTGCAGGATCGGGTGTTCGCGCGGGATAACATTCAGCCGATCTGGGATCACACCCTGAGTGAAGTGCTGGGCGACGACACCGGCGTCACCGGCATTCGCATCGCTTCCACCAACGGCGCCAGCGAACAGTCCATCGACCTGGCCGGCGTGTTCATCGCCATCGGCCACACGCCCAACACGGGCCTTTTCGAGGGCCAACTCGCCATGACCGACGGCTACATCAAGGTGACCAGCGGCCTCGACGGCAACGCCACCTCGACCAGCGTGCCCGGCGTCTTCGCGGCCGGAGACGTGGCCGACCACGTCTACCGCCAGGCGGTCACCTCCGCCGGGTTCGGCTGCATGGCGGCATTGGATGCCGAGAAATACCTGGCGGAACTGGCGGCCGGCGACTGAAAACGGGCGTGCCGGGACAACTTGATGGCGTCGCGCCTGGCCCGCATATTGCCCCAAGCCGCTTGTTCTATTGCCGAGTTTTGTTTGTATTGGCTCAATTTTGATTAGAATTCTCGGAGATTTTCCAGGTACAA
>CAZNFI010000077.1:0-3918 GCA_964572185.1 uncultured Pseudomonadales bacterium
CCGGTCTTTCGCCGTTCTAAGGTATCGCCTCGTCAGTCGTCCAATGGTTTTTCGGCAGCCCCGACGCGTACCGCGAGTACGTCGCAGCTGGCTCCGTGCAGCACCCCGTTGGCCGTGGAACCCAGCAGCAGGGCCAGACCGTGCCGTCCGTGGCTGCCGACAATGATCAGGTCCATGGCTTCGCTCTCGGCAATGCGGTGTATCTCGCTCTCCGGGCGCCCGAAAATAAGGTATTGACGTTCCGCGGGAACACCGAGCCCGCTGGCGAATTCAGCCAGGTGCGACTTGGCCTGCTCATGAATCTGTTCCTGCACGGATGACAGGTCCATCGGGATGTCGCCGCCGTAGGCCAGGCTCAGGGGTTCGATGACATGGATGACATGCAGTTGTGCATCGAAGGCGCTGGCGATGGCAGTGGCGGAAGCCGCGACCGGCCTCGATTCTTCGGTTAGGTCGATTGCCAACAGAATGCGCTGGTAGGCGGACATGCCGTGCCTCCACCTGAGTCTGCCATGACGATACACTCGAAACCGGGCTGCGCTCAAGACTGGTGAGTTGCGATGGTATGGATCATTGTCGGATTGGCCCTGGTGCTGGCTTTCGGGCCGGTAATGTATTTCCTGCCGACGCGCAGGGAGCGTCGCCTTGCGGACATGCGCCTGGAGGCCCGGCGCCAGGGGCTGATCGTGGAATTGAAGCCGGTACGCAAGCTTGACCCGGCACCGGAGGAACGGGTCAGCGCCGGCGGCGAGCGCCGATTGCCGGTTCACGACAGCGTTTCCTATGCCTTGCCGCTGCGGTCGAGGCTCGAGCAGATCCGTCCCTGGCGGCTGCTGCGTTCGACGCGCGATGGCTGGTCGTTCGACGACGACATGCCCGCGCCTGGCGACCGGCAACTGCTGGAGCACCTGCAGGCTTTGCTGCAGGGTCTGCCGCAGGACTCGGTGGCCCTGGAACTGAGCGGCGCGACCCTTGCCTGTTACTGGCTTGAACGGTTTCCCGCCGACGGCGACAGCGTCAAGGCGCTCAAGGTTTCACTGGCGGCGATTGCCGCGAAACTGGCGGAGGTCGATGCGGAGTTGACCCGGGCATTGCTCGGGCCCGATGCCTGAATCACGTGCTTGCGCACAGATTGCGTTGTTGGCCGTCCGGCGCTCACCTATGATGGCGCCCTGATGCGATGCAGCGAGAGCGATGAGTACGCCGACTGAACCGGTACGCTATATGGAACGCACGCGCCGGTACTACGAAGCCCAGGGATATGAGAAGCCCTACGTCTGGGCACACCATGACGACATTCCGTTCACGACACCGAACCGGCCACTGTCGCAATCGGTGCTGGCGCTGATCACCACCGCGAGCCTCAATGAACGGCAGGCGACCGATCCGCGAGTGGTGGCGTCGGGCCCGGTGGCGACGGGTCCACAACGGCTGTTCGCCGACGACCTTGCCTGGGACCGCAAGGCGACCCACCTCGACGATCTGAATTCCTACTTTCCCATCGACCGGCTCCGTGAACTGGTCGCCGCGCGCCGGCTCGGTGGGCTGGCGGCGCGTTTTCACTGTGTGCCCACCGAGTACAGCCAGCGCCGCACCAGGACACTGGATGCGCCGGAAATCCTCAAGCGCTGCCAGGAGGACGGGGCAGACGCGGCGCTGCTGGTGCCGCTCTGACCGGTCTGTCACCAGACCGTGGGTCTGGTCGCCCGCCACCTGGAAGCCGCCGGCATGTCTACCGTCGTCCTGGGTTCGGCAATCGACATCGTCGAACACTGCGGCGTGCCGCGCTTCCTGTTCACCGACTTCCCGCTCGGCAATCCCTGCGGCCGTCCCTATGACCCGGACATGCAGCGCAGCATCATCGCAACCGGCATCGACATGCTCGAGCGCGCGACCGCGCCCGGCACTGTGCTGCGCACTCCGTTTTGCTGGGGCGAGGACGAGAGCTGGCGCGCACAGTACATGCGGGTAGGGGCGCGCAATGCCGAGCGCCTCGCCGCCATGGGCGCCGCGCGCCGGCAATCACGCGCCCGGAGGAGCCAGGAAGTGCGCGGGTAGCTCTGGCGTTTTTCTGTCAGGTTTTTCAGTTTTGGATTCTTGACAGTGCTTTTGCGCTCGCCGTATAAACGGCGCCCTTGCCAGGGCCGTCCCGGCCATGCGAGTACCGCTCATCCCAGGAGAGTCAGTGGCCCGCTCCCTCGTCATCGTTGAATCGCCCGCCAAGGCCCGCACCATCAACCGGTACCTCGGCCGCGACTACATCGTCAAGTCCAGCGTCGGTCATGTGCGTGACCTGCCGGTTGGCGGCAAGGCGGCGGACGCGGCCAAGCGGGGCAGGCCTGCGCCAGCGGCGCGCAAGCTGTCCGCCAAGCAGCGGGAGGCCGCCCGCGCACGCAAGAACCGCGAGCAGCTGATTCGGCGCATGGGGGTCAACCCGGACGCGGGATGGGCGGCTACTTACGAGGTTCTGCCGGGCAAGGAGAAGGTGGTCGCCGAACTGTCGAAACACGCCGCCACGGCTGATGCGGTGTACCTGGCCACGGACCTCGACCGGGAAGGCGAAGCCATTGCCTGGCACCTGCGCGAGACCATCGGCGGCGACCCGTCGCGTTACCGGCGCGTGGTGTTCAACGAAATCACCAGAAACGCCATACGCGCGGCATTCGAGGCGCCGGGTGAACTCGACATGAACCGGGTCAATGCCCAGCAGGCACGCCGCTTTCTCGATCGGGTGGTCGGCTTCGAACTGTCGCCCCTGTTGTGGGCCAAGGTGGCGCGGGGGCTGTCGGCGGGCCGGGTGCAGTCGGTGGCGGTGCGCCTGATCGTTGACCGGGAGCGGGAAATCCGCGCGTTCACGCCGGAAGAGTACTGGGAGGCCTTTGCCGATCTCGCGCGGCGGGGCGATGATGCGGTGTTGCGCTTTCAGGTAGTAAAGCAGGATGGCGCGAGTTTTCGCCCCGGCAACGAGTCGGACACCAATGCGGCACTCGGGCGATTGCGCGACAGTGTTTTCCGGGTCAGATCCAGGGACGACCGCCCGACCCGCACGCGTCCGTATCCGCCGTTCATCACTTCGACCCTGCAGCAGGCAGCCAGGGCGCGCCTGGGTTTTTCGGTAAAGCGCACCATGACCTCGGCGCAACGGCTTTACGAGGCGGGCTACATCACCTACATGCGCACCGATTCCACCAACCTGAGCGGTCAGGCGGTGGCCGCCTGCCGCGAGCACATCGGCGACCAGTTCGGCAGCACCTACGTGCCGGCCAAGCCGAGGTTCTATGCGAGTCGCAACAGTGCCCAGGAGGCTCACGAGGCGATCAGGCCGTCCAATGTGGGCACGCTGGCGGACAACCTGACCGGTATCGATGCACAGGGCGCGCGCCTGTACGACCTGATCTGGCGGCAGTTCGTTGCCTGTCAGATGCCCGATGCACAATACCTCAGTACAACGGTGCTGGTGGAGGCCGGTGCCTTCGAACTGCGGATTCGCGGTCGCGTGATGCAGTTCGACGGGTATACGAAGGTTTTGCCGCCGGCTGCCCAGAAGCGGGAGGATACGCCGCTGCCGGACCTGCGCGCAGGCGAACAACTCGTGCTCAAGGATCTTGAGGGCGTTCAGCACTTCACCAAACCGGCTGCCCGTTACGGCGAGGCGAGCCTGGTGCGCGAACTCGAGAAACGCGGCATCGGGCGTCCCTCCACTTACGCGGCCATCATCTCCACGATCCAGGAGCGGGGCTATGCCAGCCTGGTCAAGCGCCGCTTTCACGCCGAGAAGATCGGTGAACTGGTGACCGACCGCCTGGTGGAGAAGTTTGAAAACCTGCTGGACTACGGTTTCACCGCGGAGATGGAACAGGAACTCGACCGCGTTGCGCAAGGGCGCATCGAATGGCGGGCGGTACTCGATTCCTTCTA
>CAZNFI010000077.1:3973-13567 GCA_964572185.1 uncultured Pseudomonadales bacterium
CGATTTCAGTGACAAGCTTGCCAGCGCGCGCTCCGAGCACGGCGGCATGCGCCAGAACGAGCCGACCGACACGGACGTGCCCTGCCCGAAATGCGGGCGCACCATGCAGGTGCGCACGGCCGGGACCGGCGTGTTCCTCGGTTGTTCCGGGTACCGCCTGCCGGTCAAGGAGCGCTGTACCGGTACCTTGAACCTGGTCCCCGGCGAGGAAGCCGTGGACATCGATCAGGACGACGAGGGCGAGTCGAAGCTGTTGCGCAGCAAGCGGCGCTGCCCGAAGTGCGAAACGCCCATGACCAGCTACCTGATCGATGAGAAGCGCAAGCTGCACGTGTGCGGAAACAACCCGGACTGCTCCGGGTTTGTGCTGGAGACCGGACAGTTTCGCATCAAGGGGTATGACGGCCCGGTACTCGAGTGCGACAAGTGCGGTGCCGAGATGCAGTTGAAATCCGGGCGTTTCGGCAAGTACTTCGGCTGCATGAAGTGCCCCAACACGCGCAAGCTGTTACGCAATGGCCAGCCTGCCCCGCCGAAGGCCGACCCGATTTCCATGCCCGAGTTGCGCTGTGAAAAAGTGGACGACCATTTCCTGTTGCGCGACGGCGCCTCTGGCATGTTCCTGGCCGCCAGCCGTTTTCCCAAGAACCGCGAGACGCGTGCGCCACTGGTGCGGGAACTGTTGCCGCATGCCAACAAGCTCGACCCCAAGTTCCGCCACCTGTTGACCGCGCCGGTGCAGGATGCTGACGGCCTGCCGGCGGTGATTCGATTCAGCCGCAAGACGCGCGAGCACTTTGTGCAGTCGGAACGGGACGGCAAGCCGACCGGCTGGCGGGCCTATTACCAGAATGGCGCCTGGGTTGAACAGTCCGGGCCCGCGGGCAGGAGCCGCAAGACGGCCGGGAAGAAAAAAGCGGCGGCGAAGCGGAAAACGACTGCGCGCAAGCGGCCGGCGAAGCGCTCCCGCTGATATCCGCGAGTCGCGCCGGGCCACGAAACACCCGATCAGGCGGCCCGAGGGCACATCAGCGCCGGCTTGCGGACGCCGATCGTTCCCGGCCGGAACGATCGGTGTCGACCGTCAACCGCGGCGCATTACCCCGACACTCAAGCCTTCGATGGCGAACGCCTGTACGCGCAGATCGACCTCGATGGGCGCGTAGTCGTCGTTTTCCGGAAGCAGGCAAACCCGGGCACGGTCACGGGTGCGCTGAAACCGCTTCACCGTCACGTCCTCATCGATGCGCGCCACGACGATCTGGCCATTGCGTGCTTCAGGCGTCTTGTGTACGGCGAGCAGGTCGCCGTCGAGAATGCCGGCGCCGGTCATGCTGTCGCCCCTGACCCGCAGCAGGAAGTCGGCTCGCGGGTGGAAGAAGTCTGCCTGCAGGTTAACCCGGTCTTCGATGTGTTCCTCGGCCAGGATGGGGCTGCCGGCAGCGACCCGCCCGACGATGGGCAGGCCCTGCTCTTCCGGCAGGCGAATGCCCCGTGAAGTGCCGGGAACCATTTCTATTGCGCCCTTGCGGGCAAGCGCCCGCAGATGTTCCTCGGCGGCATTGGGCGAGCGAAATCCGAGTTCATTGGCGATGTCGGCTCGGGTGGGGGGATAGCCGGTGTCGACGATGTGGCGCCGAATGATGTCGAGTACCTGGGCTTGTCTTGGGGTGAGATTTTGCATGCGGTTCCGATCAGACACCTGATTGAATATACAGAGTGCTGGAATTGTATACAGTATCAGGGGCGTAGCACAACCCGGCGAAGGCTGTGCCGATGCGGCAGGTGCGCAGCGGTACGGAGATTGCGGCATGGCTCCGGTCACCGGGCGCACTGACCGCCGCCGGGCCGCGCTGCTACAATTCGCGGCTCGCAAAACCTGCCTCTAACGATCGCCGGAGCCCGTTTCATGCCCGAAGAGATGGCAAGCCTGGTTAGCGAAAACACCTGGTTTCTGCAGGTGTTCCTGGTGGTGTTGGTCACCGCGGCGGCCCGTTACGGGGTGAAGGTGTTGCTCGACCGATTCGCCCGGCAGACGCTAAGGACCCGCAATCTGTACGACGATGCGCTGGTGGAGGCACTGCGCAAACCACTGGGCCTGGCCGTGTGGGTGATTGGCGTGAGCTGGGCGGCGCAGGTGGTCGGCGGCAAAGCCCAGGCCGAGATTTTTCAGTATGTCGACCGCCTCCGGGACGTCGCCATCATCTGGTTGCTGGTCTGGTTCGCCCTGCGTTTCATACGGTTCGTCGAAGCGCACCTCGGTGACATCGGATATCGCCGGGAACGCCAGGTCGACCGCACCACGGCGGCGGCGGTCAGCAAGTTGCTGCGCGCCACGGTGCTGATCACGGGCGTGCTGCTGGTGATGCAGGCGCTGGGTTTCAGCATTGCCGGCGTACTCGCATTCGGTGGCATCGGCGGTATCGCCGTCGGCTTTGCCGCCCGGGATCTGCTGGCCAACTTTTTCGGGGCCCTGATGGTGTTTCTCGACCGGCCTTTCTCGGTGGGTGACTGGATCCGCTCACCGGACAAGGAAATCGAGGGCACGGTCGAGGAAATCGGCTGGCGGCTGACACGCATCCGAACTTTCGACCAGCGCCCCCTGTATGTGCCCAACTCGCTGTTCACGAGCCTTACGGTGGAGAACCCGTCGCGCATGTCGAACCGGCGCATCCACGAGACCGTCGGCGTTCGCTATGACGATGTGGCTGCACTGCCCGCCATCGTGCAGGACGTGGAAAACATGCTGCGCGACCATCCCGCCATCGATACCGAGCGTACGCTCATGGTCAACTTCGTGACCTTCGGCCCCTCTTCCCTCGACTTCTTTGTCTACACATTCACCAAGACGGTGGTATGGGAGGAGTTTCACGCCATCAAACAGGAGGTTCTGTTCCGCATTGCCGACATCATCGGCAGTCATGGCGCCGAAATCGCCTTTCCCACCCAGACCCTGCACATGGCCGAGCAGTAATGGCCGGCGATCAAGCGGTCGACGGTCGAGTTGACGGCGTGACGGCCATGTCCGGGGTGCCGGAGGAAGTGCTGCTGGCCGGCCGGCGTGCCGATCTGGTGGTGGATGCCAACACCGTGAGCCGCGCGATCGATCGCACCGCGGTGCGCGTGGCGCTCGACCTGGAGAATCTGAATCCGCTGGTGTTGTGCATCATGAACGGCGGGCTCATCTACTGCGGGCGCCTGCTCAAGCGCCTGCATTTCCCGCTGCACCAGGGATATGTCCATGTGGCCCGCTATGGCGAATACACGCGCGGCGGCGCGCTGAGCTGGCTGGTCATGCCGCAACAGACCATCGATGGCCGGCACGTGCTGCTGGTCGACGATGTGCTGGACGAAGGCGACACGCTACGCACGATTCGCGAGTGGGCCCTGGCGGAGGGCGCAACGCGGGTGTGGAGCACCGTGCTGGTGCGCAAGGACACGCCGAGAAACGCATCCGTCGACGTGGACTTCACGTGCCTGGTGTGCCCGGACCGCTACCTGTTCGGCTGCGGCATGGACTATCGAAACTACTGGCGCAACCTGCCGGCCATCTACGCTTTGCCCGAAGACCTGGAACGTCCGCGTTGAGCACCACGGCGGTGATTTACGGGTCCGGCGGGCTGCCGCTCGCCACGCGGTTGCCGGTGCGGAAAATTGCGCTGCAGACGCCTTACGGCGCCATACCGGGCCCGGTTCGGGCAGGCCGGCTGGGGGACGCCAGGCTCATCGGGCTGGCCCGTCACGGTGAACCGCACGGACTTGCTCCACACGCGGTGAACTACCGCGCCAATCTCTGGTTGCTGAAGGAACTTGGCGCCGAGCGGGTGCTGGCGACCTACACCGTCGGCGCGATCGACACGACCCTGCAGCCGGGCGATGTGGTGTTGCCGGAGCAGATCATCGACTACACCTGGGGCCGGCAGCACACCTATGACGAAACGGGCCGCCAGCACGTGGATTTCACGGTGCCGTTCGATGCGGGGCTGTGCCGCGAACTGGCCGCCGCGGCCGAGCGGACGGGGCTGTCGATAGCGATGGGCGGTGTCTACGGATGCACCCAGGGGCCAAGGCTGGAAAGCGCCGCCGAGATCGATCGCATGGCGCGGGACGGCTGTACGCTGGTGGGCATGACGGCCATGCCGGAGGCTGCGCTGGCACGGGAACTGGGCCTGCCGTTGCTGGGCATCGGCATAGTCGTCAATCCGGCCGCAGGCCGTGGTCCTGACCCGACGCGCATCGACCACCAGGCGCTGCTGCAGGACCGCGCCGCCGGGCTCGCCCGCGTGGATCGACTAATTGCCGGGTTCTGCGGGCAGCGTAGCGGCTGAGGCATCGGCCAGCCAATCCGGCATTGGCAGCCGGTCTGCGCGCACCAGCACACCGAACCTGGGGTGGTCCAGGTAGTGCAGCGTGGCGGCGCGCATGACGCGGCTCTCGTCCAATGCCATGTACCCTTGCGGGTTGCCTGGCGGGTTGCCTGGCGGGTTGCCTGGCGCCGGCGCGCCGGCGTCTGCGGACGCCTGTGCCTGTGCAGCCGAGCCGCCGCCCGGATCTTCGGTGGAGTCCCAGTCTGCCCCGGACTCCTCGAAGGCCCGCAACCAGAGCCGAGCGTGAAAATGCAGAAAACGCCCGCGCGTGATGTCGAAGGTTCCTTCCAGTTCGTAGCCGTCGCGCCACTCGCGACCGGCCTGGATGAGCAGCGGCTCAGCTGCGGAGCGGGTGGGTACGCGCTGCGTCCAGCGGCCATGCCACAGCAACCGCAGTCCAGGTGCATTGTCGATGCGGCGCGCCTGCCGGCTCAGGCGTGCGCCACGCGTGCTGGCCTGGTAACTGGCCTGGAGCAGGCTGTCCTTGAAGTCGCGCACGGCGCGCAACCGGTCCAGCAGCGGATGCGGTTCGAGCACGGGCGCGATGGCCGGCGCCGGCACACCCGGCGGTTCACTGCATACCGGCGCCGAACGCGCCGGCGGCAACGGCACATCCAGGGGCGCCGGCACGCAGCCGGTGCCACCCGTAGCGGCTGCAGGGGTGCCGGCCGGCGTTTCAGGAGAACAGAATCGGGCGCTCGGGCCCATGAACGGGGCCGATGGTGACGGGGCATCGACCGGTGCGGGCAGACCGGCGTTTCCGGCCACTGCGGCGTCGCTGCCGACCGGCTCGCTGTGCCGGGATCGCCGGCTGCTTGCAGCGTTGCGCGAACCCGGCAATGCCGCGTCTGGCGCCGAATCGGCGGGTTGGCGGCCGGTAGCAGGAACTCCGGTCCGATACCAGGCGGGGACGCTGGTCGGGCGAATGGTTGCCGGCCCACCGGGAGGCGGACAGGCAAAGGAAAGCGTCGGGAACTCCAGGGTCGCGCGGGCAAGCGGGTCGAGCCGGTAGCCGATACCGGCCAGATCTGTCGAAAAGGCACGGATGCCGCGGGGAAAGCTGCGCCGGTCCGTGCGCGTGAGGCGCTCGCCGCTGCCTGCACCGCTGGCCGCGAGGCGCTGGAACACGATTGTTTCGATGCTGTACCAGCCCGCAGTCTCGGGGTCGGCGCTGCCGGCCAGTGCCGCCGGCGGCCAGAGCGCAAGCCCGGTCAGACCGAACAGCAGTGCGCCGGCTCTGATCATCCGCCGGCGGCGAGGTGTCCGCTGAATGCCCGCCGGGGCGTGAGCAGGTCGAGCAGCCGCTCGGCGAAGCTAAAGCGGTCTTCCAGCTCGGGCAGGGGCCTGAGTACGCGAAGCAGGGATTCATCGCCCAACCGGTAGGTCTGGGGCTCCCGCTGAACCAGTGCGACCACCGTGCCGGCGTCTATGGTAGTGGACTCGCCCACCTTGAGGCTGCCGCCGCGTTCGCCGAGGTCGATCTTCAGGATGCCGAGCGGGTTCATGCGCAGTTTCAGTCCGGTTACCCGGAACAGTTGTTTGAGCGATACCGGAAGCAGGCCGAAGCGGTCGATCATCTCGACCTGCAGGGTTTCCAGTTCAGCGGCAGTGGTGGCATTGGCGATGCGCTTGTACATCAACAGCCGTGTATGCACGTCGGGCAGGTAGTCTTCCGGGATCAGCGTGGCGCAGTGCAGGTTCACTTCCTGGCTGAGCGGCTCCAGCGGGGTGTCGAGGTTTGGCACCTGGCCCGACTGGATGGCGGCTACGGCACGGCGCAGCAGTTCCATGTAGAGCGAAAAACCGATGGATTCGATCTGCCCCGACTGCTCTTCGCCAAGCAGTTCGCCGGCACCGCGAATCTCCAGGTCGCGGGTCGCCAGCGCAAAGCCGACGCCGAGGTCGCCGGCTGCCTGGACGGCTTCCAGGCGCTTGACCGAATCCGGGGTCATGGCGCTCGGGTGCGGCGTCAGCAGGTACGCATAGGCCTGCCGGTGCGAGCGCCCGACCCGTCCGCGCATCTGGTGCAGTTGCGCCAGCCCGAATCTGTCCGCCCGGTCGATGACGATGGTGTTGGCGTTGGGGACGTCGATGCCGTTTTCGATGATGGTCGAGCACACCAGTACGTTCAGCTGGCGCTGGTGGAAATCCTTCATCACCTGCTCCAGGGCGCGCTTGGCCATCTGCCCGTGGCCGATGCCGATGCGGGCTGCCGGAACCAGTTCGGCGACAGCCTCGGCGGCCCGATCGATACTGCGCACCTCGTTGTGCACGTAGAACACCTGGCCGCCGCGCATCAGTTCCCGGTTGATCGCCTCGCGCACGACGTGATTGCGCTTCTCCAGGATGAAGGTCTTGATCGACAGGCGCCGGGCCGGCGGCGTGGCGATGATGGACAGGTCACGGATGCCGCTCATGGCCATGTTCAGTGTGCGCGGGATGGGCGTTGCGGTCAGCGTGATCACATCGACCTCGGCGCGCAGGGCGCGCAGCCGTTCCTTCTGGCGGACGCCGAAACGATGTTCCTCGTCGATCACCACCAGGCCGAGGTCCTCGAACCGGAACGACGGCCCGAGCAGCTTGTGGGTGCCGATCAGGATGTCGATGCGTCCCGCCGCCATGCGCTCGCGGATCGCCTCGGTCTCGCTGTCGGTGCGCAGCCTGGAGACGGCTTCGATCTGAACCGGCCAGTCCGCGAAACGGTCGCTGAAGGTGTTGAAATGCTGCTGTGCCAGCAGCGTCGTGGGCACCAGTACGACAACCTGCCGGCCGGCCAGCACGGTGGCGAAGGCGGCGCGCATGGCGACTTCGGTCTTGCCGAACCCCACGTCGCCGCAGACCAGCCGGTCGGTGGCTTTCGCCGAGGCCAGGTCGTCGAGCACGGCATCGATTGCCTGCGCCTGGTCATCGGTAAGTTCGAAGGCAAACTGGCGCGCGAAGCGCTGGTATTCGTCGCGGTCGTATGCGAGCGGCGTCGATTCGCGGGCGGCTCGGCGCGCGTGAATGTTCAGTAGTTCCGCGGCCGCGTCCACGGCCTTGGCGGCGGCGCGCCGCTTGGCTTTCTCCCACTGGTCTGAACCGAGCCGGTGCAGCGGTGCGGCGGTATCGCTGGCGCCCGCATAACGGCTGATCAGGTGCAGGGCGGTGACCGGCACATAGAGCTTGTCGCCGTCCGCGTATTCGAGCATCAGGAACTCGGCGTCGTGCCCGTCGACGCCGAGTGTCTCAAGCCCCCGGTAGCGGCCCACGCCGTGCTCGAGATGCACGACCGGCGCGCCGGTTGCCAGTTCCGAAAGGTCGCGAACGATCTGGTCCGGGTCGATGACCCGGGCGCCGCTGACCCGTTCGCCGCTGGGCCGGTGACCGAAGATCTGGCTCTCGGTGACCACCGTCAGGCCGGCAACCCAGAGGCCCCGGCTGATGGGTGCGGTGACGATGCCGCAACGGTCCGTACCGTCCAGGAACGTGGCCAGGGAGGCATGGTTCGCCGGCTGAATGCCGGACTTCACCAGGAACTCGGACAGGATCTCCCGGCGCCCGGCGCTTTCCGCGGTAAACAGGAGGCGCTGCGAGGGATTGGCCGTCATCCAGGCCCTGAGCGGCTGCGCCGGGTCTTTCAGGCGCGCATTGGCCTGCAGGTCGGGCAGCGGCTGCGAACGGCGGCGCGCGTTCGGCCGTTCGGCATCGCTCAGCTTGATTCGGGGATAAGCCTTCAGACCGCGGTGCAGGGCTTCGGGCGACAGGAACAGCTGTTGCGGTTCGACAATGGGGCGTTCGATGTCGTGGGCGAGATTGTCGTAGCGGTTGCCGATATCCTGCCAGAATTGTTTCGCGGCAGCGTCGAGGTTCGACCGGTGAATGATCAGGGTGTGGTCGGGCAGGTAGTCGAACAGCGTGGCCAGGCGCTCGAAGAAGAACGGCAGGTAGTATTCGATTCCGCCGGGAGGGATGCCCGTCGACACGTCCCGATAGACGCTGCACTGGCGCACGTCCACGGTGAAGGTCTCGTGCCAGCGCTTGCGGAAGTGGGCAATGCCGGGTTCGTCGAGGGGAAACTCCTTGGCCGGCAGCATGTTGACGCGGGTGACCCGTTCAATGGTGCGCTGCGTGTCGGCATCGAAGATGCGCAGTGACTCGATCTCGTCATCCATCAGATCGATGCGGATCGGGTTGGCGGCACCGGTGGGGAAGATATCCATCAGCGAGCCGCGAATGGCGAACTCGCCGCGGTTCTCCACGGTTTCCACGGCCGCATAGCCCGCGGCCTCAAGCCGGGCCCGTTCCCGGTGGGCATCGAATCGGTCGCCTTCGGCCAGCACGAACGACTGGGCTTCGACGTATTGCGGCGGCGCCAGGCGCTGCATGAGCGCCGTCACCGACACCACCAGTATGCCCTTCGACAGGTTACCCAGGCCGCGCAACGCGGCCAGGCGTTCGGAAACGATGTCGGGGTGCGGGGAGAATACGTCGTAGGGCAGGGTCTCCCAGTCCGGGAATTGCAACAGATCGCCGGCCTCGGCGCCGCCGAAGAACATCACCTCGTTCCGCCAGCGAAGGGCATCCTCCGCGTCGTTGGCGACCATCAGCGTCAGCCCGTCGTGGGCAGCGGCGGCCTGCGCGGCCAGGTGGCCTGCCGCCGCGTCGAACACGTTGTGCCAGGCAGCCGGCCGGCCGGGGGCGTCGGGCAGTTTTTCGGCGAGGCGCAAGTGCATCGGAGATCAGGCCGCGAAGCTGGGCGAGCGGCGTATTCTACCCGCCTTTTGCCGGCCCCGGACAAAGCCGGGTACCGACTGCGGCCGATTCAAACAAATCAAGGGGTTGCGCAAGCAAAACGCTTCCTAAACGGCGGACAAACCGTTAAAGTGCCGCCCGGAAAATCGTAACCGGGATTGCCGTGCCCGACTCAGGTTCCAAATCGGGGTCGATGCGCCTCCTACCGCCGACATGAAGCCGACCAACATCCTGGATCCCAGCTATTTTCACAAGGTCGTGGACTGTCAGTGGGCCTGCCCCGCGCACACCCCGGTGCCCGAGTACATTCGCCTGATTGCCCAGGAGCGCTACACCGAGGCGTACATGCTCAACTGGGACAGCAATGTCTTCCCCGGCATTCTCGGACGCACCTGCGACCGGCCCTGCGAGCCGGCCTGCCGCCGCGTGCGGACCGAGGAAAAACCGGTGGCGATCTGCAGGCTGAAGCGGGTGGCGGCGGATCACAAGGGTGATA
>CAZNFI010000078.1:0-13563 GCA_964572185.1 uncultured Pseudomonadales bacterium
TACGTTTTCCTTAACTTATTGATTATATTGAATTTAACGATTTGTTCCATGCAAGCCTGCGCCGTAGGAATTCACGGCTGCAAATCCGCTCTCATCCGCCCCTTTGAACGCTCGATTTCGTCAAATATGGCTCGATATTCTCCTCAATCGCCCGTCCAAAGGGGCGGCGATAGCGAATTTTCGCTTTCGCGACTTCCTACGGCGCAGGCTCCTAGCAGCGGATTCGCTGCGCTGACCCGCAGGGAACAGCCTTGAGTGCACCGATGAGAGCGGGTACGAGGGCGGGCCTGCGGCATCGGCGAGAGCCTGCAAACAAGCCTGGCGCTTGACCCAACGCACCTACATCCGCCGCCGTGGCCGCATGACCCGCGGTCAACGCCGTGCCCTGGAAACGCTGGCGGATCGTTACATCGTCGATCCGCAATCAGCGGACTGGAGCCGGACATTCGGGCGCCCTGCTCCGATCGGTGTCGAAATCGGATTCGGCATGGGGCAGTCGCTGTTGCACTGGGCGGCGCTGCGTGCGGAGTTGAACCTGGTCGGCATCGAGATCTACCAGCCCGGTATCGGCGCCCTGCTCGCCGGCATCGAGCGGCAGCAACTGGCAAACCTGCGCGTGTTGTCAGGCGATGCCGAAGTGCTGCTCGCGGAAAAGTTCGCACCGGCGAGCATTTGCGAAATTCGCATCTGGTTTCCCGACCCCTGGCCGAAGAAACGCCATCACAAGCGGCGCCTGATTCAGCCGGCGTTCGTAGCCATGCTGACCGACCGCATGGCGCCGGGTGGAATCCTGCGCGTGGCTACGGACTGGGCGCCCTACGCGGAATGGATCTCCTCGGTGCTTGCGGCAGAGCCGGCATTGCAGGCCGTGGCCTCTGGCGGTGAGCGGCCGGTGACACGTTTCGAGGCGCGCGGCCGGCGCCTGGGCCACCAGATTCACGAATTCGACTTTCAGAGAAAGTGCTGAACCAGCGTGTCGAGGTGCTGCAGCCCCCGCTCTGACGCCGCGATGCGGTGCTTTTCCGTCAGGCCCAGGGCGGTAAGCCGTTCCCATGTGGGTTGCACGGCTTCCCAAACCAGGCCGGTGCGAGCTTCGAAAAGGCCCTGTTCGACACCCCCTACCAGGCGCAGGGCGTTCATCATGAACTCGCCGGGCAACTCCCCGGGGTCGACCCGAAGCGCCTCGGAATGCAACGGATTCTGCAGGTACAGGCGCGGTTGTCGGGGGTTTCGCATGCGCACCGTCGGTTTGCGGCCGAGCTTGCCGTGTGCGCCGGCGCCAAGTCCCAGGTAGTCGCCGAACGTCCAGTACACCAGGTTGTGCCGGCATTCCCGTCCCGGTCTGGCATAGGCGGAAATTTCGTAGCGGGTGAACGCGTGTTCGCCAAGCAATGCCCGGCCGGCGGTTTCCATCGCGTGGATGGCTTCTTCTCCAGGCAGATTGCGCGGCGGGCGGCGGGCAAACTCGGTGTGCGGCTCGATGGTGAGCTGATACCAGCTCAGGTGGTCCGGCGACAGCGCGATCGCGGTTTTCAGGTCTGCGAGCGCGTCTTCGGTGGCTTGCCCCGGCAGGGCGTACATGAGGTCCAGGTTGATGTTGTCGAACCCGCTGGCGCGGGCGGCTGCCATGCAGGCATGCACTTCATCCGGGCCGTGAATGCGCCCGAGCCGCTTGAGGCGCGCTGCCGAGAACGACTGCGCGCCAATCGACAGCCGGTTGATGCCCGCTTCGCGATAGGCGCCCAGGTCGTCCCGTTCGGCGGCGCCGGGGTTGGCTTCCATGGTGATCTCCGCGCCGTCGCGCAGCGACGGTCGGAACTGGTCGAGGAGCTCGCCCAGCGCCCGGGCGGAAAACAGGCTTGGTGTGCCGCCGCCCAGAAACACGCTGTCGAACACCCGGCCGGCGCCGCAATCGACTGACCGCCACGCATGCGCAGCGAGTTGCTTCCCGCTCCTGGATTGGTTCGACGTTGGCGTGCCGGCGTGCACCGGTATCGCGGCGTCGAGCCCTGCAGTTTTTTCGCGAAATTCTCGTGTCACCGCCTGGACGTAGGCGGCTTCGTCAAGATTGCCCGTCAGCGGGTGCGAGTTGAAGTCGCAG
The DNA here is from genome assembly GCA_964572185.1 of uncultured Pseudomonadales bacterium. Lineage (GTDB taxonomy): Bacteria > Pseudomonadota > Gammaproteobacteria > Pseudomonadales > Azotimanducaceae > Azophilus. The sequence continues at coordinate 2,102 of CAZNFI010000078.1, forward strand.
TACGGGCACTTCTTCACGCACCAGGGAAAGTGAACGTAGAGGCCGAGGCGCGGCGGGTCGGTGACGGGATGCAGGTCGGTCATGCAGGAGTCGGCGGGCGAACGCGCCGGTCGGCCTCAATCCGTGCCCTGCCGGGCACCGAGCCGCTCGCCGAGCAGGGCCAGCAGCGCCCGCGCTGCCTGGCCGCGATGGCTGAGTGCGTTTTTCCGAGCCGGTTCCAGCTCGGCGGAGGTCAGGCTCAATTCCGGCAACAGGAAATGCGGGTCGTAACCGAACCCGTTGCTGCCCCGTGCGGTATCGACGATCGTTCCGCGCCACTCGCCGCTGGCGATCAGCGGAGCGGGGTGGTCCGGGCGCTGCAAATACACCAGTGAACAGCAGAAACGCGCACTGCGGTCGGCAATGCCCGCAAGCGCCCCGACCAACTTGCGGTTGTTGGCCGCATCGTCCTGTTGTTCGCCCGCATAGCGTGCCGAGCGAATGCCCGGCGCGCCGCCCAGCGCATCGACCGCCAGCCCGGAGTCGTCGGCTATCGCGGGCAGGCCGGCGCCGCGGCTTGCGTGGCGCGCCTTGGCGATGGCGTTCTCGACAAAGGTCGACGCGGTTTCCGGTGCGGATTGCAGCCCGAGTGCCCCCTGGGCGATCAGTTCAATGCCGAGCGGCGCCAGCAGCGCATCGAGTTCCTTCAGTTTTCCGGCGTTGCCGCTTGCCAGCACGACTTTCACGCCGGAGCTCCGCTGCCGCCGGCCCGCCGCCGCGTTGCACGGCGCGCCGGCCTCTGGTGTCTCGGTTTCATTCCTCCCAGAACAGTTCCTGTTGAAATTCGAGCTGATAGGCGCTGTCGCCGGGTGGCGAAATGGCGATGGAAAAGCGCAGTACCTCGCGGTCGGCGTGGCGCACCTCGGCGATGTAGTACAGCGCCCGGTCCTCCCTGATCTCCCTGAAGGTGAGCGGGCTCAATTGACCGAGCAGATTTTTCACCTCCCCGGAAACGGTCACCGCCGTACCGTCGCCCGCGGAATCCAGGATGGAAAGGTTGACCAGGCTCAGGTTGGGCGCTCGTGTTATCCCGTAGCTGTCAGCGATGTCTGCGCTCAGGAACATGCTCGGAAAGACCACGTAGTGTGCCTCGTGGTCACCGATGGTGTTCTGCTCGGCCCGGGCGAGCGCCGCGAGGCACAGCGCGCAGGCCAGCAGTGCAGTGGTCTGCCGGGCGCGGGTCCCAGGGGCAGGGGACCGCAGAGTCGGGCGATGCCGGGTTCGCTTCATGTGGCCGCTCTCGGCGGGCGCCCGAGCCGGTAGAAGGCGGTCGAGCCGAACAGGTTGGGAAACAGGTTGATGAGCGGCTTGTTCAGGTATTCGGCATTGACCACGAAGCGCTCGATGATGCGCAGCCCCCGCTCACGGACCAGGTGCTCGAAGTCCTTGAAGGTGCACAGGTGAATGTTGGGTGTCTCGTACCAGGCGTGCGGCAGGTGCCTGGCCATGGGCATGCGGCCCTTGAGCGCCAGGTACAGCCGGCTGCGCCAGTGCCCGAAGTTGGGGAAGGTGACGATGCACTCGCCGCCGATGCGCAGCATCTCGTCGAGCATGCGCCCGGGCAGGCGCACCGATTGCAGGGTCTCGGTCATCACCACCATGTCGAAGCTGTCGTCCGGAAAGTTGTCGAGCCCGTCATCGAGGTCCTGCTCGATGACGTTGACGCCCTTGCGCACACAGATGGTGATGTTTTTGGCGCCGACGTCGAGCCCGTAACCGTTTACCGCTTTGTGCTCCTGCAGATGGGCGAGCAGATCGCCCTCGCCGCAGCCGAGATCGAGCACCCGCGCACCGGGATTGACCAGCTCGGCGATGATCTTCAGGTCAGGGCGCATCGGCGGCCTGCTCCGCGGCCAGTGCTTCCACCTGGTCGGCCAGGCGGTTCATGTAGGTGCGAAACACCGCCACGTAGCGCGGTAACGGCAGCAGGAAGGAATCGTGGCCGTGGTCGGACTCGATCACGGCGCTCACCGTGTTCTTGCGTGCTGCGATCAGCGCATCGACGATCTCCTGCGAGCGGGCAGTGGAGAACCGCCAGTCGGTGGTGAAAGACAGCACCAGGAAGCTGGCTGTCGCCCTGCTTAGCGCGGCGATCAGGTCGCCGCCGAACTTGTCGGCCGGGTCGAAGTAGTCGAGCGCCCTGGTCATCAGCAGGTAGGTATTTGCATCGAAGCGCCTGGAGAAGCTCTGCCCCTGGTAGCGCAGGTAACTCTCGACCTGAAACTCGATGTCCCGGGCCTGGCTCAGTTGGCCGAACTTCAGTTTCCGTCCGAACTTCTGCCCCATGCCGTCGTGGGAGAGGTAGGTCACATGGCCGATCATGCGCGCCAGTCCCAGCCCCTGATCCGGGTTCGTGTCGGTGGAGCGGTAGTTGCCGCTTCGGTATTCGGGATCCGAGGTGATCGCCTGGCGGGCGATCTCGTTGAAGGCGATGTTCTGTGCCGAGAGTTTTGCGGCACAGGCGATCAGCAGCGCCGCCCGTACCCGCTGCGGATAGTCGATGGCCCACTGCATCGCCTGCATGCCGCCCAGGCTGCCGCCAACCACGGCGGCGAAGCAATCGATGCCCAGCTGGTCCGCCAGCAGTGCCTGGCTGCGCACCCAGTCCTCCACGGTGACGTTCGGAAAGTCGGGGCCGTAGAGCTTGCCGGTCTTCGGGTTTGTCGATGCGGGGCCGGTGCTGCCGTGGCAGCCGCCGAGGTTGTTGAGCGCGACCACGAAGAAACGGTCGGTGTCCAGCGCCTTTCCCGGGCCGATGCAGGCATCCCACCAGCCGGGTTTCGCATCGGTTTCGGCGTGGTAGCCGGCGGCGTGGTGATTGCCGGAAAGGGCGTGGCAGATGAGCACGGCGTTGCTGCGGGCGGGGTTGAGCTTGCCGTAGGTTTCGTAGACCAGTTCGAATCCGTTCAGGGATTCTCCGCACTGCAGCGCGAACCTGTCGTCGAACTCGAATCGTTGCGGAACGACGATGCCCACCGACCCGCTCGTTGCGGACGCGGCGCCTGTGTCGAGGTGCTGTCCCATGTCACGGAGTTTTGGTGTAACGAATGGCTGGCATCGACTCAGCGGGCCAGCAGCGCCGTCAGCATTCGCTGTGCCACGCCGAGCGCCAGGATCACCAGGATGGGAGAGAAATCGAGACCGCCCAGCGGTGGAATGATGCGCCGGGCCGGGCGCAGCAGGGGCTCGGTAAGCTGCTGCAGGAGGCCGAGAACCGGATGCTGTGTGCCAGGCGCCAGGAAGCTGGCGATGATGACGATGAGTATGCACCACCAGAAGATGTCCAGTATGCGCAGCAGCACATGCAGCAGGCCGCCCACCGCGATGCTCAGTACGCCGCCGGCGTACGACCCGGCGATGAGCGCCAGGGCGTATGCCATCAGTGCCGCGGTGATCCATGCTGCCAGAAAAGAGGCAAAGTCGAGGTTGCGCAGGCGCGGCAACACTGCGCGCAGCGGCCGCAGCACCGGGTCGGTGGCCTTGACGATGCCCTGGGAGACGGGATTGTAGAAGTCGGCGCCGCAGGCCTGCAGGAGAAATCGGGCCATGAACAGGAAACAGGTGATTTCCAGCAGGAAGCGAATGACGAAATGCAATACGCCGTTCATGGGCGCTGGAATTCCTCGGCCAGTTCCCGGGAGCGGCGGCGCGCCTGGCTGAGCGCCCAGACGATGTGCCGGCTCACGTTGTGGTCGTTCAACTCGCGCAATGCTGCCTCCGTGGTGCCGTGCGGGGAGGTCACGTTGCGGCGCAGATTCTCAGGCGGGTCGCCGGTTTCGCGCGCCATGCGTGCCGCCCCCCAGGCGGTTTCAACGGTCAGGGTGGCGGCCGCTTCCGGCGTGAGGCCCATGGCCTGGCCGGCTTTCACCATCGCCTCCATCAGGTAAAAGAAGTAGGCCGGCCCGCTGCCGGAAACCGCCGTCACGATGTCCAGGTCGGACTCCCGGTTCACCCAGAGTGTCTTGCCCACCGCGCCCAGTATCGACTCGGCTGCCTGGCGCTGAAGGTCACTGGTCGGTGCGTTCGCAAACAGGGCCGTCATGCCGGCGCGCAGCAGTGCCGGCGTGTTCGGCATGCAGCGCACGATGGCCTGGTGGGACGAAGTCATGGCGGCGATTCCGTCGGTGGAAACGCCGGCGCAGATCGACACCACCAGGGTGTCTGCAGGTATCGAGACGCCATCGAGTACCGTGGCCAGCACCTGCGGTTTTACCGCCAGAACGACCACCTCGGCAAAGTCCACCGCGCGCTGATTGTCCGGCATGGCCGTCGCGCCGAGCGCCTCGACCGCTTCCCGGCAAGCGGCAACCGGGTCGCTGGCGGCCAGACAGCCGGGATCGTGGCCTGCATCGACAAGGCCTCGAATCAGGCTCTGGGCCATGTTGCCGCCGCCGATGAAACCGATGTTGGATGCGTTCAAGAGTGACCTGCCTGTTGTGCGCAAGCCGCCGCACGATCGCGCGGGCCGAAGATGGCGGTACCGATCCGTAACTGGGTCGCTCCATGCGCGATGGCGGCTTCCATGTCGTGGGTCATGCCCATCGACAGGGTGTCCCAATCGCGGCTGTCGGGTGGCGTCATCGAGGTGAACAGGTGGTGCATGCGGGCGAAGCTTAAATCGGGATCGCCTGCCTTTTCCAATATCGTCATCAGGCCCCGCACCCGCAGCCCCGGCAGTTCGGCGGCCGCCGCCAGCAGCGCCGGCGCGTCCGCTGGTGCGATGCCGGCTTTGGCGGGGTCGGCGTCGATGTTGACCTGCAGCAGCACGTTCAGCGGATCGACATCACTGCGATGGCTGGCGAGGCGGCGCGCGATCTTCAGGCGATCGACGGTGTGCACCCAGTGGAAGTGCCGGGCCAGCAGGGCGGTCTTGTTGGACTGTATCACCCCGATGAAATGCCAGGTGATAGACAGGTCAGACAGTCTGGTGATCTTGGCGATGGCTTCCTGAACATAGTTTTCTCCGAAATTTCGCTGACCGGCGCGGAAAGCGGTGACGATGGCCTCCGGTGGCATGGTCTTGGACACGGCGATGAGCGAAATGTCCCGTTCCCGCCGGCCGCAGTCTTGGGCGATGTGGCTGATGCGCACATTCACCGCCGCCAGGTTTTCGGAGATTGGATGCACAACGAATCCGCCGCGATTTAGTCGATGTCGCACCGGCCAAGGCACCGATTTCCTCAAGCCTGCGAGGTGCGGGTCGCGAATAATACTACAGCGTCATGCGGGAACCGTTGGGCAGGGACCATGGCGATTGCCCTGAATCGGGCGGTAGCGGGAACTGAGTGACCGTCATGCGAGAGTTTTCATCCATGCAAGCCCCCGGTAGGCGCCATGTCGGATGACGCAAAAAGGTATTTTCAGGAAGTTGGGTTCTCCATGAAAGTTTCCACCCCGGCGTTGTGCCGGCTCACTGACGCGCAAGGAACAGCATTGAGTACACCGATGAGAGCGGACGTGAGGTGCGGGACTCCGGCACCTTTGAGGGCCGCTCGATGTTCGGAATGCGCATGACCGAAAAAAAGTGTGCCATGCGAGCGGAAAACCTGTCGGGTGCCGCGGATTGCGTTGCCGGCCTGCTCGCCTGCAGCATCGAGCGTGGTGCTTCAGACCTGCACCTTGCCGCCGGCCTGCCGCCCATGTTGCGCGTGGATGGCGACCTGCGGCGCCTGGACGCCCCGGCTTTCCCGCCGAGCAAGCTGCAGGCGGCGCTGCACGGCATCATGACCGAACGCCAGCGGCAGGAATTCGAGTCGCTACTGGAAGCCGACTTTTCCATCGACATGGAAGGGAGCGGGCGTTTCCGGGTCAATGCCTTCCGACAGAACCGGGGTCCGGCGGCGGTGTTTCGCACCATCCCGTCGACGGTGCCGTCAATGGCCGATCTGGGCATGGGCGAGGTGTTCGCCGAGATCAGCCTCAGACCCCGGGGCCTGGTGCTGGTCACCGGCCCCACCGGATCCGGCAAGAGCACTACGCTTGCCGCCATGGTCGACTTCGTCAACGACAACCGCCGCGGTCACATCCTGACCATCGAAGACCCGATCGAGTTCGTGCACCCCAGCAAACGCTGTCTTGTCAACCAGCGCGAAGTACACCGCGACACCCGGGACTTTGCCCGGGCATTGCGCTCGGCCCTGCGCGAAGATCCGGACGTGATCCTGGTCGGCGAGATGCGCGACCTGGAGACCATACGGCTGGCGCTGACCGCGGCGGAAACCGGGCACCTCGTGTTCGGCACGCTGCACACGGTTTCCGCCGGCAAGACCATCGACCGCGTGGTCGACGTGTTTCCCGCCCAGGAGCAAGCCGCGGTGCGCGCCATGCTGTCGGAATCGCTGCAGGCAGTGATTTCCCAGACGCTGCTCAAGCGCACCGGTGGCGGCCGTGTGGCGGCTCACGAGATCATGCTGGGCACCCCGGCCATTCGCAATCTCATCCGCGAAGGCAAAGTGGCGCAGATGTACTCGGCCATCCAGACCGGCGCCGCGGCAGGTATGCAGACTCTCGACAAGTGCCTGCGCGAACTCGTGGCGCGGGGCCTGATCGAGCGTGCGACCGCCCGGGCACAGGCGCGAAATCCGGACGACTTTTGAAAGCCGGGGCTGGGGCTGGCGTTCAGCGATTGCGGCTTATCGGTTTGTTCCCGGGAGATCGCCGAGCCAGGTTTCGGCGATCAGGCAGGCAGCCAGGGCGTGATCATCCGAATCAGGGTCGATCGACCTGGCCTCGCGGGTGGTCAGCCGTTCGTCCGCCATTTCCACCCGCACCGAATAGCGCTGCCGCAGCCGTTGCGCGAACCGCCTTGCCCGTCTCGACATGTGGCTCTCGGTTCCGTCCATGTTGAGCGGCAGGCCGACCACCAGGCAGTCGGCGCGCCAGGTGTCGACGGCCGCATCGAACTCGGTCCAGTCTGGCACGCCGTCTTTGGCGGCGACCGAGCCGAGCGGGGTTGCCGTGCCGGTAACGGTCTGGCCTGTGGCAAGACCCATGCGCCGTAGTCCGAAGTCGATAGCTACCACCGTGGTGGCCGACATGGTCCCTGTACCCTGGCCCACCGGTTCACGAACAGAGAGGGCTATGGGCCGGGCGTACCGTCACGCGTGGCCGGCTTGCCCCGACATCAGCCGGATGTCGATACCGAGGCTCGCAGCCGCCTTGTCGATGCGCTCATCGAAAGGTACGTCGAATATGATCTCGACGCTTGCCGGGCAGGTCAGCCAGGCGTTGTCGGTCAACTCCCCTTCGAGTTGCCGCGGGCCCCATCCGGCATAACCCAGCGCCACCAGGTAGTTGTAAGGGCCCCTGTTGCCGGCGATCGCCTCGAGCACCTCGCGGGCGGTGGTGAGCTTCAGGCCGTGTCCGAGGCTCATCGATGCCGGAAAGTCGCCGTCGTCGGAATGCAGCACGAAACCCTGCTGATTGGACACCGGGCCGCCTTCCAGGATGGGCACATCGGCCAGTGCCGGTGATCCGGTCAGGCCCGATTGTTCCAGCAGTTCGCCAACCGATATGGGCGTCGGCCGGTTGATCATCAGCCCCATGGCGCCATCCTGGTTGTGTTCGCAGATGTAGGTGATGGTATTGCCGAAGTAGGAGCCGGCCTGGTTGGGCATGGCGATCAGGAAGTGATGCTTGAGGTCCACGCGGCCTCCGGCTGATCAGACCTGCGATCTTGGCACCTTCGGCGCAAAGGGGCAACCGAGCCGGCGCGGGGCACCGACTGGCTTGGTGGATGGGTCGAGGCGGGTGCGGTCGAAGCATTGACCGCGCGCTGTCGCTGCCTCAATGAAAGGCGCCGTTGCGCGCGAATTTCCACCCGCGAACGAGTTCCAGGCGGTCGTAGGACTTGCGCATTTCGACCGGGAAGTGGCTGAACGGCGCGGCCAGGCGCACGATGCGAAGTGCGGCTTGGTCGAGTACTGCAATTCCGGAGGAGTCCAGGATGCGACACTCCTCGAGGGTGCCGTCATGGCGGATAACGGCCAGCAGCACCAGTTCACCGGACAAGCCGCCGGGAGGATAGTTGGCACGACCAATGCGTTGCACTTTCTGGCGCCACATTTCCAGGTACGCCGTCTCGACGGTCGACCGGGTCGAAGCGCTGGTGAGCCGCCTCGTTCGTGTGGCTGCAAGGGCTGCGTCCGGTTGCCGCTCGCGCAGGGCATGGGCGCTGGCCACCGCTTTCGCCAGGGTATCGTGCGGGAGGCCGTCGGGTACGGAAGGGAGCGTCGACCGGGCGCGATGTGGAGACGTTGACGGGGCTGCGCCGGTCGCCGGGCTTTGTGCATCGACCCGACCAGGCCGCTGTTCGGACGCGTCGACGGAGGCCGGGGCGGCGGATTGCTGTGGGTCGGTTCGGGCAGCGCGCGCGGCGCCGGCATCGGCGGCGGCCGAACCGGCCGGTTCGATCGGCAACGGCAGCGCGGATTCCAGTTGCAGGACGAGGTCGGCGGCTGAACCGGTTACTGCTGGTGCATTCCACTTGACATCGATACCGAAGATGGCCGCCGCGTGCAGTGCCGAGGCAGCGACCAGGGCGATGCCGAGACGGGCACTGCCCCGGTTGTCGAACCAGCCCCGAACCGGCAGTGGCCTGACGTTCATGGCCGGCGGCTACCCGAGTTTGCCTGCCAGCACGTCGAGCAGGTCGCCGGCAATGTCCAGCGAGAACTGGGTGTCGAGTTCGCGGATGCAGGTTGGACAGGTCACGTTCACTTCGGTGAGAAAGTCGCCGATCACGTCGATGCCCGTGAACATCAGCCCGCGGCGCTTCAGTTCCGGCCCCAGTTGGGCGGCGATCCATGCGTCCCGCTCGGTCAGCTCCCTGCCGATGCCGGTACCGCCGGCGGCCAGATTGCCGCGCGCTTCACCGGCCTTGGGTACCCGCGCCAGCGCGTAGGGCACCGGTTCGCCATCGATCAGCAGTATCCGCTTGTCGCCATCGGCGATCTCCGGCAGATACAACTGCCCCATGATCTGTTCCCGCCCGCCGAGCGTCAGGGTCTCGAGGATCACGCCCAGGTTCGGGTCGCCATCCATTACACGAAAGACGGAAGTTCCGCCCATCCCGTCCAGCCGTTTGAACACCACGTTCCTGTGGGTGCGCTGAAACTCGCGCAGCAGGTCCTCCCGCCGGCTGACCACCAGGGGCGGGCAGCAATCGGGGAAACGGGTGGCGAAAAATTTCTCGTTGCAGTCGCGCAGAGCGCCGGGACGGTTGACCACGAGCACGCCGGTTTCCTCCACGCGCTCGAGCAGGTAGGTGGCGTAGATGTACTCCATGTCGAACGGAGGGTCCTTGCGCATCATGATGACATCGAATTGCTCCGCGGGTTCGATGCGGCTCTCTCCGAGCTCGAACCAGGCGCCACCCTCCGAGGACAATGCCTGTGCATCGGCGGGGTCGAGGGAAGTCGCAAAGGGTTCGTTGATCGTGAGTGGGCGCGAGAAAGCCTGAACGCGGTTGTCGCGAAAGAACAAGTCCTGCATCAGCAGATAGGCGATGTCCCAGCCGCGTGCCTGCGCGGCGCGGATCATGGAGAGGGTGGAGTCTTTCTTCAACGAAAGGCTTTCGAGGGGGTCCATGACGAAAGCGATGCGGGTCATGTGTCGTTCCAAGGGGTCAGGGGCTGTGCTGAAAGTACTCCCTACCGGTGTCGGTCGGCAACCTGACGGTGCCGGTCGGCAACCGCGCACGCCCTTCGCTCGGGGGCGGTTGCAACTTTTCTCCATTGTCGCAATCAAACGGTGCGAAGGTTGTTCCGGGATGCGGATGTGAACGCCGACCCAGTGGTCGGGCTGCCGCCACCGGACCGCACTGGCGGAAAGAATACGAAAAACGTCTGAAAGACCCTGCTGAAGGGCAGGATCGCGATGCTTGAATCTCACAAACGACTGGATAGCCGACTGGTGGCGGGCTTTGATTCCATGGCCGATGGCATGGCGGCTCTGCGCACCGTGCTGTCGAGTTCGACCAGCCTGGCCGACTGCGTGCCGCAGGCCGGCCTGGGGCCGGCAGGGCCCTATCGTGGCGGACGTGGAAGCATGGTCGATACCAGGCTGCTGCACTGTTTTTTTGAGGAAGCCAAGGAAATCGAGCGCGCGGTTGACCGCAATGCCCGTCTCTGGTGGCGGAACCGCGGTGACCCGGTGTACTGCCAGAGCCTGCTTGAACATTTGCACACCCTGAAGGGTGGTGCGCAACTCTGCGGGCTGAATGACCTGAGCGAGTTCGTGCATTGTTTCGAGGGGTTTCTGATAGAGGCCCGACAGGCGGGTTCGCGGACAGTCGATCAACTGTTTCGGGAACTGCTTGTCTGGCGAGTGCAGCTGGTTCGAATATTGAGGCGCACGCGGGTGAATTCCGGCGTTCACCCCATACCGCCGCTGGTGGTTGAGCCGGGAACCCGGATTCCGTTCCTGAAGCTGCGGCACCGGCTGAATGCCGTTGTTCGTCAGTGTGGCGAGGCCCTGGGCAAGCGCGTGGAACTGCATTGGGAGAACGCGCGTCTGCAGATCGATGCCGGCCTGCTGCGACGCTTGCTGATGCCGCTCGAACATGTGCTGCGCGACGCGCTGCACCACGGCATCGAACTGCCCGAGCGTCGCCGGGCGCTCGGCAAGCCGGAGCGGGGCCGAATCGAATTGCGCGTGTCGATGCGCGGTGGCGGCGCGCTCATGGAGATAGCCGACGATGGCGCAGGGGTCGACATCGAGCGTGTGCGCCAACTGGCGCTGGACGACGGCCTGCTGGCACCGAACGCGAAACTCGATGACCACGCCTGTGCCCAATTCGTGTTCGCGCCGGGAATTTCCACGGAGGAGCGAGTCTGGCAACTATGCGGCAGAGGGCTGGGCCTGTCCGCCGCGCTGGCGGGAGTGGCGCGCCTGGGAGGCCGCATGCAGCTATCGTACCGGCCCGGGCTTGGCGCCGCCTTCGCCGTGCACCTTCCGCGTGCAGCCGAGGTTGGGCGGGCGTTGGTGTTTCTGGTGCGTGGCGAGCGCTATGCCATTCCCATTCCCGACCTGGAGGATTTCGTGTGTGTGTGCCCGAACGAGGCAGCGACGCTCACCGACCATGGGACATTCAAGCAGGGGGGGCATGCCTGGCAACTGCACTTTCTCGACCGGTGCCTGGGATACGCCAAGCGCAGCGAGTGCCGGGAAACCGGCGCGATCGTGCTGTTGAGCCATTGCCACGGACGGCACATCGCCCTGGTTGGCGATGCGCTGGAGGGTTGCCGCGAGGTGCTCATCAGGCCTCCGGCAAACCGCAACGGCGGCCGTTGCGCGGCCAGCCTCGCCACATCGCTCGATGATGGCAGCCTGGTGGTGTTGCTGAATCCGAAACTGCTGGTGATGCCCACTAGGTTACTGGAAAAACCCCATCGCGAGACGTTTGTTCCATGCGAGCCCGCGCC
>CAZNFI010000079.1:0-13379 GCA_964572185.1 uncultured Pseudomonadales bacterium
GGCGTTGCGGAACTTTGCTCAACTGTCAAGACGGGGCATCCTCAAGAACGCTAGCGGCGCCGCCTGAGGGTGACGACGTTGTCTGCCTTTACGGTGTGCTGTTTCAGGGAAAAGGCGATCTCCCAGGTGAGCGTGCGCTCGTCCTCGTGCAGAAAGCCCCGAAAGCCAATGCCGTCGGCAACATCGAACAGGGAAACGGCGGCGTGCTGGGTCTCCACGGCGTTCCACAACAGGCCCAGGTTGGGCAGGCTCTCGAGCTTGGCGATGCCGTCGAAGGCCACCGCCCCGAGGCGCGCATCGATGGTGTAGGTGCCGACCTCGTTCGGGGCAACCCGCACCGACAGATCCTGGCTCCTCTCTCCCTTGACCCGATAGCCGCCGAGCAGCGTATACCCACTCCGGTCCTGCTCGATTCTCAGGTCGCACTCGACCTGCCTGCCGAGGCTCGCGCCTTCCACCAGCAGGCTACCGCGTCCCGACCAATCTCCCGGCTTCAGCAACACCGTAGCGGACCATCTGCCTTCGTCTGCAACAGGCAAAGCGTAGCACTGTTTTCCAGATGCCCCATAATCCCCCGGATGAGCGCGCTTGGGCTATTTCATCCTTCGATTCAAAGCTGGTTCGAAGATCGCTTCCCGGCACCCACCGACGTGCAGGAACAGAGCTGGCCGCACATCGCCGAAGGCGCCCATGTGCTCGCCACCGCGCCCACCGGCAGCGGCAAGACTCTCACCGCCTTTCTGTGGGCGCTGGACCGGTTCGCGCGGGGCAGTTACCGGCCCGGGCGCACACGCGTGCTGTATGTTTCGCCACTGAAGGCGCTCAACAACGACATCCATCACAACCTGCTCGGCCCGCTGCGGGAATTGCGCGAGGGCCATGACTTTCCGGCCATCAGCGCGCGCACCAGGTCGGGCGACACTTCCGGCGGCGACCGGCAACGCATGCTCCGCCAGCCCCCGGAAATCCTTATCACCACCCCGGAAAGCCTGACGCTGCTGCTCACCAACCGGCGCGGACGGCAGGCCCTGTCGACGGTGCAGACGCTCATCCTCGACGAGGTGCACGCCGTGGTCGGCAACCGCCGCGGCGTGCAACTGATGACGTCCGTCGAACGGCTGGCTCGCCTGGCCGGGGAATTTCAGCGCATCGCCCTGTCGGCGACGGTGCAACCACTCGACGCCGTGGCCGGGTACATTGGCGGCTATCTGCCGGATGGCTCGGCGCGCGCGGTGCGGGTGATCAGCGGGCAGCAGCAGAAGGAAATCCGCCTGCGGGTGCGCTTCCCGGCAGAGGCGCGCGACGCGGCGGCCAACGGCAAGAAGATCTGGGAGCCGCTGTCGAAAAGCTTTCGCAACCACATCGACGGCAACCGCGCCACCCTGTTCTTTACCAACAGCCGCCGGCTGGCCGAAAAACTGACCCTCAAGATCAACGAGGACCAGGTTGCGCCACTGGCCTATGCCCACCACGGATCCCTGGCCCGGGACATCCGGCTCGAGGTGGAAAAGCGGCTGAAAGGGGGAGAACTGGGCGCCATCGTCGCCACCAGTTCGCTGGAGCTCGGCATCGACATCGGTGAACTCGACGAGGTGGTGCTGGTTCAGTCGCCGCCGTCGGTGGCCGCTACGCTGCAGCGCATCGGCCGCGCCGGGCACCGGGTCGGCCAGGTCAGCCGGGGCACGCTGTATCCGACCCATGCGCTGGATTTCCTGGAAGGCGCGGTGCTCGCCAGTGCCGTTGCCGAGCGGGACATCGAGCCGCTGACGCCGCTGACCAACGCGCTCGACGTGCTGTGCCAGACGGTCGTTTCCATGTGCGCCACGGAAACCCTGGCGGTCGATGAGATGTATGCCGTGCTGCGGGCCAGCGCGCCCTACCGCAGCCTGCCCAGGGAACAGTTCGAGCTGATTCTGGACATGCTGGCCGGCCGCTACGCCGGGTCGCGGGTGCGGGAGCTCAAGCCGCGCATCGCTTACGACCGCATCGACGGCACCGTGCGCGCCAACAAGGGCGCCCTGTTCGCCCTGTACAATGCGGGCGGGACCATTCCCGACCGGGGCTACTACCAGCTGCGGCAAGTGGACTCGGGCACGCGCATCGGCGAACTGGACGAGGAATTCGTGTGGGAAGCCAGTGTCGGCCAGACCTTCAACCTGGGCACCCAGAACTGGCAGATCCAGCGCATTACGCACAACGAGGTGCTGGTGCGCGCGGCCGGGCCGGGCAGCACGACGCTGCCCTTCTGGAGAGCGGAGAGTTTCAACCGCAGCTTTCATTTCTCGAGCCGCATCGCCGCCTACCTCGAGCAGGCCGAGCAGTTGTTGGCTACAGGCCGCAAGGGCGACCTGGCGGCGTCGCTTGCCGCCTCGGCGGGCTTCGATGCGGTCGCCGCAGCGGAACTGGTCTCCTTTCTGGAGCGGCAACGGCAATCCACGCGCACGCCGCTGCCGCACCGCCGGCACCTGCTGCTGGAACTGGTACGCACCGGGCCGGGCGGCTACCGCGGGCCGGATGCGCCCAGGCAGCTGGTGATACACACGTTCTGGGGCGGCGCCGTCAACCGGCCATGGGCGCTGGCCCTGGAGGCGGCGCTGGGTGACCGCTTCAAGTCGGTTCCCGACCTGTTCGCCGACAACAATGCCATCGTCGTGCAACTCAAGGACGACCTGCAACCGCCAGACCTGCTGTCCATGGTGACCGCCGAGAACCTGGACGCGCTGCTGCGGCAGTCGCTGGAAGGTTCCGGCTACTTCGGCGCCCGCTTCCGGGAATGCGCCGGTCGGGCGCTGCTGCTGACCCGCAAGCGGTTCAATCAGCGCCTGCCGCTGTGGATGAGCCGCATGCAGGCCAAGAAACTGATGACCGCCACCCGCCGCTACACCGACTTTCCCATCCTGCTGGAGGCATGGCGCACCTGCCTGGCGGACGAGTTCGACCTGCCGGCCCTGCGGCAACTGCTCCGCGAACTGGGCAACGGCAGTATCGACTGGTCGTTCATCGACACGCCGGCGCCGAGCCCGTTCGCCGCCATGGTGACCTTCGATCAGATCAGCCGCTACATGTACGCCGACGACAGCCCCGAACAGGCCGCCGCCAGCGCGCTGGGCACCGACCTGATCGAGGCGGCGGTGAACGACGAAAGCCTGCGCCCGCGTTTGCGCAAGGACATCATCGAAGCGTTCGAAGCCAAGCGGCAACGGCGCCTGGAGGGCTATCAGCCGCAATCCACCGGGGAGTGGCTGGAATGGGCGAAGGAACGGGTACTGGTGCCCGCCGCCGAGTGGCCGGCGCATATCGCCCATGAACGGCTGCTGCGCTTCGAGGCCGGAGAGCGTGCCTGGTTCGCACACCTGGAGACTGCCAGAGCGCTCGCCACCACGGAGCTGGGCGCGGTGCCGGCAAGCGCGGCCGATGACTATCCGGACACCGGCGATGAGCGCACGGCGGTGGAACTTGCCCGCGAGGCGCTGTCGTTCTACGGCCCGCGCACGCTGGCGCAAATCCAGGCGCTGCTGCCGCGGATTCCCGACGGCCTGTTCGATGACGCCGAAGCGATCGTAAAGGGACGCCTGGTCGAAGGCAGCGATGCCGTGCATTACTGCGACGCCGACAACCTGCAGTCGCTGCTGCGCTTCCAGCGCGCCGCCAACCGCGCCGAGTTCACGGCCCTGCCGCTGCAGGCGCTGCCCGCATTCTGGGCAAGCTGGCAGGGCTTCGACCGGCACTGGTCGGAAGCCGCGGCGCTGGGCGCCATCGAGCAGTTGAGCGGCTATTCCGCGCCGGTGCGGGCCTGGCTGGGAGACTTCATGCACTGCCGCTTCAGCGATTTCGCCGACCACCTGCTCGACGAAGCGTTCACCCGCGAACAGCTGGCGTGGCTCGGCACCGGCAACCGCCGCCTGACGCTGTGCTACCCGGAAGACGCACCGCTGTATCAGAACCGGGACGCCGAAGCCGTGCGGGCCGCCCTTGCGCCCCTGTTCACCGACCGGACCGCCAGCTACAGCTTTCACCAACTCCACGATCGCGCCAGCACCCTGCCGCCAGGGGATATCCACAACTCAATTGAGGAGACCCACAACGCGGTTGGGGACCCACATGCAGTCAAGGACACCCACAACCCGGCTGAGCCAGAAACGGTAGAGGACAGCCTCATTGCAACTGCCGATGCGGCAGCTTCGGATGCGGCAACTGCGGATGCCGCAACTGCGGATGCCGCAACTGCGGATGCCAACCATTCGGATGCGGGTACGCCACCGACCGGAATGGGTGCCGAGGCGTTCAACGACTGGTGGTGGCGGGCGGTGTGGGGTGGAGGCATTACCGCGGACAGCCTGGCGCCGCTCAGGGCCGGGCTGCAGCGCGACTTCCGCATGGGTGCCCCCGGGTCGAGGAACCCCAGGCGCCGGGCGCGGGCCGTGGCGCAGGGCTGGCCGGGCAACTGGCGTGTGACGGAGCCGGCGACACCGGCCGCCGACGCGCTGGAAAAGCTGGAAGAAGACAAGCAGCGCGTGCGCGGCCTGGCCGAGCGCTACGGGCTGGTGAACCGCGAGATCGTCAACCGGGAAGCGGGCTGGGGAGAGCTGTTCAGGGCAATTCGCATCATGGAACTTGCCGGCGAACTGGTCGCCGGCCACTTCTTCACGGGCCTGTCCGGACCCCAGTTCATCACGCCGCGGGCGCTGCACCGGCTGCAGAATCACCGTCCCGCGCAGAGCTTCTGGATAAACGCCCTCGACCCGGCCGCGCCCTGCGGGCTGTCACTGGACTGGCCGCAACTGCCCCGGCGGCTGGCCGGCAATTACCTGAGTTTCCACGACGGCGAGCTGGCGCTGGTCATCGAAAACCACGGCGAGCGGCTGACCTTCCACATGCCGCCGGAGCACCCCGGCATCGATGCCGTCACCGCGCCCCTGCATTACCTGGTACGCGCCCGGCGCCGGGTGGCGGTGAACACGATCAACGGTCTGAACGCCCGGCGCAGCCCCTACCTCGATTGCCTGGACCGCACGCTCACCCGGGTCAGCGACCACAGGCGCGTCTACTTCGAACCCCGCTGAGGCAATTCAGGCCAACGGCCCTCTCCGCCCCTGTGAACCCTGGCAGCCCGCTCTCAGCCGCGGAGGTCCACCAATCCGCGGCCGACCATGCCTCCCGCCAGAATGCGGTCGATCGCATCCGAGAGCGTATCCAGGGTGAGCGGTACGACCAGTTCTTCCAGCCCATCCAGTTTCCAGGGCCCGGCCAGCTTCTGCCAAATCTCGGCCTTCTGCGGCAGCGGCAACTGCACCGAGTCGATGCCCAGCAGGTTGACGTGGCGCAGGATGAACGGCAGCACCGTAGCGGCAATTTCCGGCGACGCCACCAGCCCGCAGGCTGCCAGGCTGGCGCCGTAGCGCAGCGACTTGAGACCGTTGACGAGCATCTGCCCGCCCACGGCATCGACCACGCCGCCCCAGGTTTCCCTGAGCAGCGGCCGCTGGGCACCGGCCAGGGCATCTTCCCGGCTCAGCACCTCGGCGGCGCCAAGCCCGCGCAGGAAGTCGTGCTGTTCGCTCTTGCCGGTGACGCCGTGCACTTCGTAGCCGAGATGGGCCAGCAGTTTGACCGCCACCGAGCCGACGCCGCCGGTCGCGCCGGTGACCAGCGCCGGCCCGCCGGCCGGCGTCACGCCCGCCGCCTCGAGCTTGTGCACGCACAGCGCCGCGGTGAATCCGGCCGTTCCCAGAATCATGCTCGAGCGCACGTCGAGGCCGTCGGGCATCGGCACCGCCCAGCCGGCCGGCACCCGGATCTTCTGGCCATATCCGCCCGAGGTGTTCATGCCCAGGTCGAAGCCGATGACGATCACCGCATCGCCCGCGGCAAACTCGGCGGCGGACGACTGCGCCACGGTACCTGCCGCATCGATCCCCGGCGTGTGCGGAAAGTTGCGCGATACGCCCGGGTTGCCGGTGGCGGACAGGGCATCCTTGTAGTTCAGGGACGAATAAGCCACGTCGATCAGCAACTCGCCGTCCGGCAGGCTGCCGACATCGCGTTCGACGATGCTGCGCGCGAACTGCGGCCGGCGGCCCTCGGTTTCGGTCTTTTCGACCCGGAAAGCACGGAATGAAGTCATGTTGGTCCTGGAGTATCGGGAGTGAACGGATAGCGCCCGCAGGACTCACCGTCCCGGTCGCCGCTGTCGAGCCATTGTAGCCATGGCCGGCCACAATTCCGATTCCACACCCTTGCCGTCCTTCCGATAACGGCCAGAGGCCGAAGTCGACGGAGGCAGGGAACGGGTCTACAGCGTCGAGATGACAGCGTCTACCCAGGCAAGGGCGCGGTGGTGGCCGGTAATGTCGGCGATGAATTCCTGGCCGCGCCCTACCGTTTGCAGGTTGTGCGCGCCCTGCCAGCGGTCCGCGCGGCCATGGTAGGTCAACCCTACCTGCCGCAGCCACGCGGGCACCCGCCAGCGGCTGACGCCGGCGCCCGGTGAACTGAGGCGCAGACGGTCGCCGGCGTGCAGCGCCTTGCGGCCCGGGCCGATGTAGAGGCAGTTGTTGTCATGCCAGCGGCCGATGGTGTGCGGGTGCCGGATGCCGAACCCCTGCGGCTGTTGGCCAGGGCCCGGTTCGGCGCCCAGGCAACAGCGCTGCTCGACGCGCAGGTAGCCGAAGATCCGGTGGTGCGGGTCGCTGCCGTCGAGGTGCGCGAACAGGCCGAAGAACAGGAACACATCGCCAGCCGCGACGCCGTTGTTGGCCAGGTGTCCCTGGGCCGGCCCCACCTGCCCGAAGGCACAGCGGCCGCGCTCGAACATGGGGTCGCAGTGGCACAGGTTCGTGCCGTTCAAGCGGCCGCCGGTGAGCCGTTCCACCAGCCCGCCGAGCGCGAGATCGTTGTAGGTGGTCTGCGAGCGCTCCCTGGCCGGGATGGGCAGGCTCACCGGCACGCCATCGACAATCGGCGAGGCACAGCCACCGCTGGCGCTGTCGAATCCCTTGCGACTGAATATCAGCTTCATCCGCCGTGCGTTCGGCCGGCAACACGCCCTGCCCATCCATTCCCGCCGCAAGCGCACAACAGCGCCGCAACGCAACCGGACAGTGCACCTGTTGTTGAAGCGAACACCTGATTTGTTCTCCACTGCCGCATGCGGCATGGATGACATTGCGCCCCGGCTTCCTTAATGTAGGGTCAATGCGAGTAAGGTACCGTGGAAGGGCGCTGATTTGCGAATCCTGATAGTAAGCGATGCCTGGTTCCCACAGCTCAACGGCGTGGTCAGGGCGCTGTCGACCACCCGCGAACTGCTCATGGGCATGGGCCACGAAGTCGAGGTGCTCGGGCCGTCGCCGTTCACGACGCTGCCCTGCCCCACCTATCCGGAAATCCGGCTGGCGCTGACCACCCCGGCGCGGGTCGGGCGCCTGATCGGGCAATTCGCTCCGGATGCCGTGCACATCGCCACCGAGGGGCCGCTCGGCTGGTGTGCGCGGCACTGGCTGAAGCGCCGCAACGCGCCCTTCAGCACCTCGTTCCATACCATGTTTCCGCTGTACCTCAAGTTGCGCGGCGGCATACCCGAGAACTGGTCATTCGCATTGCTGCGCCTGTTCCACAACGCCGCCGCGCACACCATGTACTCCACCGAGACGCTTCGTTCGGTACTGCAGCGCAATGGTTTCCGCTCGCTGGTGCAGTGGGTGCGCGGTGTGGATACCGACCTGTTCCGGCCGGTTCCACCCGCCGACCTGGGGCTGCCCGGCCCGGTGCTCATGTATGTGGGCCGGCTGGCGGTGGAGAAGAACCTGGATGCATTCCTCGGCCTGGAGACACCGGGCACCAAGGTGCTGGTCGGCGATGGGCCGCAGCGGGCGGCGCTCGAACGGCGCTATCCTGACGCGGTGTTTCTGGGCTCCCGTTTCGGCGAGCAACTGGCAGCCCACTACTGCGCCGCCGACGTGCTGGTGTTTCCCTCGAAAACCGACACCCTTGGCCTGGTCATGCTGGAAGCCACGGCCTGTGGCGTGCCGGTGGCGGCGCTGCCGGTGCCCGGCCCCATCGACATCATCGGCGACAGCGGCGCCGGCGTGCTCGACCACGACCTCGGCGCGGCCATCGAGGCGGCGCGGCACATCGACCCCGACATCTGCCGCGCCCACGCGCTGCGCCATACCTGGGAGGTGTCGGCCCGCCAGTTTCAGGCCAACCTGGTGCCGCTCGGCCTGAAAGCGCAGGCCGGGGCGGTACGCGAGGGGGGCACCGCATGAGGGTGCTGGTGCTGGGCGGCGATGGATTCTGCGGCTGGCCGACGGCGCTGCACCTGTCCATGCAGGGCCACGACATCACCATCGTCGACAACCTGTCGCGCCGCAACATCGACAACGAGCTGCAGGTCGAAAGCCTCACGCCGATCCGCTCCATCACCACGCGGCTGCGGGCATGGAAAGAGATCACCGGCAAGACGATTGCCTTCGAGCGGCTCGATGTCGCCACCCAATACGACCGGCTGCTGAAGCTGATGCACCGGATGCGCCCGCAGGGCATCGTACACTTCGCCGAACAGCGCGCCGCCCCATATTCCATGAAGTCTTCCTGGCACAAGCGCTATACGGTCAACAACAATCTCAATGCCACCAACAACGTGCTGGCCGCCATCGTCGAGTCAGGCCTCGACGTGCACCTGGTGCATCTTGGCACCATGGGCGTCTACGGGTACTCCTCCACCGGCGTGAAGCTGCCCGAGGGCTACCTGACCGTAAAGATGACGGACAGCGACGGCGGCGAGGTGGAACAGGAGATTCTCTATCCCGCCAACCCGGGCAGCGTCTACCACATGACCAAGACCCAGGACCAACTGTTCTTCGCTTTCTACAGCAAGAACGACGAAATCCGCATCACCGACCTGCACCAGGGCATCGTCTGGGGTACCCAGACCCGGGAAACGCGCCTCGACGAACGGCTGATCAACCGCTTTGACTACGACGGCGACTACGGCACGGTGCTCAACCGTTTCCTGATGCAGTCCGCCATCGATTACCCGTTGACCGTGCACGGCAGCGGCGGCCAGACCCGCGCCTTCATCCACATCCAGGACACCGTGCGCTGCATCGAACTGGCCATCGAGAACCCTCCCGGACGGTGCGAGCGCGTGAAGATCCTGAACCAGCTGACCGAGGTGCACCGCCTGATCGACCTGGCGCGACTGGTCTCGGAACTGACCGGGGCGCGCATCGAACACGTGCCCAACCCGCGCAAGGAAGCCGACAGCAACGACCTGGAAGCCGCCAATACAGGGCTTTTGAACCTGGGCCTGCAACCCACCACCCTGCGCCACGGGCTGCTCACCGAGGTAACCGACATCGCCCGGCGTTACGCGGCCCGCTGCGACCGCCGCCGCATTCCCTGCGTATCCCATTGGACCCGGGAAATCGCCGAGGCAGAGCAGCCGGGGCGCAAGGACGGTGCCCGCCTGCGCGGCGGATATACCTGAGACCACTGACGCACATTGACCCTCGATCGAGATAATCAGGAGGCGCGGAGCATGACAGGACGCATTTCGAACTGGCGGATTCCAGTGCTGGCCCTCGCCATGCTGGCCGCGGTGCCGGCCGCGGCGGACGACTTCCGTCCCGAACCGCTCGGGCAGGTGAACACGCTGCCGGCGACCTACCCGGACCACTGGCTGGTGGTGCACGATGCCGCCTTCTTCCACATGCGCGAGGGCAAGTTCCTGTTCGTCGACCCGGCAGCGGAGACGGTCGGCGGCCAGGTGCGCGGCATGGTATCGGCGAATTTCATAGCGCACTACGAACAGAGCCCGGCGCGCGGCGAGCACTATGTCATCGAGTCATTCTTCGCCCGCGGCGGCCGCGGCGGCGCGCGCACCGACGTGGTGACGGTCTACGATGCCGCAACCCTTGCGGTGAGCGGCGAGATCGTCATCCCGCCAAAGAAACTCAGCTCCATGCCCGAGCGCCACGCCACCGCGCTGCTCGCGGACGACCGCCTGATGGTGGTCTACAACTTTGCACCGGGGCAGTCGATCAGCGTGGTCGACCTGGAACGGCGCGAGTTCATCGCCGAACACCCCATCTCCGGCTGCGCGCTGGCCTACCCGACCGGTGCCTCGGCGATCACCTCCCTGTGCAGCGACGGCTCGCTTTTGACCACGACGCTGACCGCCGGGGGCGCCGTGGCCGGCAGTGAGCGCACGGCGGCGATCATGGACCCGGACGACCCCATGTTCGAGAAGGCCGGCATCATCGACGGCGTGGCCTATTTCCCGACCTTCAGGGGCAGCGTCGTGCCGGTCGACCTCAACGGCGCCGTGGCGCAACCGGGCGGGTCCTGGTCGCTGGTAACCGACGAAGAGCGCGCCGCCGGCTGGCGCCCCGGCGGCTGGCAACTGGTCGCCGCGGACCACCTCGGCCGCCTGTATGTGCTGATGCATCCCGAGGGCGAGGAAGGCAGCCACAAGAACGGCGGCAGCGAGGTCTGGGTGTTCGACGTGGCCGCGAAAAACCGCCTGGCGCGCATCGCGCTGCCCAATTGGGGTATCTCCATCGCCGTCAACAGCGCCGAACAGCCCCTGCTGGTGGTGACCAACGGCGCATTCGGCCTGGAAACCTACGATGCCGGAACCGGAGCGTTCATCAGGGAACTGGCCGTGCAGACGGAAACCACTTTCGTGGTGCGGGGCATGCGCCGGTGACGCACGCCCTGGCCATCGCCGCCTGCTGGGCTCTGGCCGGCATACTGCTGTCGGCCGCCGCGCACAAGCTGCGCAACTTTCTTGCCTTTCGGGGCATTCTGGCGCAGTACCGGCTGCTGCCCGACGGTCTGCTCGGCAGCGCCGCGCCGCTGGTCATCGCCGCCGAATTTGCCACCGGGCTTGCGCTGCTCGCGCCTGCCGCGCTGTTACCCGCATCCGTCGCCGCCGCCATGGCAGCCTTGCTGCTGAGCCTGTACACCGGCGCCATCGCCCTCAACCTGGCGCGCGGACGCCGTGCCATCGACTGCGGCTGCGGCGGGCAGTTCACGCCCCTGTCCCTGTGGCTGGTGGCGCGCAACGGCGTGCTGCTGGGCCTTGCCTGGGTGGCTGCCGCGGTGCCGCAGGCCGCGCCTGCACCGGCCCTGTATCTGCTGGCCGCGGCAATCGCCCTGTTCCTGTGGTGCGCTTACGCGAGCGCCAATCAACTGCTCGCCAACCACGGCCGCGCGCAACTCGCCTGGGGCACGCATGGATAGCCTGCTGATCGCCTCCAACGTGGTGCTCTGGTGCGCGGTGCTCGGGCTCGGCCTGCTGGTGTACGCGCTCACCCGGCAGGTGGCGTCGCTGTTCGACCGCATCCCCCCGGCCGGGGCATTGACCGTCAACGAGGTGATCCGGGCGGGCGACCCGGCACCGCCGGTGGAGGTCAGCGACCTGGGCGGCGACCGCATGACCCTGGGCGGCGCGCCACCCGCGGACTCGGCGGCGAACAGCACCCTGATCTTCTTTCTCGCCCCTGACTGCCCCATCAGCAAGACCCTGCTACCGGCACTGCGCTCCCTGGCAAAGTCGGAACGCGATGTCGATATCGTGCTGGCAAGCGACGGCGACACGGCGCACGAACACCGCCAATACGTCGCCGAGCATCGCCTCGAGAAATTCCCCTACGTGCTGTCCCGCACCCTGGGCGAGACCTACGGCATCGGCAAGTTGCCCTACGCGGTGCTGATCGATGAAGCCGGGCAGGTCGCCGCCCTGGGCCTGGTCAACTCGCGGGAACATCTCGAGAGCCTGTTCGAAGCCAAGGAGCGCAACCTGGGGACCGTTCAGGACTACATGCAACAGCAGGAAACGGATGCGTTCTACAATGCGCAGCCAGGAGGAGTCAGCGAATGAAAACCCTCGACAACTGGACCGAACAGGCGGCACGCGGCATCGCCCGGCGCAGCAGCCGGCGCGGCTGGCTGAAGGCACTGGGCGCGGTAGTGGCCGGCGCCGGCGCCATGCCCCTGCTGCCCATGGCGCGGGCGGGCACGGCGGCCGCCCCGGCCAACGCCGGCGCCTCGAGCATTCCCGAAGACGGCGACCCCCTGTCCTGCGACTACTGGCGCTACTGCGCCATCGACGGCTTTCTGTGCGGCTGCTGCGGCGGCTCGCCGGCCAGCTGCCCGCCCGGCACGGAAATGTCGCCCATCACCTGGATCGGCACCTGCCACAACCCCGCCGACGGCAGGAACTACGTCATCTCCTACAACGACTGCTGCGGCAGGAGCGGCTGCGGCCAGTGCCTGTGCACGCGCAACGAGGGCGACCGCCCCATGTATCGCCCGCAGGCCAACAACGACCTGAACTGGTGCCTGGGCACCGAGTCGGCCGTGTATCACTGTTCAACCGCCATTGTCATCGGCCTGGCCCTGGAATGACCGGCACGTACCTCATGGCCGCCCGGTGGTTGGAGAATCCACATCGCCAGAGGTTTGTTCCACTCGGGCAGAAAGAAACGATTTGGGAGTTGTTCCATGCGAGTCGGGAACCCGGCGCGCCGGGACGCTTACATGCGGGGAACCGCTTTGAGTACACCGATGAGAGCGGGCGTGAGGTGCGG
The DNA here is from genome assembly GCA_964572185.1 of uncultured Pseudomonadales bacterium. GTDB lineage: Bacteria > Pseudomonadota > Gammaproteobacteria > Pseudomonadales > Azotimanducaceae > Azophilus. The sequence goes on from CAZNFI010000079.1 coordinate 12,597, forward strand.
GACTCCGGCACCTTTAAAGCGATTCAGGGCGTTAGAATCTGCAAGACAAAGCACGCTCAGCGTGCCGGAGGCCCGCACCTCATGGCCGCTCGGTGCTTGAAAGCCACATCGCAAGACGGTTGTTCCATGAAAGGTGAAAGATGAACGTCGGTCGTATGGCCGGCACGGTGTTCGGTTCGCTGTTGCTGTGCGGTCTCTTGCTTCCGCTACAGGCCGGAGAGCCGGCGAACGCCCGGCAGGCGCGCATCGATTACATGCTGAATTGCCAGGGCTGCCATCTGCCCGAGGGCGAAGGCGCCGGCGATGTGCCGCGCATGAAGGGCTTCGTGGGCAATTTCCTCAAGATAAGCGGTGGCCGGGAGTTCCTGGTGCAGGTTCCCGGCTCAGCCAACGCCCCACTCGACGATGCACGCCTGGCGCAGTTGCTGAACTGGATGCTCGAAGCGATCAGCCGCGACCAGTTGCCGCCTGATTTCCGCCCCTATACCGCCGAGGAAGTGGCCGCGTACCGGTCGATTCCCATAAAAGACGTGCTGAAGACGCGCGTCGAACTCATTCAGAAGATGGCGGCGCTGTAGACAGACCCGTGTTCCCCGAACGCCTGCCGTCAATCAGGCGTCTTCGAGGGCGATACCGAGAATCACCGCCGTCGAGCAGTGGTACACCGTGGTCTGCGTGCCCATGCACCAGTTGATGTCGTTGTTGGCCTGGGGACGGTAGACCGGACGGTCGTCCTCGTTGCGGTTGCACAGGCAGCGGCCGCAACTGCTCTTGCCGCAGCAG
>CAZNFI010000080.1:0-13273 GCA_964572185.1 uncultured Pseudomonadales bacterium
CGAGGCGCGCTTCGCGCTGCCCGAGATTCACGCCGGCACCATCGCCGATGCCGCCAGCATCAAGCTGCCCAGGCGCATGCCCTACCACGTTGCCATGGAACTGCTGCTGACCGGGCGCTGGATGGATGCCGGGGAAGCGCAACGCTGGGGCGTCGTCAACGAGATACTGCAGCCCGACGAACTGCTGCCCCGCGCCTGGGAACTCGCCCGCATGCTGGCGGACGGCCCGCCGCTGGTGTTCGCCGCCATCAAGGAAGTCGTACGCGAAGCGGAAAACCAGCGTTTTCAGGACGCGCTGAACCGCATCACAAAACGGCAGTTTCCCGCCGTAGACAGGCTTTACGACAGCGACGACCTGCATGAGGGCTCACGCGCTTTCGCGGAGAAGCGGGATCCTGTATGGAAAGGACGATAAACAAGCGATGCCGAATTTGCGCAAAGATTGGACGCAGTGTCAGAGAGTCGGGGAATCGTGCCATTACCGCTTGTTCATGCGGCTATCGAAACAATCCGCCGCGCAGCATCCTCAGACGACTCTACCCGCGATACGAAAACGTCACGTCTACTTGCTTCGAAAGTCAATTCTTCGATTGCTTCACGCACTTTCCTCCCATCATCTTGGACTCCGGTGAGCAGTTCGAGTCGATCAGGTTTAAACAGAAGATTAGGAGCGTCTGCGAGCAAGCTCAGATTCCACAAATGTGCGCGGGCTTCGCGCAAGGACACTGCCATCCGCTTCGAGTTTAGAATAACCACGTTTGCGGCCAGCTTCGTACCAAAGTAAGTAAACGTCACCGTGTGTTCGGATGAGCTGAATTGCAGTTGAGCATTGAGAGAATTCGACAGATTTGGCCTGATCTTCCTAATGTGTTCAATGACTGGCACATCCCATGGATTTGTGGATTCCGGCACATCCTGACCCACTTGTACTACGGGTTTCCCAAAGACCGAACAAAGCGGCGAGGCTATCGAAAAAATGTCGTTGAATCTGCGTACATAGTTTATCGAGTCGCCTCCTAGATAGACTCCGTCAAACGGACTCTTCCAATCGCTCAGATCATTCGATTGGGCAACATGTCGTGCAAGGCTAGCGGAACTAACGTCAATGACCGCAGCAAGGCTATCGGCACCTTCTCCGACCAATTCCTTGAGGCGACGTCGATCCATTTGACGATGGCACGCGAATTCACCCGAGAACGTTATCGCGACAATGGCTGCAACAAACCTGTCCGGAGCTAGTGGGATCGGTTCAACGACCAAAGGCGCCCAACGAACTCGAAGCGCGTTACGATCGATTTCGGGGAACATGCTCTTCATGCGCGTCGTTGCCCTCCTATCGGCCTTGGAAACGGAAGCCTTTGTTGACTGACGCCAAAGGCTTGTTCAATTAATCGGTCAATATGTCTTAGACGGTCCGTCAAAAACCTGCAACACTCATCAAACATGTCTTCACCGTGCCAACCACCTGCCAACGAGGCTATTCGGATACGGTCGAAGTCAGCTTTCTGGAATAGGGCGGTTGCTTCCTGCACTCTCCGAATAGCAACTGGCTCTTCATCTCGTTTTAATCCTGAAGACATAAACGTGACAAGCCAGTTTGGCACATGAGAGTCTGCGCTGAGTCCTTGCGCCATGGCTTCACCATGATCGATAAGCACAAAGTCAGACGCTCCCCGGAACAACAGGTTTTGAGGTGTCCGATCCGGATTGGCAATCCATGTGTCGAATGCAATCGCTGCGTGTAAGCCCGACCAACGGGACAACTGGTCGCGAAGGACGGGGTCGTCACGCATCGACCGGGCTGAGAGACCTTGCGGTAGAGTGGCGTACGCGAATCGTTCTGTGGTGTCGAGTTCAGCCCTTTCAAGATCGGCTACACCCGGACAGGCGACCGGCAAGCCGATTGATTGAGCGACAAGCGCGCAAACAACCTCTCGGACGAGTTGATATTTCGGAATTGGTTTGATGTAAGCGGTGGCGGTAGAATCGTCTACTATCACTGGACACTGCCATACATTCGGCGAGCCTGTTATCGGCTTCCCGCCTGGCAGTACGGTCATCAGCTTTGTAGGTTCTAACGGCAAAATCTAGCTGCTATGACTCGAGTTTAGGTCATCTAATCCGCAACACATCACTAACTCCCTCGTACGGCACGCAGAGACCACCAAACAACGATTACAGACCGATTCCCGGGGGTCCGTTCAGGAATACTGGCAACGCATGAATGCTGAAATTGTACCCGACCCATCCGACGGCGACAGCCTTGCGAGACATTCCAGAAAAACAAGTGTGAGGACCATCTTGCAAAAATATATTTTATCTATCGAAGTGTCGTTTTTGATTGATTTGGATGATTTAACGGCGTTGATGTAAACTCGCATCCATCGGTTCTCTACGGTAGTCCCGCCCGCTCAGTGCGATTCAAGCCTGCCCCTTCGGGTTTTGTGCGGTTGTTCTCGACCCTCCGATCCGAACGCGTGATTCCGAAGCCATCATCACAGGCCACCGGTTTTCAAGGTGATCAACGAGGTTGTTCGCGAAGTAGAACACCAGCCCTTTGAGGATGCGTTGCATCGCATCACGAGACGAGAGTTTTCCCACACTGCGTCGACTCTGGGACAGCAATGACCCGCACAGGGGCTCACTCGCCTTCGCGACTTTCCCAAAGCTCCTGCTATGCTGATTGAGGTCGGCTTCTGAACAAGATGGAAACATGAGCACACTGGACAAGGCTATCCGGGGCGTCGCCGGCCTTTTTGGACTCCTGTTTTTCGCGATGGGCATACGCTGGCTCGTGGATCCGGGCGGTGCGGCCGAGGGAATCGGCATGCCGGTACTGGACGGTCTGGCGAGAAGCAGCCAGAGCGGCGACCTGGGCGCGTTTTTTGTCGTCGCCGGCGGATTTGCGCTGCTCGGGGCCATCACACGCAATGCCACCTTGCTCTATACGCCCGCAGCCCTGGTGGGTATCGCAGCGCTTTTTCGCCTGCTGGCCTGGTTGACTCAGGGGGCCGCATTCGCGTCGGCGTTCATCCTCTTCGAACTGGTCGCGTGCGCGGTGTTTCTATTCGCTCGCCATCGATTGGCGTCTTGAACCGAACAAGAAAATGGGGTGAACCTAAGCAAACCCGGTGTCTGGTATTTCACCGACAACATGTCCGCGGCCGAGGCAGCCGCAACCGCGCGGCGCATCGAGTCACTCGGCTACAGCGCGTTGTGGATTCCGGAGGCCATGGGCCGGCACCCGTTCACCCACGCGGCCTGGCTGCTCGCGAACACCGGCGAACTGGTCATCGCTACCGGAATTGCATCGATCTACCACCGCGAGCCCGGCGTCGCGCTGGCGGCGCAGAAGACCCTCGCCGAACAGTCCGGCAACCGTTTTCTGCTCGGGCTCGGGGTCTCCCACAAGCCCATGGTGGAAGGCGTGCGGGGGCTGAGCTACGGGAAACCGGTGGCGACCATGCGTTCGTACCTCGAGAAGATGGACGCCGCGCCATACTCCGGGCCAACGCCGGAGGCCGACCCGCCCCGCGTGATCGCCGCCCTCGGCCCCAGGATGCTCGAACTCGCCCGCGATGCCTGCCAGGGCGCGCACCCGTACTTCACCTCGCCCGAGCACACCGCCATGGCGCGCGAGATCATGGGTGCCGATGCCTGGTTGTGCGTCGAGCAGAAAGTGATTCTCTGCGAAGATGCCGGGAAGGCGCGAACCGTCGCACGTCAGACCGCTCAGATGTACATGGCGCTGCCCAACTACCGCAACAACTGGCTGCGCATGGGACTCGACGAGTCCGATATCGAGGGCGGCGGCTCCGACCGGTTCATCGACGCCACCTTCGCCTGGGGCGATGCGAACGCGATTCGGGATCGCATCCAGGCGCACTACGACGCGGGAGCGACCCATGTGTGCATCCAGCCCGTGCACCCCGATGCGCCGTTCGGCTCGATGCACTGGGAAGCACTGGAGGCGCTCGTCTGAACGGCCTTTTTGCACGATCACGGGAAAATCCAGGTGCCGTCCCGGCAGCAGCGGTCTTCCGCTCCGCATGTTTTGCGAGCCTGTCGTAGCAAGGGTGGCGCAAACCTCGGCATAGCAAGGGCAACCATTCGAAACGTACTGCGAGGCAAGCCCGATCGGTAGTCGAGGGGCTTGATGCCCGCGACCGCACACTTCGATCGCAACCGAGCATTTCAGACCGAAGGTGCCAGGCTGTTCGAAATCACTCGCTGCAAACGTGCGAGATCGCGTCGTGTCAGCCGACGCAATCCACCGTCACGCCGAACTCCAGGGCACCGCGATACAGCCAGCGGGCCGCGTAATCGGCAAACGTACGACGCACAATGATGTCGAACAGGTCGCCGTCATCGGTCCCGTCCGCAGACTCGCCCGCCGCGACAAGGTGTTCGCCTTCGGCCTCGCAGGACGCACGGGACAGAGCGATCAGCATGGACGCCTTGCCGAGTACCGTCTGCGCACAGTCCCCCGCAGTGAACACCCTGGGATGCAGATCCAGTGTGCATCCCTTGGCGAGCAGGTCCCGGGCACGGGCGCCGCTCAGGCGGATACAGATCTGGCTGCCGGTCATGTCGGTCAGCGAGCACTTTTGTCCGGCCAGGCTGTCCGCCAGACGCGCCTCGAGAGCCTCTGCCCCACCGGGTTCCGTTTGCACCATCCATTCATCGGGCCCCAGCCAGAACACCCGAAACCTGCCCTGTGTGAAGGTGTTGGCGACCAGCGGCAGAGGCTGGCCCAACCGGGCGCCCACGGCCTCGACAAATCCGGCGTTTGCCGGATCGCCGCGCAGGTTCAGGTAACCCTGGTAAGGGACGATGCGCATCTGCACTCCGAAATCCCCGGCGCCGACTTTTGCTGCCTGAACCCCTTCTTGCTGAGCCACCCCTGCCCCAGCCGATTGGTCCCGAGCCGATACTCCCGGTGCCGCCACTTCCCGAGCCGGTACTTCCCGAGCCACCTGGGCGAGAAAGCCCTCCAGTGCATGATGCCGCCGTGGCTGCTCAGACACGCTGGCGTGCTCCTTTCGGATCGTAGAAAACCGACGAGGTGACGTTCACCTCGACATGTCGGCCGTCGCGCAATGCGGCGTGGATGGTCTGGCCCCTACGCGCGCGCCCGCCCTTGACCAGGCCCAGGGCGATGGGATGGCCGAGGCAGGCGCTGTAGTAGCTCGAGGTGACATGGCCCAGGGAAGCGACCGGTGTCGATGCGCCCGGCCGTTCGACAAGCTGCGCGCCCTCGGGCAGCACGGTGACCCCGTCGGCGGACACCAGGCCCACCCACTGCCCCCGGTCCTCGCGCAGACTGTCGGGCCGGCTCAGCGACCGCTTGCCCAGGTAGTCCTTGTCCTTGGCCAGCAGCCAGTTCATGCCCAGGTCCACCGGGTTCACCGAACCGTCGGTGTCCTGGCCGACGATCACGAAGCCTTTCTCGGCGCGCAGCACGTGCATTGCCTCGGTGCCGTAGGGGGCAATTTCGTATCGATTGCCGGCCTCCATCAGCAGTTCCCACATACCCAGCGCGCAGTCGCTGTCCACATTGATCTCGAAGGCCAGTTCGCCGCTGAAACTGACCCGGAACACGCGCACCGGGAACCCGGCCAGATGCCCGGCCCGCATCGACATGAACGGGAAACTCCCGGCATCGAAGTCGATGTCGCTGTCCAGTCCCTGCAACACCGTCCTGCTATGCGGCCCGGCCAGGGCCATGGTCGACCAGCGGTCCGTCACCGAGGTGAGATACACCTGCAGTTGCGGCCACTCCGTCTGCAGCCATCGTTCCAGCCAGCTCATCACCGCCGCAGCGCCCCCGGTGGTGGTGGTCAGATAGAAGTGCTGTTCGCCGAGGCGCGCCGACACGCCGTCGTCCATGAGCATGCCGTCTTCGCCGAGCATGATGCCGTAGGCACAGCGCCCGGCCTTCATGGCGCCCACCCGATGCGTATACACGCGTTCCAGGAAGGTCACCGCGTCCGGCCCCCGCACCTCGATCTTGCCGAGCGTCGAGGCATCCATGATCGCCAGCGAGTTGCGCGCCGCCAGGCATTCGCGTCGCACCGCAGTTTCCATGTCCTCGCCCGCACGCGGGAAGTACCAGGGCCGCAGCCACTGTCCGACCACCTCGAACTCGGCGCCCGCCGCCTCGTGCCAGTCGTGCAGCGCGGTCTTGCGCACCGGGTCGTAGAGGTCGCCAACGTGACCGCCCGCGCAGGCGCCGAAGGCGACCGGGGTATAGGCCGGCCGGAAGGTGGTGGTACCCACCTCGGCCACCGTCACATCCAGGCATTCGGCCAGCGCCGCGAATCCGTTGAGGTTGCCGAGCTTGCCCTGGTCGGTGCCGAAGCCCAGGGCCGTGTAACGCTTGACGTGCTCGACGCTGCGATACCCCTCACGCACGGCCAGGCGGATATCCGCAAGGGTGGTGTCGTTCTGCAGGTCGAGGAACTGCTTGGGGCAACGTTCCGGCGGGCTCGCCGTTGGTGTCCGCCACAGCGGCGAGGCCGGGCGCCAAGCCGGGCCGACGACTTGCGGCAATGCCACCTCCACCGGGTCGAAGCCGCACTGCCGCGCCGCAGCCAGCCCCCGCTGCCGCCCGTCGTCGAGGCAGGCGCCGAGTTCGAAAGTGCCGTTGGCCGCCCCGGCCGTGGCGTTGGCCTGGCGTGACTCGCCCGGAACGAAACAGCAGAGTTCATCGTTCCACTCGACCCTGCCCCCGGCCTGGGAGTGCAGGTGCACGGCCGGGTTCCAGCCGCCGGACAGGGCCAGCAGGTCACAGGCCATGCGTTGCGCCACACCGCCGGCAATCCCGCCTTCCGCGGACAGGGGTGCAACGGCCACCCCCCGCACGCGGCCTCTGCCAACAACATCCGCGACCACCTGCCCGCAACGCACCTCGACCCCTGCATCCGCCGCTGCCTGCGCCAATGCGCCGTCGGCCCTGGTGCGGCAGTCGACCACCACTACCCGGGCGCCCGCCCGGGCAAGGTCCAGGGCCGCCTGATAGCCACTGTCGTTATTGGTGTAGACGACACCGTTGCGACCGGGCAGAACGGCAAAGCGGTGAATGTATTCGCAAACCGCCGATGCCAGCATGACGCCCGGGCGATCGTTGTTGGGAAACACCAGCGGCCGTTCAAAGGCGCCCCCGGCCAGGATGACCTGGCGGGCGCGCACCCGCCACAGACGTTGCCGAATCGCCCCGTCACTGCCCTGTGTGTGCGCAGAGGCTTCCGGGTCCGCGGAGGCATCTTTGCATGCTGAAGCCTCTGCGGCTGCGAAGGCGCCCCCATGCTCGCCGCAACGCTCCAGAACGGTCAGGAAGTTATGATCGTAGTATCCGAAAACCGTGCTCCGCGGCAGTACCCTGACATGCGGGTAACCGGACAGTTCCGCGAGGGATTCGCGCAGCCACTGCCGCGCCGGACTGCCGTTCAGGTGTGCCGTCTCGTACAGCAGGCTGCCGCCCGGCTCACTGCGTTCGTCGGCGACAATCACCCGGGCGCCGCACCGCGCGGCGGCCAGCGCCGCCATCAGGCCGGCCGGCCCGGCGCCAGCCACCAGCACGTCGCAATGGGCATTGCACTGGGCATAGCTGTCCGGGTCCGGCAATCGCGGCGCCCGGCCCAGCCCGGCGGCCCGGCGAATGAAATGCTCGTAGAGGTTCCACAGCGCCCGGGGACGCATGAAGGTCTTGTTGTAGAAGCCGGCACTCAGCAGCCGGTGGCCGAGTTCCATGGCCGCCATGAGATCGAAACCGAGGCTCGGCCAACCCCTGACCGTACTTGCGCACAGTCCGTCGTGGAGTTCGATTTCCGTGGCCCGCAGATTGGGCGTCGTCGCAGCCCCCGTGCCAACCTGCACGATCGCGTTCGGCTCTTCCGGACCGGCCGCCACGACGCCCCGCGGGCGATGATACTTGAAGCTGCGGCCCACCAGGCGCACGCCGTTGGCGAGCAATGCGGAAGCCAGGGTATCTCCGGAATACCCCTCGTAGTGCCGGCCGTTGAACCGGAACCCGAGCGGTTGCGAGCGATCGATGCGCCCACCCTCGGCAAGACGATCAGGCTGCATGGTCGACTCGTGGCCGCGTCGCCAACAGCCTGCATCGCTCGTCGGCGCTGATTGAACCCATGCCCGAGCGGCGCCGAACAGCCAGCTCCGGAGACGCTCGTCGTGTCTGCTTTTCCGCGTCCGCGATGTGAAGTCGGCGACTGATCTGGACTACTCCCCGTGGTCGGTCAGGCCGGGCGTGGAGAATCGGTAGCTGACCGTATCCCGTTGCACGGCAAACCAGCGGCGACAACCATGGGTATGTACCCACAGTTCGCGGTGTGCGCCCTTGGGATTCCTGCGCATGAACAGGTAATCGGCCCATTCGGCGTCGGTCAGCGCCTCCGGCGTTCGCGGCCTCGGGATGTCCGCCTCGCCGCCGTAGCTGAACTCGCCTTCGTCGCGCGCGCCGCACCAGGGGCAGTCAATGAGCAGCATCCGCGTTTCCCCCCTCGCCGATGTCAGCCTCAGTGCGCGACCGCGGCGGCGCCGTGCTCATCGATGAGCGCACCGCTGGTGAAGCGCTCCAGGCTGAACGGAGCGTTCAGCTCGTGGGGGTGGTCGTGGGCGATGGTGTGCGCGAATACCCAGCCGGAGCCGGGCGTGGCCTTGAACCCCCCCGTGCCCCAGCCGCAATTGAAGTACAGCCCATGCACCGGCGTCTTGCCGATGATGGGGCAGGCATCCGGCGTGACATCGACGATGCCCGCCCACTGGCGCAACATGCGCACGCGGCTGAATATCGGAAACAGCTCCACGATGGCCTGCATGGCATGCTCGATGGTCTGGAAACTGCCGCGCTGGCCGTAGCCGTTGTAGGAGTCCATGCCGGCGCCGATCACCAGTTCGCCCTTGTCCGACTGGCTGATGTAGCCATGCACGGTTCCCGACATGACCACGGTATCGAGCACCGGTTTGAGCGGCTCCGACACGTAGGCCTGCAGCGGATGGCTTTCCACCGGGAAACGCAGGCCGGCCATGGCCGCAACCACGCTCGCATGGCCGGCGACCACCACGCCCACCCGATCCGACAGGATGCGGCCGCGGCTGGTCTCGACGCCGCCGATGCGGCCGTCGGCGACGATCAGCCCGGTAACCTCGCAGTTCTGAACGATGTCCACGCCAAGCGCGTCCGCAGCCCGGGCGAAGCCCCAGGCCACGGCATCGTGGCGGGCGACACCGCCGCGCCGTTGCACGGAAGCGCCCAGAATCGGGTAACGCGCACCGGGGGAAGTGTTCAGGATCGGTATCGCCCGGGCCACCTCTGAACCGGTCAACACCTCGGCATCGATGCCGTTCAGCCGATTGGCGCTCACCCGCCGCTCGATATCACGCAGGTCCTGCAGACTGTGCGCCAGGTTATACACGCCGCGCTGGCTGAACATGACGTTATAGTTCAAGTCTTCGCTCAGGCTCTCCCAGAGCTTCAGCGATTTCTCGTAGAGCAGTGCCGCTTCCGTCCACAGGTAGTTGGAGCGCACGATGGTGGTGTTGCGGCCGGTGTTGCCGCCGCCGATCCAGCCCTTTTCCAGCACCGCGACGTTGCGCATGCCATGCCGTTTCGCCAGGTAGTACGCCGTGGCGAGGCCGTGCCCGCCGCCGCCGACTATAACGGCATCGTAACGGCGCCGGGGTTCCGGGCTGCGCCAGGCCTGCTGCCAGTTCTCGTTGTAGGAAAGGGCATTGCGCAGCAGCGAAAAGATGGAGTATTTCTGCCGTCTCAAATCAGCATTCCACGACGTTGACCGCCAACCCTCCGCGGGCGGTTTCCTTGTACTTGCTCTTCATGTCCCTGCCGGTGTCGCGCATGGTCTTGATCACCTTGTCGAGAGACACGTAATGCTGTCCGTCGCCGAGCAGCGCCATTCGCGAGGCATTGATGGCCTTCACCGCCGCTATGGCGTTGCGCTCGATGCATGGAATCTGCACCAGGCCGCCGACCGGATCGCAGGTCAGGCCGAGATTATGCTCCATGCCGATCTCCGCCGCATGCTCCACCTGGGCGGGAGTGCCGCCAAGCGCCTCGGTCAGGCCGCCGGCAGCCATGGAACAGGCGGAGCCCACTTCGCCCTGGCAGCCGACCTCGGCGCCGGACACCGAAGCGTTGGTCTTGTAGAGGAAGCCGATGGCGCCGGCAGTGAGCAGAAAGCGCACCACGCCGTCTTCGTCCGCGCCATCGCAGAAGCACTGGTAGTAGTGCAGAACCGCCGGGACCACGCCCGCCGCCCCGTTGGTGGGCGCGGTGACGACGCGGCCGCGGCCGCCCGCGGCGTTCTCTTCGTTGACCGCCAGCGCATAGAGGTTCACCCAGTCCATGGCGTCCAGCGACCCGGGCCCGTGCCCCCGGCGGGCATCGAGTCTGGCCCGCAGTTCGGCCGCCCGGCGGCGTACCCCGAGACGCCCGGGCAGGGTGCCCGAGGTGGCGCAGCCGCGCGCCACGCAGGCCTGCATGACGCGCCAGATTTCGAGTAGGCCGCTACGGATTTCCGCTTCGTCGCGGCGGCATTTCTCGTTCTCGAGCATCAACTCGCTGATGCGCATGCCGTGCGCGGCGCACAGGTCCAGCAACTGTTGCGCGCTGCGAAACGGATAGGGCACCGATAGCGAATCGTCTTCCTTCACGGTCAGCGCCCCATGCTCGTCCGGCACGACGATGAAGCCGCCGCCGATCGAGTAGTAGGTTTTCTCCACAACGATCCGGCCGTCGCCGTCGAGGGCTCTGAACTGCATGCCGTTGACATGCCCGGGCAGGCGCTTGCGCTTGTGAAAGACGAGGTGCTGCCGCTCATCGAATGTGATCGCGTACCGATTCAGCAGCTTCAGGCAGCGGTTTTCCCGCACCGCGCACAGCTTTGCTTCGACCGTATCGACATCGGCGGTTTCCGGCGTCTCGCCCAGCAGACCGAGCAGCACGGCCTTGTCGCAACCGTGCGCCCGGCCCGTGGAGCCGAGCGACCCGTACAGTTCGACATTTACCGCGGCAATGCCCGGCAACCGTCCATCGGTCTGCAAATGTCGTGCGAACTGCAGCGCGGCCCGCATCGGACCCACGGTATGGGAACTCGACGGCCCGATGCCGACCGAAAACATGTCAAATACGCTGATCATCGATAACGACCTCCATCAGTGAGTACCGGACCACGGCCACCGTGGCGCAAACCGTCTGCTTCAGGCAGCGGGCCGGTTGGCGTCATTGATGTCGCGCAGCCGTTCGTTGGCCGGGTCGAATGGGCTTTCCGGAATGACCACCGCGCGATGGCCGCGGCCAAGGATGTCGATTTCCAGTTCGGTGCCGGGCTCCGCACAGGCCGGTTTGACCATGCCGAGCGCCAGCGACCTGCCAACCCGGAAGCCGAAACCGCCGCTGGTGGCCCTACCGACCAGGGTGCCGTCGCTGGTCAGCGCGTTGTTGCCCAACGCATCCGCGTCTTCAACATCGAGCACCTCGAGGGTAACGAGCGACCAGTTCAGCCCCCGCTGCCGGCCTGCCAGCAGTGCGGCCCGTCCCAGAAACTCGCCTTTCTCCGGGCGAACGAACCGGCCCATGCCTGATTCATAGGCCGAATACTCGATGGAAAGTTCCGTACCGATCATGCGATACGACTTCTCCAGGCGTAGCGAGTCCATGGCCCGAATGCCGAATGGCTGCAGGTCCAGGTCTGCACCCGCTGCGAACAGGGCATCGAACAGTTCGTTCTGCCGCTCGATCGGGTGATGCAGTTCCCAGCCGAGTTCGCCGACGTAGTTCACCCGCATGGCCTTCAGCGGAACGCCGGCGATGCGCACCTCCCGCGCCGCCAGGAAGCGGAACGCCTCGTTGGAAAAGTCATCGTCCGACAGGCGCTGCAGGAGATCCCGGGAGCGCGGGCCCACAACCACGAACACGCCAATGCGGTCGGTCAGGTGCTCGAACTGCACGGAGCCGTCGTCGGGCATGTGCTTGTGCAGGTAATCATGATCGAGCCGTTCCCAGGCGGCCGCGGAAACCAGGTAAAAGGCATCGTCCGCCTCCCGGGTGATGGTGAATTCCGAGTGCACGCCGCCCTGCCCGTTGAGGGCGTGGCAAAGGCTGATGCGCCCGCTGCGCACCGGCAGGCGATTGGCGATCATGGTGTCGAGCCAGGGCTCGGCACCGGGTCCGGATATCCGGCACTTGGCGAACGGCGTCAGGTCAAGCAGCCCGACTTTTTCGGTAACGTGCAGGCATTCCCGGCGGATGGCCTCGAACCAGCGGGAGCGGCGGAACGACCAGTGGTCTTCCTGCGCCATGCCGTCGGTGGCGAAGAAGTTGGGCCGCTCCCAGCCTGACTTCTGCCCGAACACCGCACCGCGCTCCTTCAGCCGCCCATAGCAGGGCGCCGTCTTCAGCGGCCGCGCGGCCGGACGCTCTTCGTCGGGATAGTGAATGACGAAGACGTGGGAATAGGCTTCCTCGTTCTTCTCGATGAGGTAGTCCTTGCTGACATAGGCGCCGAAGCGGCGCGGTTCCACGCCCAGCATGTCGATGGTCGGCTCGCCCTCGACGATCCATTCGGCAAGCTGCCAGCCGGCGCCGCCGGCCGCGGTGATGCCGAAGCTGTGGCCTTCATTCAGCCAGAAATTGCGCAGTCCCCAGGCCGGGCCGACAATCGGATTGCCGTCCGGCGTATAGGCGATGGCGCCGTTGTACACCTGCTTGACGCCGCATTCCCCGAATGCCGGAACCCGGTTGATGGCCGCCTCGATGTGGGGTTCCAGCCGGTCGATGTCTTCCTGGAACAGTTCGTACTCCGCAGTGGTGGGTGGATTGTCGACGTAACAGCAGGGGGCGCCCTTTTCGTACGGCCCGAGTATGAAGCCCCGGTTTTCCTCGCGCAGGTACCAGGAGCCGTCGGATTCGCGCAGCACCGCCATTTCCGGCAGCCCCTGCTCGGCGCGGGCGGCCAGTTCGGGATGCGCGTCGGTGACGATGTACTGGTGCTCGACGGGCATGACAGGTATGTCCAGCCCCACCATGGCGCCGGTGTGCCGGGCATAGCTGCCGGTGGCCGACACGACATGCTCACAGACGATCTCGCCGCTGTCGGTCTTTACCCGCCATTCGCCGGACGGTGTCCGTTCGATGCCCGTCACCAGAGTGTTGCGGTAGATGGTCGCACCGTTCGCGCGCGCACCGATGGCCAGCGCCTGGGTCAGGTCGGCGGGCTGGATGTAACCGTCCTGCGGG
>CAZNFI010000081.1:0-13220 GCA_964572185.1 uncultured Pseudomonadales bacterium
TGGCAACGGCGCCTCGCCAACTGGCGACACGATCAGGTTGCTTCGCAAACTGTCGCGGTTGATCGAAGTGCAACGCGTCTGGAAACGTCAAGGCGGATCAAGGATGCCAATAGGCGACTGACCTGTAGTTTCCTGAGGGCGGCGGCATCGCTGCAACAGTCGATTGCCGCCGCCTTCTCAATTGAGACGGGGCGGGCCGCTACCCGTATTCGAGGCCGGCGGCCCGGCTATTCCTCAACCACCACCGTCTCCCCAATCTGCGCCGCCTCGATCTCCTCCTCGCAATACGGAAACCGCACCCACTGCTTGCGGCTGTACAGTTCCGTCTGGTCGGCGTAGTGCGGTGACTCCGGGTCGGTCGACTGGGAGGGCGCCAGGATGACGTCGGCGATGGGGCAGGTGTCGTTCCAGGTGACGGCCTGGATGTAGGTGTTGCCGGAGCGGGGCGTGTAGCCGCCATCGCCCAGCCGCGCGGAGATGGCGCCGTAGACGCCGGCTTCGGGGTCGCCGCCGTGTACGGGGATGCGCATGCCGTTGCGGGTGACGAACTGCACCTCCCGCCAGGGGGCGTCCAGGGCGATGCCGGCCTGTTCCAGGGACAGCACCGCATCGCTCAGTGCCGAGACCACCAGTTTCCGGTTGCCGGAACGCGACCGGTCGATGCCGCGCGGCGTGTTCAGCGGGTCGGCGGGGTCGAAATCCACCGTCCAGAACGAGCGGCTGTCGATCAGCAGGTTGAAATCGTTGCCCAGTTCCCGGTGGATGGCGCGCCAGAACTCGGTGAACACCTGGGCGCCGCGGCTGTCCGGGTCGACCAGGCGGTCCCAGTCCGCGAGTGTCGCGCAGGCCCGCCCGGCCCGCTCCTCGCGCTCGTCGGCGTTCGCCAATTCAGTGCAGATCGCCAGCACGTCATCCAGCACGATCTCGGCGCCGTACACCCGGTTGCGGTACATGAAAGCCTTCATCGACTCCAGGGTGAAGCCCGTGGCCTCGTCCAGGCCATCGCTGGCTTCGCGCCGTTCCCGCACCATCAGGTGGCCGATGCGGGTGCGCAGCGACTGCTGGCCGTTCTCGTGGCCGAGCCAGCCGAACACCAGCGGAAAGCCGGTGAGCGGGTTATCCGCATTGGTGAGCCAGTAGCTGTCGTTGCCGTTGCCGGCATAGTCGGTGGTGTGCAGCTTGGGGCGCGCCTCGTAGCCATACAGGTTGCTGCCGGGCGGGCTGTCCGGGTCTTCGCCCCACTCGCAGCCGGCGCTGCTGCCGTCCAGGGTGAGTACCGCGTTATTGGTGCCGAACGCGATCAGCCGGCCGAGTGCCGTGGCGCAGTCATCGAGCTGCTGTTGGGTCACATGGGGGATGCCGGCGATCTCGCCGTAGAAGGCATCACCCTCGCGGTCGGCGGCGAACACGTGGAACACCGGGATGCCGATGCCCTTCAACGCTTCGGTGAATGCCTCGATGGTGCGCGCCCGCCCCATGTCCAGGTACTGGTCGATGGCCCGCACATCGCGCAGCGCGTTGGCATCGCGCATGCTGTACAGATTGCCGTTCGGCAGCGGCCAACTGGTGAGCAGGTCGCTGACTTCGCCCAGGCCGACGATGGGGCCGTAGTGGGAACGGTAGAAAGTGTGTGTACGCTCCTCCAGCGACCCGTCGTTCAGCTTCACCTGAATGCTGACCTGGTCGCTGCTGATGTCCCGCCACTCGTCCTCGTAGCGGTATTGCAGCGGGTCGTCCGGGTTCAGCTCCAGTTCGTACAGCGTGAAGCGCGAGGCGAAGGAAGTGGTATGGGTCCAGGCCAGGTCGCCGTTGAAGCCGATGCCCACCCAGGGCACGCCGTGCAGGGCGGCGCCGGCGACATCGTATTCGCCCGGGATGGTCAGGTGCAGTTGGTGAAAGCCGCTCGGGCCGCTCCAGCTGAGGTGCGGGTTGCCCAGCAGCAGCCCCTTGCCCGTCTGGCTGAAGTCGCGGCCCACGGCCAGCGCGTTGCTGCCTTCGCCCCCGAAACCGAACGGATGGGCGTGCCGGCCCAGGGCGCGCTCGAGTTCCGCCCACTCGGCATCGCTGTAGCCGCTGGGCAGGGTTCCATCGGGCCCACGCGGCGCGAATATGGCCCGGCGCAGAATGCTCTGGTCGGAACTGCCGGATAGCTGCACCCGGGCGATGTGCATCCACACATCGGTGGCGTCAATCTCGTAGGCCCAGTCGGCATCCCGGCAGCCCTGGTCGCCATCGGGCAGGTTCTCCACACCGGTTTCCCGCAGATAGCGGTTCATGCCCGCCGCGAAGCCCTCGGCCAGCAGCAGCGCCTGGTCGTCCGGGTCGGTGAGGTACTGCTCGCGAAACTCGTCCTTGGTGCCGAGCAGGTAGCGCAGCACGAAATCGGCCGTGATGTCGCCGTGCTGTTCGCCCAGGAATTCCGCGGAACGGCTGGTGGCGAAAACGATGGCCGCCATGGCGGTGCAGAACCTGTCCTGGGCATAGGCATAACCGTAGCCGTAGCCGAGGCTGCCCCAGTCATCGGCCTGGATATGCGGTATGCCGTACTCGGTGCGGCGGATTTCCGCCGTGTAGGTGGACTCGGGCGGCGGGGGATCGGGTGGCGGCGGGGGCTCCGGCGGCGCCCCGTTGCCGGAGCAGCCAGCCAGCCAGATGCTCAGGCAGAGTGGCAGTAGCGCCCGGGTTACGGCATTCCGCATCCTTTCACCTCGTCCGATCGCGGGAGACCCGCAGAAAAGCAACGGATTCTACACCAGCGGTGGGCTCGTTCCGGCGCTTCGCCGCGGTGCGGTGTGCGGGTGAGGCAATGGGCATGGCAGGGCGGTGGTTGCCTGCAAACGCGGGCATTTCAACTGCGTGCCTCGATCGACCGTTCGATGAACCGGTACAACCGACGCTTTCGGCGATTCAGGTTGGCCTTGCCCCGCGCCGGCTTCAGGCGGTAGAGGTGCGCCGCAATCGGTCGAAATAGTCCGTGGCCGCCGCCTTGACCCTGGGCGCCAGCCACAGCGCCGAAACCATGGTGGGAATCGCCATGATGGCGAAAGCGCCGTCGACGATGCCGATGGCGGCCTGCATGGTGACCACGGCGGCGACCACGATGAACGCCAGGTACAGCCAGACGTAGTAGCGGCGGCTGCCGGCCCCGAACAGGAAACTCGAGCACTGGGCGCCGTAGAAGGAATAGGTGAACAGGGTGGTGGTGGCGAAACAGATGACGGAGACGAACACGATCGCCAGCCCCGGTGCGCCCAGCAGCGACTGGAAGGCCGCGGCGGTGAGGGTCACGCCGTTGGCGCTTTCCGTTTGCCAAACGCCCGAGATCAGGATCACCAGGGCGGTCGCCGTGCATATCAGCAGCGTGTCGATAACCGGCCCGAGCATGGCGACCAGGCCTTCGCGGATCGGTTCGCGGGTGCGGGCGGCGCCGTGCGCCAGCGCCTCGGTACCGATGCCGGCCTCGTTGGAAAAGGCGCCGCGCTGCACGCCGTACAGAATCATCGACAGCAGCGCGCCGCCGGCGACCGCTTCGCCACTGAACGCGTCGGTGACGATCAGCGCAAGTGCCCCGGGCAGCCTGTCGAGGTTCAACAGCATGGCGGTGAGCGCACCGCCGACATACAGAACCGACATCAGCGGCACCAGCGTGGCCGCGGCTTTTGCCACCCTGGACAGCCCGCCCAATGTGATCGGCGCGGAAACCAGCGCCAGGCCCACGCCCACGCCCAGGTTGAAGTTGAAGTGGTCGGTGTCTGCCGCCAGCCAGCCCTGTCCGATGAACAGCACCTCGCGCAGCACCTGGGTGAGTTGGTTGGCCTGGAAAACCGGCAGGCAGCCCAGCAGGCCGAAGGCAGCAAACACGTAGGCCAGAAACCGCATTCGCCGGGGCAGGGCTTCCCGGATCACGTACATGGGGCCGCCCTGTAGAACGCCTTCGCTGTCGCGTCCCCGATACATCACGGCCAGCGAGCAGGTAAAGAATTTGGTGGCGATGCCGACCAGGGCGGTCATCCACATCCAGAATATGGCGCCCGGCCCGCCCACATGGATGGCCAGCGCCACCCCGGCGATGTTGCCCATGCCGACGGTGCCGGCCAGCGCCGAGGAGAGCGCCTGGAAGTGGCTGATCTGGCCCGGGTCTTTGCTGGAGTCGTGGCGGCCGAGCAGCAGGCGGCAGGCGTGGCCGAGATGGCGGAACGGGACGGCGCGGGAATAGCACAGGAAGAACAGGCCGCCGCCGAGCAGCAGCACCAGCAGCCAGGGGCCCCAGGCATAGCGGGAGAAGAGCATTGCCGCCTGTTGAATGGGCTCCAGCATCAGGCTTGCATCGAAAGCCGGCGGGTGTTTGACATATCGAACCGGCGCCGCTGTAGTGGCGTTCCCTGTTCAGCGCCATGCATCGTGTCGGTCGGCAAATCTCCCGTCAAGCCATCGGGCCATGTGGACAGCTACACGCCGTCGCTGTTGCAACCCATTGAGCGCGCCACGGCCCGCGCCGGCCTTGGCATCGGCGGGGCGCTGCCTTTTCTGGGCGAGGATGTGTGGACGGGGTATGAATTTTCCTGGTTGAACCAGGCCGGCAAGCCGCGTGTGGCCGGGCTGCGGCTGCGCGTTTCCTGTACCTCGCCCAGGCTCGTCGAGAGCAAGTCGATGAAGCTGTATCTGAATGGCTTTGCGCAGACCCGGTTCGGCAGCCGGCGGGAAGTGGCGCAAACGCTCGAGAGCGATCTGGCGGCAGCGTTTGATGCGCCGCTTGCGGTTGAATTGCTGGACCTTGATCGCCTGGCACGTATTTCCCGTATGGCGGGGGCAAGCCTGGATGCGCTGGACGTGGCGGTGAGCGACTATCAGTACAATCCGCGGCTATTGAAGTGGAGCGATGGTGCAGGCGCGGGGCAGGGCGACGATGCCGCCGGCCGTGTGGCGGCAACCTGGCACACGGATCTGTTTCGCAGCCTCTGCCCGATTACCGGGCAGCCCGACTGGGCGTCGATGATGGTCGATTACACCGGCCGGCACATCGATCCAGAAGGCCTGTTGCGCTATCTGGTTTCTTTCCGCCGTCATGCAGCCTTTCACGAAGACACCGTCGAGCGGATTTTTGTGGACATCATGGAACAGTGCCGCCCGCAACAGTTGACGGTTTATGGGCGGTTTCTCCGGAGAGGCGGGCTGGACATCAACCCGTTCCGTTCCACCAATGTGAACAGGGCGCCGGAGATGCGCTTGCCCCGCCAGTAACTTCGGCTGCACGCGCCCGCCAGGTCAAACCAACCCGCTTCTCCTTGAAAGCTGCCGGCGTAAGGACAGGGCTGGAAAAGTGGCCTGCAAGCGCCTGCGGATCACTGCCTGTGGAAACCAGGGCATTGGCACGGCTGCGGTCGGATCGGGTGTTCCAGGTAGCCGCGCCCAACCAATTGACGGTACCATTTGTCGCCCGAATACTGGGAACGATGGTGACCCTGCCCGGTCCCCTCGCAACGACAGGTTGTGAACCCCGCCAGGCCCGGAAGGGAGCAACGGTAGCAGTCATGTTCGTGTGCCGAGGTCAGGCTGGCCAGGGTTGCCGCTCTTTTCCTGACTGGCATCGCCCGCCTGGTCGAGTGATTGGCCCGGCCTGTCGCGGTGCTGGGCCGACTGCGCGCAAGGCCACGCGAAAATGCCGTGTGGCATTCGGCGCTTGGCCGGGTGGCCGTGAACAGGTGGTGGAGTGGCCGTTCGATTGATGCGGACGTTGTTCAGACTGGGCCGGTGGTGGTTGCTGGTAGTGGTCAGCGCGGTCGCGGGCGGCTGCGGCGGGGGTTCCGGCTCGAACGATCCCACGGGTACTCTTTCCGCATCGCCGGAGTCCTGTGTCATTCCGGTTGGCGGGGCGCATTGCAGTTCGACGCTGGCCTGGTCGAGCACCGATGCGGACACCGCCTGCCTGTTCACCGGCTCGGGCGAGCGCCTGGCCTGCGGCCTCTCCGGTTCCCACGAGGCCGCCGACATCGTGGCGGGAACCAACACCTTCGTGCTGAAAGATGACGATTCATTCGACGGCAGCACGCTGGCTTCGGTGGATGTAACGGGCATCTACGCCCCCTGGGTGGCCGTGTCGTTCGACCCGTCGACCATCGTTCAGGGAGAGACTTCGACGCTCACCTGGGCTTCCGACCACACGGATAGCTGCACCGGCATACCGGGCAGCGATACCACCGCCACCAGCGGGACTCAGGCCTATGCGCGCGAGGAGATCGGCGACTGGACGGTAACCGTCACCTGCGAGGGGCCGGGCGGCGAGGCGAGCGACTCGGCCACGCTCACCGTGCGACGGCCGCCCAACTGGACGCTGTCGGACGACCAGCGCCGGGCCTATCTTTCCTACTACTCGCCGATTATCTTCAAGCGCTCCAACGAGGACGGCCACGACCAGCGCGGGCTCGACCTGGTCACCCATTTCGATTTCGACCAGGACGACGTGTTCTCGAACAACAAGCGCAACTGGGAGCAGGTTTACCGGTATGTGGAGGGGCACCGCGACGTGCAGCACTGGCGCATTCGGCCGACGCTGTACACCGGGCTGATCGAGTTCATGGAAGCCGACCAGAGCAAGTCGCTGATCATGCTGTACCACGTGTATCACGCCAAACAGGTCGGCTCCATCCACGACTGGGAACGGGTGGAGATTCGCATCGACGATGCCTACGGCAGGCCGGGGCAGGACGGTGAGCGGCTGAACTATGTGGTCATCACCAATCACGGTACCCACAAGGCGCGGAAGAACCCCGATGCGGATCTCAATTTCATGCAGACACCAACCGGCAAGCATGCGCTGATCTGGCAGGCGCAGTGGTCGGGCAGCGTATTCGAGACCAATCGGGCGGAGTTGCGGTTCGTGGAGGACGCTTGGCCGGTGGTGTCCGCCAGGGTCGAGGCCGCGGACGATGCGGAAGTGGAGGTGATCGATACGGGCGACAAGAAAAACGTGAATTACGTGTTCGTGTGCGACTGCTCATCGGCGGCAACGGACTATTGGGGCGCGCAGGCCATTACCGGTGACAATGCCCAGGCGCTCACCGCCGGTGTGCGGGAACAGGTGGAGTGGGACGAGGTGCCGCGGGTGACCTATGAACTGCAGGACCTGGCGGACATTCTCCCGACCCATACCGCGGCCGGCGGGTACCAGAAACACTGGAAATTCCCGTTTCACACGATTCTGCTCGAGTCGCCCATCCGCGATGAGAACGGCGTGGTCGAGCAGCAGGCGGGCTGGGATGACTTTTACTACTTCGCCATCGATGACGAAGATCCGGGCGAAGACCGGGAAGGGTATCCGTACAAGGGCTGGTTCTGGGGGGCTTACGACTGGGGCGGCCACCGCAGCATGAAACTGAAGGCGTACACGGGGAACACGCTGGCCTACCAGGGCGGAACGCGGGGCAGCGCCAGCGGGCGGCTGGATTCGCATCGCTCTTACTGGTGGCAGCACGACTATTTCGCGCATAGCGGGCAGCGGGGTCCGGAGGAGTTTCAGTACGGGCGGTGGCTGGCGCTGGATTGGTATACGGCGGAGAAGGGAGGGTTCGATGGGCGCTGGGTGCAGTTGTTTGCCGATTGAACGGGCAACGATGGTTGGCAGGGACTCCGGCGGCGGCGTATGGTGGCGGTAATTCCTGTAGCGGTGCGCCCCTTGACCGAGACTGCTTCAGTTGGCGCCCGGTTCGCCGGTGCGGCAGCAGGCTTCAGCGTTGACAAATTGCGTTTTCGAGTGCGGCCGCCGTCAGGCGCTTGCCGAACGTGACGGTGCGCGCTTTTACGCTTGTTCTGTTGGCCGCCGTCACCGGCCTGGCTTTCGGCCAGGCGAACTATCGCGAACTGCAATGGCCCCTCCCCGCGACCACTGCTGTCGGTTCGCCGGCGCCCTGGCACTGGGGAGAGGTCGTGGCGGCCGCCACCACGGCCCCGGGCAACATTCTCGTATTGCACCGGGGAGCGGCCCCGATCATGGAGTTCGATGTGGCCGGGCGGTTCGTTCGTGCCTGGGGCGACGGGACCATCAGCGAGGGCAAGGTGACGCTGGTGGCCGCGGAACATCGGGCGCCGGGCGCTTCCGGCTACGCGGCCGTTTACGGGCCGGCCGGCTGCCACTCCTGCGGCGCCCACTCGATACGGGTCGATCCGGGCGGCGGCATCTGGGTGGTCGATGCCGGCGGCCATGTGGTAACGAAGCTGGATGCGAATGGCCGGCCCCTGCTGCAACTGGGCGAACGGGGCGTTTCCGGAACCGGACCGGAACACTTCAACCTGCCGACGGACGTGGCTTTTGCACCCGGCGGAGAAATCTACGTCAGCGACGGTTACGGCAATGCGCGGGTGGTCAAGTTTTCGAGCGATGGCGAGTATCTGCTGGAATGGGGTTCCCGGGGTGACGCACCGGGCGAGTTCGGGCTGCCCCACAACCTGGTAACGGATGCCCGGGGGCGGGTGTATGTGACCGACCGGGACAACCGGAGGATACAGGTGTTCGATGCCCAGGGCGCCTTGATTGCGGTGTGGGAGGATGTCGGGCCGGTGTCGAATCTGTTCGTCACCGGGGAGCAGAAGATCTGGACCGGCGGTGTTCTGCGGCACCTCGACGGCAGCGTGGTCGCCACGCTGCCCGTGGAGGCCGGGGGGCACGGGACGACGGTGGCTGGTGGCGCCGTGTTTGTGGCGCAACTGGATGGGCGGGTGCAGAAGTTCGTGCGGGAGTGAGGTGCGCCACAACACTCGGCCAACCACGGGCAATCTGCCTTGACTTCTCGCAAAGCGAACCGCACAGTCGGATGTGCAGAAAGACCTACAAGCTGTCCCGTAGTCGGGCCAGCTATTGAATAAAATAGCCATCCACAGGTGGGAGTCATGACCCGTTCGGGGGCAAATAGATAGCACTTCAGATTCAGTCTGGGAGTTTTGCATGGCCCGGCGCCAATGCCGGGGTGCGTAACCAGACATGAGTAGTAACAATGTCAAACCAGCCGCCCTTCGATACTTCCAGGCTTTCCGTCACCGCGGATGAGTTCAAGGACGAACTCGACTGCGTACTCGAATATGTCGAACTGACCAGCGACAGTCTCAACCTGCCGACGCCGGACGAAATGTTCATCGATGCCAGGGCCAAACGGCATTGGCTGTTGCGCTATGCCGTCAGGTTCGCGGCACGGTGCGCCTCGCAGTGCGTGACGCAACTGAAATCGGAAATCGTCGAGGGGAAGAGCACGGAGGAGGATTCCGGACGCTGGCATTGAGGTCTTCAGGGCAGGGCGCCATTGCCCCTTGCCGGCAAGCGCCGGTCGGTGCTTGCGTGTGCGCTTTGCGAAGGAGTCTGGGGAATCTGGCAGAGACTCTTCCGGCGGAAAGCGTGGCCGGCGGGTGCAGTTGACTGAGGATTGAGCGAACGGTGGGCCCTGGCAACCCCCCGCGGGGGCGGCCGCCTGGTTACTCTCTGCGCCTGAGCTCCTGCAGAATGTTGTCGAGCATCTGGTTCTGTTCCTCGATCCGGTTCACCACATAGTAGAGGCCGTAGATTCCGAACGTCACAATGAAGAGCAGAAAGAAAATGAGCAGCCTGACAAATCGGATGAGGAAGCCGGAACCCTTGTGCATGTACACGTTCAAATCACTCCTGAGCCCGTGTTTGTCACCGCCAAGTTGCGGCGTGCCTGCGCAACCAGAGCCTGTAACCCTGGGTCAGCCCGCTGTTGCGGAACCGGTTTCAGCGACAGGGCGGCCCGCCGAAGCCTCGGTCACGGCCGTTGCATGTTGGCGCAAGGACCACTCGACACGGAACACCAACAACAACAGGATGCCGCCGAGCAGGCAAACCGCAATGCGAATCAGCGATTCAAGCGACTTGCGTGCGTCGGCCCGGGCTTCGGCGACACGGTTCGCTTCGAGGCTGGCACTGTTTGCCAGATCTGCTACCGCCAGCTTCACTTCCTCGACGTAGGGCGCCAACGGGTCTTGCAACACGCGTTGCAGATGCCGCTTGAACTCGGGGGTTATGTCTGCTTCGGCGCGACTCTCCGATGTGTCGAGCTCGATTTCGTCACCATAAAAGTCGGCGAGCTCGTCGACATACTCGACCATGCCGTCGACGGCATCGTCGAGGTGAGCCTTGGCGACTTCGCTGTCAACCGACCGCATGCCCTGCCCAATGGCGCCGTCAAGCATGTTTACTCTCGATTTGACGTAGTTGCGCAGCCCCATTCGGGAGGCATTGAATTCCAGCGCATCCATCAGGGGAAGTAGAGATTCGACGATATCTGCTATCTCTTCGCCATACGGCGTGTTCGATGGCCGATTCTCGGAGCGTTGCATCGAGGCGGAATCGGCCTGGCGCTCGTTTTGCGCCTCGTTCGTGTGCTCGGGTTCCTCGGTGACATTGCGTATGCCCGGTTCCTTGAACTCCACCCTGTCGATGTCGTCGGCCAGGGTGACGTCGGCAGACGCCAGATAGCCGGCCAAACTCGAATACAACGTCAGCGACCCGCCCAAAAGCAGGAAGGACACGGCGATGGTGATGATCGTTCGCGTCCACCCCAGCAGCCCACGCTCCAGCCGGTCGATAACGGATCTGAACTTCTTCAAAATGCGTCCTCGTTTGTGGTGCGCCGTCACGATTGACTGGGTTGCGAACAGATTCGGCGACCTGCTCAGACCACTGTGCCCGCTGCGCTTGTCTGCGAGCGAGACCGCTTGGTTCCGGGGCCGGGCCAACGCTTTGCGGTGCGCTACGCCCGACCGGGGTACACGGCTCCTGCAGTCGTGCCCACGCCTGGTTCATTGGAAACCGCCCCTATGGCTACAACTTCTGAAACCGGGTTTCGAAGCATCCAGAAAGGGTGCGTGCCGCAATAATAGAAGACTCGTTGCCGAATCAACTTGTCGATTCGGGAACCGAATATTGACCAATCGTGCCCCGACCCGCAGTCGGCGTTGGCCGCGTCACTCGATGGGTGAGAGCAACTCCAGCGCGGTGACCAACTGGCGAACGCCGTGCGACCCGGTTTCGTTGAACGCGTTTCCCAGTTCGCCCAGCGGTGCAACGAGTTGATGTCGAGCCTGGCGCACTGCGGGCGCACGTTCCAGGTCACCCGCGCTGCTGAACACCTGCTCTGGTCGTACGACGGGCCGGTGGTCGAGCCGCGAAACAGCACCGGCTCGCCGTGCATGGATTCTAGTCGAGATTTTGCGAATCGCCACTTGCCGTCAAGGGCATACCGGAGAGTCAGGGACGCATTGGCAGCCCGCACAGCCACGGGCAGCGCAGTTTGTACCCGGAACAGATCCGCAAGTTCCGACCAAGTCGAGCAGAAACAAACAACATTCGGCTATACGACAAGCGGCTTGGTGCAACATGCGGGTTAAACTGCGGGTGTGCAAACGCTCTGTCGTGATTGCGGCTCTCGACCGCCGGTTGACGCGGACTGCTGCCCCGCCTGCAGTTCGCGGCGAATCTTGCGGCACGCAGAATTGCACGGCCTTTCCATCGCCCACCTCGACTGCGATGCGTTCTACGCCGCCATAGAAAAACGCGACCGGCCGGAACTGCGCGATGTGCCGGTGATCGTGGGCGGGCGTCACCGGGGGGTGGTTGCCGCCTGCTGCTATATCGCCCGTACCTATGGTGTTCACTCGGCCATGCCGATGTTCCAGGCGCTGCGGGCCTGCCCCCATGCGACGGTCATCAAGCCGGACATGAAGAAGTACGTGAAGGTCGGACGCGAGGTACGCGCGATGATGCAGGCCCTGACGCCGCTGGTTGAACCGCTTTCCATCGATGAGGCTTTCCTTGACCTGGACGGCACGACATCGCTGCATCGCGCGAGCCCGGCACAATCCATGGCGGCGCTGGCGCGCAGGGTGGAGCAGCGGTTGGAGATAACCGTCTCCGTTGGGCTGAGCTACAACAAGTTCCTGGCCAAGATCGCCTCGGACCTGGACAAGCCCCGCGGCTTCGCGGTGATCGGGCAGGGCGAGGCGCGTAGCTTCCTGGCCGACAAGCCGGTAGGCCTGTTGTGGGGTGTGGGCAAGGCGATGCAGGGGCGGCTGGCCCGGGATGGCATTACGGTGATCGGCGAACTGGCGGAAGTGGAGGAATTTGAGCTGGTCGGGCGTTACGGAGCGATTGGGCGGCGCCTTTCCATGTACGCGCGGGGCAAAGACGATCGGAAGGTCAACCCTGAGCGGGAGGCCAAGAGTATTTCTTCGGAAACGACGCTTGACAAGGATCTGAGCGAATTTGAAGCATTACGGCCGATTCTGTGGCAACTTGCCGAAACGCTGGCACGGCGTATGAAAAAGGCCGAATTGGCGGGGAGGGGCGTAACCCTGAAGCTCAAGACCGCGGACTTTCGGCTGCTGACCAGGCGGCGACGCTTGCCCGTTGCAACGCAGTCGGCAGAGGATTTGTTTATAGAGGCAGAGAAACTACTTGCCGGGGAACTGGATGGCCGGGCATTCAGGCTGATCGGGATTGGCGCGCACGATCTGGTGGAAGCCGTGGAAAATGTTCAACCCGATCTGTTTGACGATGCTGGTCGGGGTGCGAGCAGGATTGATGATGTTGTGGATTCCGTGCGGAAGAAATTCGGCGATGCTGCGATAGGCCGAGGACGGGGAATCGGTGTGGAACTCAGCCGGCAAGGGCCGTCCAAGGACGGCTGATCTCCTGGTTGTGGATGCCGGGGATCAGCGTTAGCTGATTGTTGATTCAATCGGGCGTTGGCGTCGAGTTGGGAAGCGCCATCATCATGCTCTTGATGTGATCTTCTACCCCGCCTTGATCGGCATCGCCTTCAACGACGTTCAGATCTTGACGCATCGATTGGACGAGCTTTGAGTATGTGTATTGTTCGGCAGGATCTGGCAACTTCCCTCGATCGACTACGGTGTGAACGAATGGAGCAAGCACTTTCAATAGTGGTTCGCCGCCGACCAGCGCGGCCACCCTTGCGCGGTTTCGAATGTCGTTCATTTCATTCAGATCGATGTTGACATCATCGTCTGCCTTGGTGATGCATTCCAATAGCCCGACATATATTTTCAGTTTCTCTTCGAAAAGTTTTACACGAAACTCGCGTTCGGTCTCCGACTTGGCCTGAAAGTGAATGGTGACGCCTACCGAGGCGACCACGAGAACGACCGCCAGTACCGCTGCCAGTATCTCGACAGTGAGTTCTGATATGCCCTGCGTA
>CAZNFI010000082.1:0-13218 GCA_964572185.1 uncultured Pseudomonadales bacterium
CTGGAACGTCTCTCCGCACTGGCGCTCACCATCGACGAGGCCCACGCGCGGGACGCTTTCAGTACCCTGAAACTGCTGCCGAGTTGTTCATGGAATTGGGGCCACCTCTACAGGAGGGTGGGAAACAAGCATATGCATGGTACTCGGATGAGAAACCTGCCAGGGCCGGGGCGGCTCACGCCGCTGCATCAGCGCATGTGTGACCGGAAAAATGCCAGGTCGGCCTGTATCGCCCGCTCGAGCAAGTCGCCGGAAAACACGTGAGCGGTGCCGGGATGCACGCGAAGCTCGGTCGGCACGCCGTGTTCGGACAATTGGTAGTGGTACTCGATGCCCCAGGCCGACCGCACGCCGGTATCGCCGATCGTTACCTGAATCATGACGGGGTTGTTCACCTGGTCGATGAAATTGCTCGGGTTCAGGTCCCGGGCGACGAGATCCGTGTTGTACGCCGCGTTGTAGGTTTGCAGCTCCACGAACAGCACTTCCATGCTGAAGCCGTCGGCGCAGCAGGGCGAATCGTACTGATAGTGGTGCGCCTGATCCCAAAGTGACGTCGTCGCCGGCACCCACAGCGACGCGGCGGTTATCCGGTCGCTGACCGTGAGCGCCCTGGCGGTCACATCGCCTCCCAGTGACCGGCCCCACATGAACAGGTTGTCGTGGTCGACGGCAAGGCCTTCGGGCGGGTTTTCGATGGACGACAGCGCGGCGACCAGGTTCAGCACATCGATCGTGTAGTAAGCGGTGTACAGCCAGCCGTTGAATCTCAAGCCATCGTTGTCCATGACGCGGGGCACGAATGCGCCGGCGTTGTTGCGGATCCTGTTGCCGTGGCGATCAAGCTGCCAGAAGCCGCTGCGTTGTCCGTTTGTCTCCGAATAGCCGTGCCCGCGGTAGTCTGGGAAGAGCACCACGAACCCTTCCCGGGCAAACCGGACGACGGGCCAGCTCGATACCCGCTCCCGATACGGCGCCGAGTCCTGATCGGAGCTGTAGAAATCCTTGAATGCCGCCCACTCGTTACCGGCATTGCCGTGATTCATGATCAGCATCGGGTAGCCGTCCGGCGGAGCCGGCGAGGCGGGTACGTTCATCAGCGCCGAAAGCCGGAGCCCGTCCGAGTCCCACTCCACGGCATGGGAACTGTAGCCCTCGAAATCGCCGAGCTTGCGCGCTATTTCGAGCGATGCGTGGTATTCGCGACCTGTCAGGAACTGGATTGATATCGGCGCGCCGGAATCCGAGTCTGGCGCCATCGACCCGCCCTCAGCTCGCGTTACCGAACTGACGACTGTCAGCAGCAGCACTCCAGTGAGAAATACCGCGGCAGGTCTGGGCGCGTCGCCTGCGGCAATGCGCTCAGGTTGCTCCGCAACTTGTCGAGGTTGATCGAAAGTGCCACTCATCTGCAAACCTCAAGGCCGCTGGAACTGCCCGGAAGCGCTATTCAATTCGTACCGCAACCGGTTCGAGCCTCGGCGGGCCGTTCGAAGAGCCTGTTGTAGTTCTCGTAAAGATTGTCGTCAATCGTGCTGTCTCCCAGCGCCGGCTCGAGTCCTGTGAGTCCGGCCGCGCAGCGGTAGCCGACGGGCGTCGATCAGCCGAGCAGCTGGCCGAGCACGGCGAGCTGGTCGAACACCGTCCACTCGGCGGCAACCCGCTCGGCGACCACCCGCCAGTGGCTCACGCCAAGGACGAACACCGGGTTGCCGGTGGCGGCCACCCCGGCGAAGGCGCCGGCATGTTCACCGGCCAGGCTCCAGCGGGCGGCGACGTCCCAACCGTTGCTGCCGAAGGGCTGGCAGGCGACGTGGTCGAGGGATACACGGGGATTGCCGAAAGCCCGGTTCAGGCCCGCGTAGTGGGCGATTACCGCCTCGCGCCCCGAATGGCGCTCTATCGGAGACCTGTGCATGACGGCGTAGGGCGCGTAACAGTGCTGCGCTTTTTCGGTCGCCCGCTCGTCCCAGAGCGCGGTGAGCAAACCACCCGCAAAGGCATCCGCATCGAATGCCGTGGCCGCTGGGGCACGGTCCGGCGGCGCGCACGCCCCCGGGGCGGAATGCCGGTCTGCAACGGCCGCGCGCATCGGGCCCGGTCGACCCGCGCCCGCCGATTGCCCGGCAATGTGCCGTTCGGGTGTGGCCGCGGCGGTCGCTCCCCGGCGCACCCGGAGTGTCTGCGCGCGCAGCCAATCGCGGCTCTCCTTGTCCTGGCCGGCCGCCAGCCGACGCGCCGCCTGCCGTTCATCGAACCCCAACTGGCGCACCAGGGCGAGGTTGTCGCGCAGCAGCCACTCCCGGGTGATGACGCCGTTCTCGACCACGCAGTCGGCGATGTTGGTGACGGTCACGCGCCGGCCGGTCGCCGCCCCGAAGGCACTCGGCCCGAGATTGGTCATCGGGCTGGTGATCCGGTGCGAGGAATAGAAGCCGTTCTCCCGGTCACCGGACCAGACGACGTTGTCGCCGATCAGCAGCCGGTCGGGAAACGCTTGCAGGGTGGCCCGCGTGCCGTCCACCATGGCCTGTGCGCCGTGGATGCGGCCTTCCAGGCCGAATACCTCGACATCGGGCGCGTAGTAGCCGTGGATCAGCTCGATGCCGCGCTGTTCCCAGATTTCGAAGGTGATTCCGAGAATGAAATCGACAATGTCGGAATCGGGCCCGTAGGCGCCGGTGGGTGGTGCTGCGCTGCTGCTCATCGTCAGGAAGTCCGGCGCCGTTGCGGAGGCCTACTGTATTCGGAATGCCAACTCTCAGATAGTGCCGAGCCTGCCCGCGCGGCGGTCCACTGCGGCCGCATCGCATGTTCGCCCGCGCCACGCAGTTGACGATCGGCGCGCAAGCGCGCCATAGTCGCCGGCCATTTTGATGCGAACCCCCGTAATGATAGTCGTTGTTCCCGGATTCGCCTGCCCCGGCAATTCAATGACCCCAAGCGCCACCGCAAGCGTGCCGGTTTCTCTCTGCGACGGCGCGTTGTGCAATGCGTGAGGTGAGCATTCATCTGGCCAACAAGCGGCGCGCCTACCATTCCCTGCGGGAACTGGCGGCCGCACCGGAACAGCGCCTGGGGTCCGTGCTGGCACGCACTTACCACGCCGATGCCCGCTGGTTCGGCTCGCATCCGCTGAACGAAATGCAGGGCATCGCCGCCATCGAGCAGGTCTGGCGGGGCATGCGCCGGGCGTTTCCCGACATGGAGCGCCGCGACGGCATGCTGCTCGGCGGCGCTTACCAGGGCGCCGACCGGGTCGCGGCACTGGGCCACTACCAGGCCACCTTCACCGAAGACTGGCTGGGCATACCAGCCACCCACGGGGTGGTGCACCTGCGCTATGGCGAGGTACACCAGTACGTCGACGGCAAGATCGCCCACACCCACGCGCTGATCGATGTGCTCGATCTCATGCGCCAGGCCGGCGTGTGGCCGTTGCCGCCGAGCCTGGGCGCCGAAGGCATGTGGCCGGGCCCGGCAACCGGTGACGGCCTGCGCCTGTCGGAGGCAGACGCATCCGCCGGGAAAGCGGCGCTGCAGGCGGTGCTCGGCATGCACCAGGCCCTGTTCGACTTCGACGGCGTCAATCTCGACACCATGGACCAGGCGAAATACTGGGCCGAGCATTTCATGTGGTACGGGCCCTCGGGCATCGGCGCCTGCCGCGGCATGCGCGGCTACCAGGCGCATCACCAGATTCCGTTTCTCATCGCCTTCCCCGACCGCACCGGTGCCGGGCACTACGTCTGCTTCGGCGACGGGCCCTACGTGGTGACCGGCGGCTGGCCCAGCGTGGTCGGCACGCACCGGGGCGATGGCTGGCTGGGGCTGGCCGCCACCGGAAAGCCGGTACGCATGCGGGTGATGGACTTCTACCGCTCGGAGAACGGCCTGCTGGCGGAAAACTGGGTTCCGCTCGATGTCATCGACGTGCTGCGGCAACTGGGCACCGACGTTTTCGCACGACTGCAACACCTGCGCGGTTCGCCGCGGCTGACGCTCTGACGATTGTCACAATGCGGACGGTCACCCGTCGGCGCTGTGCATGTGGGCAAGCACCCGGCAATCGGCGGCACCCTGCCAATCGTCCCGTCCGGTGTTCAGACTGGCCGGGCATGATTGTGCCAACGGCTTTTTCAGGTCGGGGCGAACGCTGCGCCAGGCGGAACCCGGTGCCGCGCACGCCCGGTGGCCGGGAATTGCGCAAGCCGTGCCCATGCCGGTTGCCGCAGGCCGCGCACGGCTCTCTGTCGCCCAGGCTACAGGGGTAGTGTCAACTGCGTGTTCTCGGGCGGCGCCAGATAAGACTGGAGTTCGAGTTTCCCTACGCCGCGCGGGCCTCCGTCAATCCGGCGATTTGCCCGGTCTCGCCAGGACCCCAGCATCGGGTGGCACCTGAGGGGATGAATCGCCTTGCCTGCCGATGACCTCGCGGCCGGGTTCCTGGCAAGAACGAGTTCGTCTTCGCGCTGTATCTGCACGAAGTAGGGAGAGTGGGTTGCCACGATCACCTGGCGAAGCGGGTTGTCGCTCGCGACCGGTTCTTCGGCATCGACCGCCATGTCCTGCAGCAGGCGGTGCATGGATTCGAGTTTGCCCGGGTGGATTCCGTTTTCGGGTTCTTCCATGCAGTAAAGGCCCCCGGTATCGGGGGCGTCCGCGATTGCCGAAAGCGCCAGGAAACGCAGTGTGCCATCTGAAATCGAATGGGCTCGCAGGCGAACCCCGGAGCTCTCCTCCACCTCCAGCGAGTAGCGCTGTCGAACCGCATCGCTGAGCACTTTCACCGACCGCACCGGCACCAGCCCCGAGAGCCTGCTGACGATGCTGCCCAGAAAATCCTCCCCGGCTTCTTCGGCACTGGCTTCAAGATGGTGCAGCGTGACCGGAATGTGGCCGCCGTCAGTGCCGATGCCCGGCGGTTGCGTGAATCTGTCGGGCCTGCGCATGGCCGAGGGCTCCAACGCCAGGACCCGCCAGCGTTGCATTTCACGGCGAGCCGCCAGAATGGTGGGCGTGGCGGCGGTATTCTCGGTACCGATAACGGTCCGCCGGGCACGTGCTGCCGGCGCAGCCAGGCGCGCGCGACCGGAGGATGCGCCATCCTGGTGTACGACGATGGTAGCCGTTCCATCACCATCTTCCTGCCGCGTGGAGATGTAGCCGAAACCGCGGCGCCGGTTGACTACGACGCTGCTGCGAAACTTCTTCTTCGAGTGGGGAAATTGCAACTTCCGGGCCGCCCGTCCGGAGGGAACGTAGCCGAGCGCCTCGTGCTCGAGCACCAGGCCCCCCAATGGGCCGACAACCGCGCGCCGCGGCTCGTGCCTGAAGGCAACTTCATAGCGGAGGAAAGTGGACGAGGCTTCCCCGGGGCGTCCGAATTCATCGACCGCCTCCCGGTCCACGATCATCTCCGCGGCCAGCGTGATCCGGTCCATGCGATTGCCGTTGGCGGCATAAAACAGGTCGGCGATCTCTCCGGTGTCGTCGCCGGTGCCGCGAATCTGCAATGCCGCCTCGTTGATGGTGCGATCCGCGAGCAGCGAAAGAAAACGGATGGCATCGAAGATATTGGATTTTCCGACTCCGTTGACACCCGCTATGCAGGTGTACGGGCCGAAGTCGAGGGAGAAGTCGACCAAGTTCTTGAAGCCATGCGCTTCAATACGGGTGAGCACCGTAGTCTCCTTTGACAGGCACCGCTCGGGTGCGGATGCACCGGGCAAAACTCAACCACCGGCATTTTAGCACCCTGTCCGGTGACCACCTCCCCCCATGCGGCGGGCGGAACACAGGCCCATCGACACCCGGAAACCGACACGGCGATGCATCGTTCGACAAACGCAACGCGAGCAGGGAACGACCGCGCGCCGACGCGCGGCGTGAACTTCAGTTTGCGACCGGCTATCGGGATGCACGCGGCCTTCAGGCGGCTAGCCGGGTTCCCGATGGAGACTCGCCGCCGTCGACCACATACAGTTCGCAAGCGTCATTGCCGGGATTGAGGTAGCGACGCGCCCGGCCCACGGGAACCGACATCACATCGCCCGGCCCGAGGTCGAAGTCGCAACCGTCCACGGTAAGCGTCA
Organism: uncultured Pseudomonadales bacterium; assembly: GCA_964572185.1. Taxonomy (GTDB): domain Bacteria; phylum Pseudomonadota; class Gammaproteobacteria; order Pseudomonadales; family Azotimanducaceae; genus Azophilus. The sequence continues at coordinate 6,096 of CAZNFI010000082.1, forward strand.
GCAAGCCCCCGTGCATGAGCAGCACCTCTTCCTGCGGTCGCACATGCACGACGGTCTGAGCGCCGGGTTGCAGCACCAGCTTGCGCAACTGGAAGCCGTGCGGCCAATCGAGTTTGCCCGCCGGCATGCCGTCGTGCCGGCCGCCGCCGATGATCGGCACCTCGGCGATGCCGTGAGCCGTCAACAGAGATCGGCGGGCCGGGGCCGACTCCGCCGCGGCGACCACGCAGGCGCGCAACCCCCGGTCGTCGAGTTGCCGAAATCGGGCTGCGTCTTCCGCAGTGGTGGGCAGCATTTCCGCCACACCGTCGGGAACCGACTGGCCCCGAACGAGGTCCACCAGGCTGCCGTTTTCCAGCAGCACCAGCCCGTTGCGTTTCGCCGCTTCGAATACATAGGGCGCCCAGGTCACCCGGCCGGGATCGTCGCCGCCCAGTACGGCAAACATGAAGCCCACATCGCCGCCGATGTTCTCGAAGCCGCGAAACACATGAATCGGAATGGATATCGTGTCGCCGGGCGCCAGTTCCACCCGGGCGCCGTCCGCATTCTCCCCGAGGTAGAAGGCCCAGCGGCCGGAATGCACGACGAACACTTCCGCGGTGTCGTGGCTGTGCTGGGAGTTGGTGCAGTGCGGGGGCTGGCGGGCGCCGCCGATATTGAACCCGTGGGCGATGTCCAGGTGCACGTGCTGGTCGGGGCTTTCGGATACCCCCGGGCCGATGATGGTGAAGTTCTCCTTGCGGTCGCTGCCCGGGGTGCGGGTATCCACGAACGCCGTCGTGCACGGGATCAGGTCTTGGTAGCGCACCAGCCGTGCGGCGAGTTCATCCCGCGACCAGGAGGAAGCGGCAGGGGTGTCGGCCATGAAGTGCTGTCCTTGTCGGCGGCGCAAATTAACTTCGAATGCAAGCCGCGGTCAAGTTGGATCGGGACGCCTTTCCGAGCGCGAGCCTGCGCCGCGGCGAACCTGGCGAATCTTCCGACCGGCATCGCCTGGCCCCCGGCAAACGCATTTTGCCGGCGCACGCACGCCTGCGCGCCGCACTGCCATCGCGGCGGCGATCACCGGTTTCGGGGCGTCGCCAGCGAATCTGCGATGGGGCGCGGCGCCCCGTGCTTTCACCCCCTGATCGCGCCTGAGGCGTACTGCGAAGTCATATCAAAATCCCTATAATCGCCGAATCGTCCTGCCTGGAGTCTGTGCCCAGCCACGGACGCGATCCCGTCAGGGGCCTCAAATTAGTTTTAATTATTTGATTTTATTTGATATTAGGAAACGAGTCGGCATTAGCATCGGCTTCACTGAAAACCTTACATTCGAAGTACAATGCGCGTATATTGGCAGCTTCCGCGGGGCACCTGTCACTTGAGAGTCATGGAGAGATTCGATCGATGAAACCTGGCAACGCAGTTAAACCACCGGTACCGATTTCCGCATTGGCGGCCGCCGTCGCCACGGCGCTGGCCACCCCCTCCTGGGCCGAACAGGGCACGGGCACGGGCTTTATCGAGGAAGTGATCGTCACCGCCACCAAGCGCGAGAGCAGCGTGCAGGATCTGGCCGTGGCCGTCACCGCCATCAGCGGCGACATGATAACCGACCTGCAGATGGTGAACGTGCTCGACCTCGACAAGGTGGTGCCGGGCCTGAAGGTGCGCTACGTGGGCGCCGACCCGTCGATCATCGTGCGCGGCGCCGGCACGGCGGGCACCAACGACGTGGCCGTGCCGATCTACGTGGACGGCCTGTACCGGCCGCGCTACGGGCAGGCCCTGGCAAGCTGGCTCGATGTCGAGCGGGTGGAACTGCTGCGCGGGCCCCAGGGAACCCTGTTCGGCCGCAACACCTTCGGCGGCCTGGCCAACATCATCGCCAGGAAGCCCGACACCGCGGAATTCGATTTCGGCGCGGCGGTCACCCTGGGCAACTACTCCTACCGGCGCCTCGAAGGTTTCCTGAACGTGCCGTTGAGCGATGTCGTGGCGTTTCGCATCACCGCCAGCGACACCTTCCGCGACCCGATGATCAAGAACGTCTACAACGACGACGGCGGCATGCGCGACGACGACAACGTCTACGGCCGGGCGCAACTGAGCTTCGAGCCCACCGACAGCTTCGACATCACCTTTTCCGCCACCTACTGGAACGACGAATCCAACGGCAACGCCGATTACGCGGGCGTCATCCTCGGCATTCCGGTCAACCCGCAAACCGGCCTCACCGACGGCATAAACGGCGTCATGCAACCCCGCCAGGGCCGCATTCCGGGCACCGAGAACGACAGTTGGCCGGCAACCGGCGGGCGCAATCAGGCGGGTACCTTCGGGGTAGACCCGGCCGCCTCGATCACGCCCGGCGTGTATCGCATCAGCAGCGACTTCACGCCCATGCGTGATATCGAGGAAACCTCGTTCAGCGCCCTGGTCAACTGGGATGTCGGCCCGGTCGCCATTCGCGCCAACGTGGGTTACTTCGACTACGAGGAATTCCGCCTGACCGACTCGGATTTCTCGCCCAACCCCACCGGCTGGGCAGAGCGCAACCCGGGCGTGGCGCCGCCCGCGGCCACCGGGCCGAGCTACTGGGCGCAGTGCTGGGGCGGGCCCTCATGCGGCCTGGCCGCCGGCCAGCGGGTCAACTCCAAGGCCTGGCAGACCGACCTCAACCTCACCTCCACCGGCGACGGGCCGCTGCAGTGGACGCTGGGCTATTTCTACTACGACGATTCCGGCGACGGCGACACGTCCAGCGAGTTCGTCTGGGGCTACACCGATGCGTCGGCGCCGCAGAACGTGACCTGGGGGCACTGGCTCTACCAGGGCAACGGCGGCACCAAGTCGACGGCCATCTACGGCCAGGCCGAGTACTCGCTGACCGACCGGCTGCGGGTCACCGCGGGGGTGCGCCGGTCCACGGACAAGCGCCAGTTCTACAACCGGTACGTCGACTGGGGCCCGAGCGTGCACGGCTGGGCCGCCGGCTATGTCGATGCGCACCTCACCGATCCCGGCAGCCGCTTCGCCGACTGGCCGGAATTCGTGGACACCCAGGCCAGCATCGACGGCCGCAACACCGGCAAGGCCTCGCACACCGACTGGAAGGTGGCCGCGCAGTACGACATCGGCGACAACACCATGGTGTACGCCTCCGCGGCCACCGGCTACATCGCCGGTTCGATCGAAGGCGGCGGCTCCACCGACCTCACCGACCCCAACGAGGTCGACGCCTACGAGGCGGGCCTGAAGAGCACCCTGCTCGACGGCACCATGCGCCTGAACCTGGCGGCCTATTACAACGACTACAAGGGCTTGACCACATCGTCGTTCGTGGCCCAGGGCCAGACCATCGTCGCCGTGGGCACCGTCGCCGGCACCATGCAGTCCAAGGGCCTCGAAGCGGAACTGCGCTGGACGCCCAACGAGCGCCTGAACGTCATGGCCGGGCTGGCCATCAACGATTCCGAGCTCGACGAGTTCGGCCGCTCGGTGTTGAACCGGGTGTTCCGCAGCGGCGGCGACCAGCAGATCGTCACCACCGACCCCTGCGACCACACCTGCTCGCAGGTGTACATCCTGGACGGCAAGAAGGCGCGGTTCTCGCCCAGCTATACCATGGCGCTGGACGTCAGCTACCTGTTCGACCTGGCCGGCATGGGCCAGATCGAGCCGGGCGTCTACCTGTACCACTCGGACAACTACAAGACCACCAACATCGAGTACTTCTTCACCAAACAGGACGCCTACCTGACCATGGACCTGCGCGCCACCTGGCGGTCGACGCAATCGCCGCTGACCATTCAGGCCTATGTGCTCAACGCCACCGACAAGACCGTGCAGATCGGCGGCGACCAGTTCAGCCAGGGCCGCGCCGTGGCCGACTTCAACAATCCGCGCACCTGGGGGGTGCGGGTGGCCTGGGATTTCTGATTCCCCGGGAGTCGCACAACACCTGCAAAGCCCCGCCCCGCGGGGCTTTGTTTTTCTCGACAGTCATGTTCCAGTGCATGCCTCTCGGTAATTCGCCGATCCTGCGCTCCGCCCGGGCAACCGCAGACGGCAGACCAGCCGGGCAGGGTGCGATGCCGGGGTGGCGCGACACCGCGAATCGGGGTACATAGGCGACATGCTGCAAGCGATCGTTCAGGCACTGGAAAAGGGGTATCAGGCGCAGCAGGCGGGCAACCTCGCCAAGGCGGAAAAGCTCTACCGCGGCGTTCTCAGACGAGACCCGGAAAACGTGCATGCGCTCAACCTGCTCGGCATGCTGCGCGTGAACGCAAACCGGCCCGATGAGGCCATAGGGTACATTTCACGCGCGCTGGCGGTAGACGGCAACGACCCGGACGCCCACGCCAATCTCGCCCTGGCCTACAAGGACACCGGCAAGGCCCGCCAGGCGGTAAAGCACTTCCGGGAGTCGCTGCGCCTGAATCCGGGCAACCCGGTGGCGCACAACAACCTCGGCAATGTGCTGCGCCTGCTCGACCGGCCACGGGAGGCGGCGGCCAGCTACCGGCAGGCGCTGCAACTGCAGCCGTCGTTCGCCGAGTGCTGGAGCAATCTGGCGGCGGCGATGAACGAGTGCGACCGGCGCGAACAGGGGCTTCGCGCCGTCGACCGGGCCCTGCAGCTCGACCCCGGGCTCGCCCAGGCCTGGAACAACAAGGGCGACATACTGCTGGCCGAGGCCAGGTACGGCGAAGCCCTGGAGCATTACCGCAAGGCGACCGAACTCAGCCCCAGGTACGTCGCCGCCCTGATCAACATGGCCCGGGTGCAGCGCGACATGGAAGCGCCCCGGCAAGCCCTCGACACGCTGCGCCAGGCCTTGCGGCTGGAGCCACGCAACCCGGAGGCGCATCACGTTCTTGGCGTGCTGCACGAGCAGATGGGCGACCGGTCGAGCGCCGCGAGCCATTTCCAGGCAGCCATCGATACGGCGCCGGAAATGGGAATCGCCCACTACCAGCTCGCCCAGATCAACGGCCGCAACGGCACCGATGCGGAGCTTGCGGCGATGCGCTCGGCATGGCAGTTGCCGGACCTGTCCCGCAACAACCGCATGTATCTCGCCTTCGGCCTGGCCCGGGCGCTGGAGCAACGCGGCGAGTACGACGAGGCCTACGCCTTTGTCGCCGAGGGAAACGCCGTAAAGGCCGAGGCTCGTCCCTACGACGACATCGAGACCGCCGAATACATCGACGCCCTGTTCGAACGCGCCGCATCCGCGGTAGCGCGAGTCGGCCGCCATTGCGGCTGTGAGGACCCCCGGCCGGTGTTCGTGGTGGGCATGCCGCGCTCCGGAACCAGCCTCACCGAACAGATCCTGGCAAGCCACAGCGCCATCGCCGGCGCCGGCGAGCTGAGCTATGCCTACGACACCGCACACCGGGTGCGCGACCTGACCGGACAGCAGTTTCCCGACAACCTCGATCTTCTGAGCGCGGCACAATTCAGGGAACTGGGCGAGTACTACCTGTCGCGACACTCCACCGACAATCTGGCGGCGCGATACGTGGTGGACAAGACGCCGCTCAATTTCCAGTACATCGGCCTGCTTGGCATCGCCCTGCCCGGGGCGCGCTTCATCTATTGCCACCGCGAGCCCATCGCCAACTGCTGGGCCATCCACCGCATACCGTTCGACGACAAGCAGACCTACGCCCATTCGCTGACCGCGCTCGGCCAGTACTACCGGCGCCACCGGAGCCTGGTCGAACGCTGGAAGTCGCTGTTCCCTCGCAGAATTCTGGAGGTCCGCTACGAGGACACCGTGGCAGACCTGGAACGCCAGAGCCGGCGCCTGCTGGAATTCCTGCAACTTCCCTTCGAACCGGAGGTGCTGGCGTTTCACCAGACCCGCCGCCTGGTCAAGACACCGAGCGCCAGCCAGGTGCGGGAGCCGATTTACGCGGATGCGGTAGCCGCCTGGAAGCGCTTCGACCGGCACCTCGGGCCGCTGAAGGAAGCGCTTGCAGCGGGCACCGGGCTGCCTTGACGAACCCGACAGTCCGGAACCCGCAACGCCGTTGGCACGCTCCTAGCCCGCATTTGTTCAACCAGGCCGCCGCGATTACGTGAAACGCGCGGGGTCGCCTATGACACCTTGTTCACGCAGCGCGCTCAGGTCAGTCCCGCTCAGGCCGAGATCGGCGGCGAGCACCTCGTCGGTGTGCTCCCCGAGACGGGGCGGGCGCACCATGTCCACGCTCGATTCCGACAGCCGCGGCGCGAAGCCGAGCATCGGCACCGTACCGTGCACCGGCAGCTGCATCTCATGCACGAAGCCACGCTCGGCAAGGTGCCGGTCGTGGTGCAGTTCCGCCGTATCGAGGCAGGCCGAGCAGGGCACGCCGGCGCCGGCTATGGCTTCCATCGCCTCGTACTTGGTGCGCTGCCCGGTCCAGTTGCGGATCTCCTCGTACAGCGCCGCGCCGTGCTTGAGCCGGGAGCGTGCATCGGCAAAACGCGGGTCGACCAGCAGGTCGCCACGGTCCATGGCCGCGCACAGCCCGTCCCAGTGGTTGTCGTTCGCCGGCATCAGGTAGATGTAATCGTTGGCGCCGAACGGCTTGCAGGGATAGAGGTTTACCGGCGGCATGCCGCCGGCGTTGCCGGTACGCGGCGTCGGGCGCCTGTCCCACCCGGAGTCCAGGTAGGTGCGGGTACGCACGTAGTAGGTCACCGCCTCCTGCATCGACAGTTCCACTTGCTGGCCGCTGCCGGTGCGCTGTTTCTGAACGTAGGCGGCCAGGATCGCCATGGCGGCCTGCACACCGGTGCCGGAATCGCCGGTGGTGGTGCCCGGCATCATCGGCGGGCCGTCAGCCTCCCCGGTGACCGAGAAGGCGCCGGCTGCCGCCTGGGCCACCATGTCCATGCAGCGGAACCCGGAATAAGGGCCTTCGACGCCGAAACCCTTGATACGGGCGTAGATGATTCCCGGGTTGACCGCCCTGAACACGTCGTAGCCGATGTTCAGGCGCTCGATGACGCCGGGGCCGTAGTTCTCGATGAAGACATCGAATTTCGGCGCCAGTTCCAGCAGCATCTCGCGGCCTCTGCGGCTGCGCAGGTTGAGCGCCAGGCTGCGCTTGTTGGCGTTCCAGGCACAGAAGTA